>JAJTGC010000019.1 GCA_021298975.1 Oxalobacteraceae bacterium
ACGCATGGCTTCCAAAAAATTTGACCTCAAGGATGAGGTAGTTGTCATCATCGGCTCAGGCGCTGGCGGCGGCACGCTGGGCAATGAGCTCGCACAAAAAGGTATTGATGTCGTTATTCTTGAAGCAGGCAAGCGTCATGAAATCAATGATTTTGAAAATGACGAATGGCCTATGTTCAGCAAGATTTCCTGGCTGGACAAACGGACCACCTCCGGCACATGGCGTGTCGCGAAAGACTTCGCCAATCTGCCTGCCTGGATCGTCAAGGCAGTCGGCGGCTCCACAGTGCACTGGGCTGGCGCATCGCTGCGTTTCCAGGAACATGAATTCAAAACACGCACCAATTACGGCAATGTCGCGGGCGCCAACCTGCTCGACTGGCCAATCACACTGAAAGATCTCGAGCCGTTCTACGCACGCGCTGAAGACAAGATGGGCACGACCGGTACCAATGGTATTCCTCGTCTGCCGGGCAATAACAACTACAAGGTGCTCGCTGCTGGTGCCAAAAAAGTCGGCTACAAGAAATTCCATACCGGGAATATGTCCATCAACTCGCAGCCTCGCGATGGTCGCGGCTCCTGCCAGCAGATCGGTTTCTGCTTTCAGGGTTGCAAATCCGGCGCGAAATGGTCCACGCTCTACACCGAAATCCCCAAGGGCGAAAAAACCGGTCACCTCGAAGTGCGTCCTGATGCACAGGCACTGAAAATCGAGCATGACAGCACCGGCAAAGTCACCGGCGTTATGTACAGCGACTCCAAAGGCAATCGCTTTTTGCAAAAAGCGCGTGTCATCTGCGTCGCAGGCAATTCGATCGAATCGCCACGTCTGCTGCTGAACTCGGCATCGACCATGTTCCCGAACGGACTGGCCAACTCCTCCGGTCAGGTCGGCAAAAACTACATGCGTCACATGACCGGGTCGGTCTATGCGACCTTCGAAAATCCGGTGCACATGTTCCGTGGTACCACCATGGCCGGCATCATTTCGGATGAATCGCGTCACGATACGAGCCGCGGCTTCGTCGGTGGTTATGAAATGGAAACCCTGTCGCTGGGTGTTCCCTTCCTCGCAGCCTTCCTCGATCCAGGTACCTGGGGCCGTGATTTCTCCACCGCGATGGATGCCTACGACAACATGGCGGGCATGTGGCTCGTCGGTGAAGATATGGCGCAGTCTTCGAACGCCGTTTCATTGCACAAGACAGAAAAAGACCAATTTGGTCTGCCTATTCCGAATGTGCAATTCAGCGATCACAAGAATGACATCGCGATGCGTAACCACGGCTTCAAGCAAGCCAAGGCGCTGTACGAATCCATTGGTGCCAAGCGCGTGATCTTCACACCGCCCTATCCTTCGACCCACAACCTCGGTACCAACCGGATGAGTGAAAAAGCCAAGGATGGTGTCGTCAACAAGCATGGTCAGGCGCACGACATCAAGAACCTGTTCGTCTCTGACGGCAGCCAATTCACCAGTGGTGCAGCAGAGAACCCGACGCTGACAATCGTGGCCTTGGCCATCCGTCAGGCCGAGTACATTGCCAACGCCATGTCGCGCAAGGAGCTGTAATGAAAGCAGCATGGTCCACACCGGCCATGCTGGCTGCTGCCCTGTTGTTCGGGGCAGCAGCGGGCACAGCTCAGGCTGAATCCGCTGGTGAAAAATTATTCAAACAGCAGTGCGCTGCTTGTCACGCCGTGACCAAAGACGCGCCTATTGGTGCGGGTCCGAACCTCTTGGGCGTTTTGGGCAAAGAGGCGGGCAAGATGGACGGCTACCGGTACTCAGCTGAATTCAAAAAAGGGCTGGAGGGACAAAAGTGGACGCCCGAGTTGCTCGAGGCCTGGCTCACTGACCCGCAAGCCCTCGCATCCGGTACTTACATGATGTACAAACAAAATGATGCCGCTGTTCGGAAGAGCATCATTGAGTATCTGGCGACCGTCAAGTAAATCAAACTGCATGAACTTTCAACGGATGCACTGATGCGTCCGTTGATTTTTTTGGGGAGAACCCATGTGCGATATCTATACCAGCGCTGACCCGATTCATTATGAGCAGCGCACGCGTTCCATGCGAATTCATGGTGTGGTGACCAGCATCCGTCTGGAAAATCTGTGCTGGGACATTCTCGCGCGCATCGCGTCCAAGGATCAGATGACGACCAATCAACTCATCAGCAAACTGTATGATGAGATCATCGAGCGTCAGGGACGGGTCGATAATCTGTCCTCTTTCCTGCGTGTCTCCTGCATGCGTTATTTGTCGTACGTGGCCGAGCAGCATGAGAAAGATCACCTGATGATGAAGCAAAGCGCACTGGCCGATTCAGGGCAGGTGCATGCGTTGCCAACACGCTTTAAACTGAAATCCAGCTAGACACACCATAGATTGCCCCTGCACGACCGCGGCCGGGTGGGCGACCTACCCGGCTTTCTTCTCTTTCGCGCAAGGTAAACACGCTGCCAGCCCCGGCCCCCCGACCGGAACGGCTTCTCGGTCTGCCCCTTGTACTCCGACCTCCGCACGCTTACAGTGTCGGCTTTCTATTTGGCATCAAAGAAGACATGAACCCATCCTTGCTATTCACGCCGATCACCATCGGCGCCCAGACACTCCCCAACCGCATCATGATTTCGCCGATGTGCCAGTACTCCGGCAATGATGGCAATACCAATGACTGGCACATGGCCCACCTCGGTTCGCTCGCGCTCTCTGGTGCGGGCCTGCTGTTTGTGGAGGCGACGTCCGTCAGCCCTGAGGGTCGCATCACGGCCGGCTGCCTCGGCTTGTATAACGATGACAATCATCGGTCACTCAAACGCGTCGTTGACGCCATACGGGCGATCTCGCCCATCAAACTCGCGCTGCAGATCGGTCACGCTGGCCGCAAAGCATCCAGCCACCGTCCCTGGGAAGGCGGTGCGCTCATGAGCGCACAAGAAGGCGGCTGGGAAACCCTTGCCCCCTCGGCGTTGCCCCACAAGCCTGATGAAACACCGCCCAAGGCCATGACGCCTGAGGACATTGCCCGTATGACGGCAGACTTTGTCGCCACCACACAGCGTGCGCGCGCGTTGGGTTTTGACGTGATCGAAGTGCATTGCGCGCATGGCTATCTGCTGCATGAATTTCTCTCGCCCCTGTCCAATCAACGTACCGATGCCTATGGCGGCTCATTGGAAAACCGCATGCGCCTGCCCCTGGCGATTTTTGACGCCGTTCGCACAGCAGCGGGTCCCGACATTGCCGTCGGTGCGCGACTGTCAGCGACAGACTGGGCAGAAGGCGGCTGGGATCTGGAACAGAGCATTGCGTTTTCGCAGCAGCTGCAGGCCCACGGTGCAGACTTCATTGATGTTTCCTCAGGCGGTGTCGCGGCGCATCAAAAAATCACGCTGGGTCCCGGCTATCAAGTGCCATTTGCCCAAGCCATTCGCAAAGCGGTGCGCATCCCGGTGATCACCGTCGGCCTGATTACGGAGCCACAACAGGCGGAGGATATCCTGCGGGAAGGCAAGGCAGACATCGTTGCGCTCGCCCGCGCGTTCATCAGTGATCCGCGCTGGGCTTGGCGAGCCGCCGCCGCCCTTGGGGGCAAGGTGACAGGCTCCCCACCTTATTACCGGTGCCTGCCGCATGGTTATCCGGCGATTTTTGGCGACGTAAAAACCAATCAGCGATGACAGGACATCATGAGGTTGCATCAAGTCAGAAGTAATTATTTTGACAATAATTTCTGGCTTGATTTTTACGGATTGCACGCAATGACGGCAGAAACATTGCGGCAAACCTTGGATTTATCTTGTCTGCACAAAAAAATGCGGCGCTGAGTGGCCTTGAGAGCCAGGTTTATTTAGTGCTTGCTTCAAATGTTTTCAAAATAATCCCAAGATTTTTCAAGCGATCAATCAAAATTCGGGCGCTGGCATCGGGGCAAACGCGTGGACAAGGTTTCCAGTGTTCAATATGATGTCGTGTTTTGCACAATAACAAATAATCACGGGGAGACGCATTATGTGGCAACAGGTTTATGACCCGTTCAACAATGTCTGGCTGTCGACATTCGCGGCCGCCATTCCAGTGGTCGTCATGCTGGCGGCGCTGGCCTTTTTTCATATCAAAGCACACATAGCTGCCGTCATGGGCTTGGTGTCTGCGCTGGTGGTCGCCATTTGGGGCTTTACGATGCCGGCCAATGTCGCGGTGGCCTCTGCGCTGTATGGCGCTGCATACGGCTTGTTTCCGATTGGCTGGATCATCCTGAACGTCATTTTTCTGTATCAGCTCACCGACCGAAAAGGTCAGTTCAAAATTCTGCGCGAAAGCATCGCCGGCATCAGCGGCGATCGTCGCTTGCAGTTATTGCTGATCGCATTTTCTTTCGGCGCTTTCTTCGAAGGTGCGGGTGGCTTCGGTACCCCGGTCGCTGTGACGGGCGCCATGCTCATCGGTCTGGGTTTTGCGCCGCTGGCCGCATCGGGCTTGTCTCTGATTGCCAATACGGCGCCGGTCGCTTATGGCGCGCTTGGCACACCCATCATCGCGCTGGCTGGCGTGACGGGGCTGGACATGCTGGAGCTCTCCGGCATGGTCGGTCGCCAGCTGCCGCTGTTCTCGCTGATCGTTCCCTTCTGGCTGATCTGGGCCTTCTGCGGTTTCCGCGGCATGCTGGCGATATGGCCCGCTGTTCTGGTGGCAGGTGCTGCCTTCGCGATTCCGCAGTACCTGATTTCCAACTTTCATGGCCCATGGCTGGTCGATGTGGGTGCCGCCGTGTCGTCCATGGTCTGCCTGACCTTGTTCCTGAAAATATGGCAGCCCAAAGAAATCTGGACCTCAGCCAGCGGCACCTTCGACGGTGGCGATACCACCGCATCGACGGGTGCTGGCCATGGCTACACCCGCAAGGAAGTCATGGATGCGTGGACCCCCTGGTTGATTCTTTCCGTGATCGTTCTGCTGTGGGGTATCCCTGAGTGGAAAAAATTCCTGGACAGTATTTCCATCGTGAAGATTGAATGGGCGAATCTGCACCTGCTCGTGCAGAAAATGCCGCCCGTCGCACCGGCACCCAAAATCGAAGAAGCCATCTTCAAACTGAACTGGCTATCTGCCACCGGTACCGGCATCTTCATTGCATGTATCGCTTCTGCTTTCATGATGGGTTACAAGATTCGTGAAATGCTGGCCGTCTACTGGGACACACTGAAACTGCTCAAATACTCGCTCATCACCATTGCCGCCATGCTGGCACTGGGCTACTCAACGCGTTATTCCGGTGTGGATTCCACACTCGGTCTGGCATTTGCGAACACCGGCATGTTTTATCCCTTCTTTGGCACACTGCTTGGCTGGTTGGGTGTTGCATTGACGGGCTCCGACACAGCGTCCAATGTCTTGTTCGGTGGCTTGCAAAAAACCTCTGCCGAGCAACTCGGTCTGTCGCCTGTGCTGATGGCGGCCGCCAACTCCTCAGGCGGTGTGATGGGAAAAATGATTGATGCACAGTCGATCGTGGTCGCATCCACGGCCACGAAATGGTACGGACACGAAGGTGAAATTCTGCGTTACGTATTCTTCCATTCGATTGCCTTGGCTGCGCTGGTGGGCATACTCGTGACGCTGCAAGCCTATGTCCATCCGTTCACATTGCTCGTGAAATAAAACACGCAAGCATTCAATCCCGCAACCGTGCAGTGCTTCCCGCCTGCACGGTTTTTTCTTGTCCGTATGTCTTTCATTCATGCGCTTGAGAGGTCTCAAGTGAATCGCCGATTCATTTGCCAAGCCCGTCGCAGCCGACAAAGATAGTCCGAAGCGGCGTGACCTTCTTTCGCGCGCCGTTTTCTATCAACACACAGGAGACGACATGAATGGTATTTCGCAATTAGGTGGCTACGGCGGGCAACAACTTGCGCCCCAAGGCTTGTTGGGTGGCTTGTTTGGTGCGCCACTTGGCGGGCTGATCGGCCGGGGCATCGGCGGCATGTTCGGCAATGCCGCGCTCGGTAGCCAGATTGGACAGATGGCGGGAGGTATAGGTGGCGGACTGCTGCCATTCCAGGTGGATCCCATGATGCAAGCCTATGCACAGCAGCAGGCGCAACAACAAGCGCAGCAACAACTGCAGCAGCTCCAACAGCTCCAGCAGCTACAACAACTGCAACAGTTACAGCAGCAACAGGAACAGCAAAATCAGATGGGTCAGCAACTGGCACCCCAAGGATGGTTCGGCAATCTGATCGGACAGATCGGTCAGCCGCTGGGTGGCGCCATTGGTGGCCTCTTTGGTCAATCCGGTATCGGCAGTCAGATAGGCAGTGCTGCGGGTCAGCTTGGACGTCTACTGCCCTTTCAGCAAGATCCCATGCAAGCCTATGCGCAACAACAAATGCAACAACTGTCGCCTCAAGGATGGTTCGGCAATCTGATCGGACAATACGGTCAGCCGGCAGGTAGCGCCATCGGCGGCCTGTTCGGACAGTCGGGGCTTGGTGGACAGATTGGTGGCATCGCAAGTCAGCTGGGTCGTCTGCTGCCGTTCCAGCAAGATCCCGTCGCGCAGGCTTACGCCCAGCTACCGCAGCAACAACAATTACAACAGCAACTACAACAGCTACAACAACTTCAGCAGTTACAACAACTTCAGCAGCTGCAGCAGCTGCAAGCCCAACAGGCACAGCAGGGGCAGTCGCTCGCCCCGCAAGGTTTCTTCGGCAACCTGCTCGGCCATATTGGCCAGCCACTGGGCAGCGCTATTGGCGGACTGTTTGGTCATTCCAACATTGGCAGCCAAATTGGTGGTGCAGCGGGTCAACTGGGTCGGCTCTTGCCGTTCCAGATGGACCCGTCGCAACAGCAAGCATGGTCGCAGGCGCTGCAGCAAAACGTGCCTTATCAAGGTAGCGGCCAACAAGCTTATGGACAGCAAGCGTACGGACAACAACAGCAAGGCTATGGACAGCAACCGGTATACGGCGCTGGTCAGACGACCGTGCATTGAGTTGATGTAGTCAGCTACGCGATGGGCAAGCCCGTCGCGTACGGTCATCGTATGCATTGCGTCATTTCATCTTCACGCCAGACAGGAAAAAGCATGTCCATTTCTCAGGGAGTAGCCGGTCGTGGTCGCTATCTGATCATTGCAAACGACAACCGTCGTTTGCGTCGCTTTGTTGATGATGCACTCGAAGATTCTGAACTTGATCTGATCGAAACAATCGGACCCCGCGATGCACCGCATACCGCCGTGTACGAGATGGCGCACGACAAGGCCGCCGCTCTGCGGCAAGGCTTTCAGGCCGAGGGCGCTCTCCGAATTGAACCCGACCGACCCTTGTCCCTGTTTGGCGACGCCTGAATTTTTGCCGTTCCATGAAAGGATCACCATGTCATCCAAATCCGAACCCGGTCGTAGTGGCGCCACCGAGCCCACTGCGGCCACCGGTGCCGGTACGCCCGTCGCTGTAAAAGAGACCTCCTCGCCTGCAAAGGAAACTTCAGCCGCAACCAAAGAAACTGCCAGCCCGCGTGAAAGCGCACCCAGGGACGCTGCTGCCCCTCGTGACAGCGCAAGCGCAGAGAGCAAGTCGGGACAGCGCGAACTTAAAAAACGCAAAGGCCAGTTCCTGGTCGCGCCCAGACACAATCCGACCTTGCAAATGATGGGCATCGCACCACTGCAGTTTTCAGTCGTCGAGCAAGCATTGCGCGACAGTCCCGACATCGAAATTATTGACCGCGTCGGCCCCAAGAACGCCATCGGCGCACTCGGGGCTGGCATGCCGGGTGGTGCTGGCGTGCTCGTGGCGCGCATGGCCGAAGAAAAGGCCACTGCGCTGGCCATGCAATCGCAGGGACAGCTGATTGTCGAGCGCGATCAGAGCCTGCAACTGCTGGATGTGAATTATCCGCAGTCCGAACTGGTGAACTACAGCTTACCCATGAGCGGCGGTGCATTGACAGCCGAGTTTTTCGTCACCGCGCAAGACAAGCCCATTGAAGGTGCTGAGGTTTACATGTTCGGCAGTTTGCTGCCCGCACGCGGCGTCACCGATGCGAATGGCAGAGTCAGACTTACGTTATTTGGTGAAACGACCACCAGCGTGCGCCGCCTGTATGTCAAGCCGCGTATGGATTACTGGAGTTTTTATCAGGAACAGCCCGACATCAGCGATGAGGAAATCAACGTCGTCAAGCTACGCGCTTTGTCGGACTGGCCCTCGCTGGCCAATTTCCCCAAACAGCAGCAATTAAGCTGGGGACAAAAAGCCATGCGACTCGATCAGCTGCCACCGCATTTCCGTGGACAGGGCATACGGATTGCCGTGGTCGACTCAGGCGCTGCCAACAAGCATCAAGACCTCACCCATATCACTCACGGCTACGACATCATCAACAAACAGCGTGACACCAGTACCTGGACGGTTGATACGCTGGCGCATGGTTCTCACTGTACCGGGGTAATTGCCGGGCTCGATTCAGCGGTGGGTGTACGTGGCTTCGCGCCCGATGCGGAAATACATGCCTGCAAACTCTTCCCGGGAGGCCAAATCAGTCAACTGATCGATGCGCTCGAATACTGCATCGAGAAACAAGTCGATGTAGTCAACCTGAGCCTGGGCGGTGCTGAACCCTCCGAGGCACTGGAGCAGCAATTGCTGCGGGCGCGTCAGGCGGGCGTTGCGTGCATCGTCGCCGCGGGCAATTCGGGCGGTGCGGTTCAGTATCCGGCCGCTTCGCAGCACGTACTCGCCGTCGCTGCGATTGGCCGTCTGCATGAATTCCCGGCCGACAGCTATCACACCCAAAGTCTGACACCGCAGATGGATACCAATGGCTTCTATGCCGCGCGTTTCAGTTGCTTCGGGCCAGAAATTGCCGTGTGCGCACCCGGTGTCGCCATTACCTCCTCCGTCCCTGACAATAATTACGCCGCATGGGATGGCACTTCCATGGCCGCGCCCCATGTCACCGGACTGGCCGCACTGATACTGGCGCATCACCCTGATTTTCAGGGCGCAATTCGCATGCGCAATGCGCAGCGCGTCGAGCGTCTGTTCCAGATCATCAAAGCCTCCTGTCGTCCCGTGATGGTGGGCGATCAGCGCCGCACAGGCTTCGGCCTGCCGGATGCTCCGCGCGCAGTGGGACTCCTGCCCGCACAGCAGCAACCCACCGCTGGTATAGGCAGCACCACAGGCATGTTGGGCGGATTGATGGGCTCGCCAACAGTTATGCAGACGCTGGCCAACGCCTACCGGGAACTGCCGCAGATGATGCCGCAGAGTACCCAGCTGGGATTGAGTGGCTACGACCCGTACGCCAACCTGCTGGCAGTGCAGCAGGCGATGACTATGCAAAACAACCTGCCTAGCGTTTTCTCTTACCGAATGTGGTGACTGAAACGCATTGACCCGCCATGCGATGCGTAAAACATCGCATGGCACAACCCTGCGTTAATAAAAAATACAATACAGCGATGTTTTTCCGGAACTTGTCCACCACCAAGGCGGTCATGTCATGTACGCAATCGAATCATTGCGCTTCTTACGACCCGACCGAGGAACATCATGGAACATCAGCAACGACTAACATCACCCGCCCACTCACTCGCTTCGCAATCCACCTACAACCCAAACCATCTGCTCGACACTTTGCGCGGGCGCATGAAACTCAAAAATGATGCAGCCCTATCTCGTGCACTCGAAATCGCACCGCCTGTGATCAGCAAAATACGTCACCGCACACTCCCGGTGGGGGCGTCCCTGCTGATTCGCATGCATGAAGTGACTGAATTGAGTATTCGTGATCTGCGCGATCTGATGGGTGACCGTCGTACCAAATATCGCTTGTCCGATGCACAGGGCAAACCGAAGCCGGTGATTGAAGCGCAAAAATAGGTGCCCTGATTCGAATCCGCGAGCAGACCATAGGCGGTCTGAAACCCCCACGATACCTTCCGCCGAGAGCACTGGGGAATTCGAATCGCATGCGATACGCCCACGCAGCCGGTGGGGCGACGGAATTCAGGACCATCAGCCCGAAAATCGTCACCCCAGCGAAAGCTGGGGTCCATGATCGTTAAAGGTAAGAGACTGACAAGAAGGCATTCGTTTCAGGGCAGATGTTCCGGACAGTAGTGGGCGAAAGCCGGGATGCATTGGCTTTGCCTGTTTACAGAAACAACGTCTTTGTCGACGCGATCGTTAGAACACCACCAGATCGCGCATGCTCTCGCCCGCATCCAGCCGGTCAAATGCCGCATTGATGTCATCGAGCTTCATGCGCTCGCCCATCAGTTTATCGACTGGCAGTTTGCCCGCCATATAAAGACCGATATAACGCGGCACATCGCGCGCCGGAACGCAAGAGCCGATGTAACTGCCTTTGACGGTGCGTTCTTCTGCCACCAGGCTCACCTGCTGCAGTGGCCAATTGTGCTGAGGGTGCGGCAAACTGCCGGTGACTGTGGTGCCGCCGCGGCGTGTCATGCGATAAGCCATCTCCATCGCCTGAATCACGCCGGCCATTTCAAAGGCGAAATCAACGCCACCGCGTGTTGCTTCTTTGACTTTGGCGACCGCATCCGGATCGCGCGCATTGACGGTGATCGTGGCGCCCAGTGAACGAGCTATCGCGAGTTTGCTGTCATGCAGATCCACCGCCACGATCTCCCGAGCACCCGAGGCGACTGCACCCAGCAACGCACACAGACCTACGCCACCCAGTCCTATTACCGCGGCTGTTTGACCCGGTTGCACTTTGGCCGTGTTCACCACGGCGCCCACGCCAGTGAGCACCGCACAACCAAACAGCGCCGCTTCAATTGGATCGATATCCTGTTCCAGTTTCACGCATGAGCGACGCGAGACCACGGCATGCTCGGCAAATGCCGACACGCCCACATGATGATTCACCACTTGCGAGCCCAGATGCAGGCGGCGTTCGCCTGAGAGCAAGGTGCCCTTGCCATTGGATTCAGCGCCGGGCTCACACAAGGCCGGACGACCTTCCATGCAAGGCATGCAATGCCCACAGCTCGGTACAAACACCAATACCACGCGGTCACCGACTTTCAGATCACTGACACCCTCACCCACTTGCACGACCTGCGCAGAAGCTTCGTGTCCCAAAGCCATGGGTACTGGGCGTGGACGGACACCACTGATCACCGACAGGTCCGAGTGACAAAGGCCGGCTGCAATCATCTTCACCAGCACTTCACCCGGCCCCGGCGCATCAAGATCGATTGCTTCGATCTTCAAGGGTTTGCTCTGGGCAAAGGGCGCAGGATTTTCCATCGAATGCAAAACGGCTGCGCGGGTTTTCATGTCAGTCTCCGTGAAATCCTAAAATTAACCAAAACATCGCACACAGCATAGGCGGTAATGCGGCGCGGTTACCAGCCAGGCGAATCGCTGCAGACACAATGACCATCAAGGCAAGCTGGCATGACAACGCCAGCAGCACGTGGCGGAGGTTTTAAATTGTGCGTCCGCCGTCAATCGGCATTTCCAGCCCCGTCAGAAATTCAGCAGCCTCGGTGCCCAGGAATACCGCCGCCGCCGCCATGTCTTTCGGATCACAGAAGCGTCCGAGCGGAATCGTGGAGACAAACTTTGCGCGATTCTCCGGCGTATCTGGCACGCCCATGAAGTCACCCAGCAAACCAGTCGCGCCCATCACCGGGCACAGCGCATTGACACGAATCCGGTCCGGCGCAAGTTCAACCGCCATCGACTTTGACAGCAGATTGACCGCGCCCTTGGATGCGTTGTACCAGGACAGGCCGGGCCGCGGACGAATGCCAGCAGTCGAACCCACGTTGATGATTACACCGCCCTGCCCGCGTTCCCGCATCAGCGGGAGCACGGCGTGCGTCATGAAGAAAATCGATTTGACGTTGACATTGAAAACACGGTCAAAGGTTTTTTCATCCACATTCAGCATCGGCTGGTTTTTGTGCGTGGTGCCCGCGTTGTTGATAACGATATCGGGCACACCAAAGGTATCCACGCACGCCTTGACCATCGCATTGACCGAATCGGCATTCGCCACATCACAAGCCACGGCTTTCGCATTCGCACCCAGCGCTTTGGCCACACGCTCACCCGCCTCGGCATTGAGGTCGGCGATGATGATCTTTGCACCTTCGCGCACATAAGCGGTTGCCATGCCTTCGCCAAAGCCGCTGCCGGCGCCGGTGATGATTGCAACCTTACCCTGAAGCTGTCCCATGATGTCTCCGTATTCCTGTAAAAACGTATTGATATGAATTGATTAGCCGTGGTGTAGAACGACCGTCTTGGTCGTGCTGAACTCCTCAAGCGCGAGAAAACCCTTCTCGCGGCCATGGCCACTGCGCTTCATGCCACCAAAGGGCAGTTCGACGCCACCGCCCGCACCGTAGCAATTGATGAACACCTGACCACTGTGCAAGCGCTGCGCCATGCGCTGCTGCCGGCTGCCGTTTTCTGTCCAGACGCCTGAGACCAGACCAAACTCGGTTGCATTCGCCAGTTGAACTGCATCTTCTTCATCGGAAAATGGCATGGCCGCCAGCACCGGACCAAAGACTTCTTTACAAGCGAGTTGATGATCGCGCGGCACTGCGCCAAACAAAGCAGGTGCCACAAAATAACCATCGGCAGATACACCATCGGCCAACGCGCCACGCGCCAGCAGCGGCACCCCAGAAGCGAGGGCCTGATCAATAAAGCCTTTGACGCGCATGAATTGTTTGGCGTTGACGATAGGGCCGCAATCCAAATCCATCTCTGGCGTACCCACGTTGACTTTTTTGAAGGCCTCGGCAACGCGTCCAACAAACTGATCATAGATATCCTGCTGTATCAACAGGCGGCTGCCCGCCGAACAGGTCTGGCCCGCGTTCTGCGTAATCGCTTTGACGATGACGGGTACGGCCTTGTCCATGTCCACATCATTGAACACGATCTGCGGTGATTTGCCACCCAGTTCCAGCACGCAGGGCACGGCGTTTTTTGCGGTCGACTCCTGCACCATGACGCCCACTTCGGGTGAGCCCGTGAAGGTTGCAAAATTGATCCCCGGATGAGCGGTCAGCGCCGCACCTGCTTCATGGCCGTAACCTGTCACCACGTTCAGCGCACCCGGTGGCAGGCCGGCTTCCATGGCGAGCTGTGCCAGCCGGATGCCGGACAGGCAAGCATCTTCGGAGGGCTTGAGCACAGCCGCGTTACCCATCGCAAGTGCCGGCGCCAGTGTGCGACCAAACATCTGCGCCGGATAATTCCAGGGAATGATGTGTGCTGTCACGCCATGTGGCACCCGCACGACTTGCACGTTATAGCCATTGAGATAGGGAATCTGCTGGCCGTGAATTTTGTCAGCAGCGCTGCCGTAAAATTCGAAATAGCGAGCGACCGCGACGATATCGTTACGCGCTACGGTCATCGGCTTGCCGGTATCGCGCGCTTCGATCAGCGCGATCGCTTCGGCATCTTTGATGATCAGTTCGCCAAACTTCATCAGAATGCGCCCACGCTCGGTGGCCGTCATGCGTCCCCATGCGCCGTCGAGTGCGCGCTGCGCTGCAGCCACCGCCAGATCAATGTCTGCTGCCGTACCGCGGTCTATCGTTGTGAAAGACTTGCCGTCGCAAGGATTGAGAACGTCAATGGTCTGGCCGTTGACGGCCGAGCACCACTGGCCATCAATGAGAAGGGTGGGCATGCAAAATCTCCTGAAAATTTTTCTGAAAACAAAAAATCACAAAGTCATTGGATCCCGGTGTTCGCCGGAATGACGTTTTGAAGCCCACTGGCTCCCGGCCTACGCCAAGATGGCGTTTTGAAGTCCACAGGCCCCGACATGTCATCCCGGCGCAGGCCGGGATCCAGCGTCGCTATCGCTTCATCGTCAACAAACGCTCGAAGGGTTGCACCAACCGCCCATGAGCAGATCCCTCAGACATCCGCGCCCGCAACCAACTCGCCGCGTTCCAGCGTCAGTGTCGCATCCGGCAAATCACGCAGCAGACTGCGGTTCGATTCTGTCACCACAATGCACAGCTCCGGCGCGATCTCGTGCAGCCTGCGCAGTGACTCTGCATATTGATTCGCCAGCACGGGTGCAAGCCCCTGAAAGGGTTCATCCAGCAGTATCAGACGCGTACCCACCATCAGCGCGCGCCCAAGCGCTGCCATCTTGCCCTGCCCACCCGAGAGCGCGGAACCGGAGCGCGGCAACATCTCCCGCAGCTGGGGCACCACTTCCAGCACGCGCGCCAGACGTTGATCAATTTCGGTGACATCCAGACCCAGCACCTCGCAGGGCAGACGCAAATTTTCTTCGACGCTGAAGGTCGGATACATCACCCGGTCTTCCGGCGCATAACCAATACCCAGACGGGTGCGCCGATGCGCTGGCACATGCGAAAAATCTTCACCGTTCATCGCAATGGTTCCTGCGGACAGAGGCAGCAAGCCCATGATCGCGCGCAGCAAGGTTGTTTTGCCTGCACCGTTACGACCCACCACAGCGAGCAATTGCCCCGCACTGAATTCCGTCGAAATACCGCGCAAGACGGTATTACCGGCGATGCTCGCGCTGACCTGATCGATCTTCAGCATCTCATTCCCCGATCACGTTCTTGCGAATTTCCGGGTCCGCCAGTACTTGCTCGGGCGTGCCATCTGCGGCGACGCGACCGGCAATCCAGGCAGCGACCCGGGTCGCATAGTGCGAGACGATGTCCACATCATGCTCGACAAAAATCGCCGTGATTTTCTGCTCATCCAATGCCGCCATGATGGTACTCATCAGCGCATGTTTCTCGTCGCTGGAAACGCCCGAGGTCGGCTCATCCAGAATCAGGAGACGCGGGCGCATCACCAGCGCCATCGCGATATCCAGCAACTTGCGCTGCCCCTCCGGCAATGCGCCCGACAATTCATCCGCACGCGCCGACAGGCCCACCATCTCGAGCACATGATCGACCTCGGCTGCCGGCACCGCATCACCCAGTGAGGTCCAGATACCCAAGCCGCCTTTTTTTCCTGCTGCGGCAATCCGTATGCAATCACGCACGGTGTGCTCGACAAACAATTGCGGCAACTGGAATGAACGTACCATGCCACGCAGTGCGATCTGGCGGGGAGATAATTGCGTGACTTCGCGACCTTCGAAAAAAACCTGTCCCGCCTGCGGCCTTATCAGGCCCGTACAAATATTGATGAAGGTGGTCTTGCCCGCACCGTTCTGCCCGATCACGGCAAGACGCTCGCCCTCTTCCAACCTGAAATCAATATGATCAGCAACCACCACCGCACCGAAGGCCAGTTGCAAGTCTTTGGTTTGCAGAAGTGGCGCGCTCATGGGCCATCCCGTCCTTCTGATTTTTTTGTTTCAAGCATGGCGCAAATACCGCGCGGCGCGAGAAAAACCATCGCAATCAAAACGATACCCAGCACCATTTGCCAGGCGCCCGTCAGATAGGCCGCAGCAAACAGCTTCACGAATTCGAAAATACCCGCACCAATAAACGCGCCCACCGGATGACCCACACCACCAAGAATCGTCACAAACACAATCTCGCCGGAGCGTACCCAATAGCCCATCTCGGGCGTGACCAGCCCCTGAGCAATGGCGAACATCGCGCCTGACAATCCGCTCAAGGTGGCCGAGATGATGTAGCCGATCCACATCGCCTGATAGGCAGAGATACCCACATACTCGAGACGCGTTTCATTTGTCTTCACAGCCGCCAGCGCCTGACCGGCCACCGAGCGCAGATAACGTTGCACCAGCCAGCCGAGCAACAGGGCGAGCACCACGCAGGTCACGAGCAAGACCGTTTCGAACTGATCGCGTGCCATCGCGACGCCATAAAAGGGCGTGCGCTCCAGACGCAAACCATCGGTGCCGCCGGTATAAGTAAAGAATTTGCCGAGCACGGCAAACAGCACCATTGACAACGCAAGATTAAGCATGCCAAAGAAAATACCGCGATAGCGCACCACAAAAGAACCAATGATCACGCCCAGCACCGCACCCGTCAGCGCGCCAATACAGAGCAGCACCGCACTGTCCAGAAACGCCCACTGTCGTACTGCAAATGCAGCCACGTAACCACCGGCGCAGACATACAGCGCATGACCAAAGGAAATCTGTCCTGAAATGATCAGGATGGAAATGCCCAGCGCAGCGATGCCAAAAGCGGTCGCCATGATCAGCGGTGTCTTTATCCAGGGCAGTACCAGTGGCAGCAGCAAAGCTGCCAAGGCGAGTGCAATCACTGCAATTTTTGCCCGTGCCATCAGACCCGCCTCGCCGTAGCGACGGAGAACAATCCCTGAGGGCGAAACAGCAAGACCAGCACCATGATCAGGAAGGGGATCAGCACTTCGATTTCTGGCAGCAAGTACACCGCAAATGAACGCGCCAGACCGATCAACACAGCCGCCACCAGCGCGCCTTCAATTTGACCCAACCCGGCGGTGGCCACCACCGCAAACGACAGCACAATCATCTCGCCACCGATACCCGGCACCCAGGATACGGTTGGCGAGGCCAGCGCACCGGCAAGCGCACCCAGAATGGAGCCCACCACAAAAGTCAGAAGAGATACGCGCTTGACATTGATGCCGAGCGCTGTCGACACTTCGCGATGATGCGAGACAGCGACGATCTGACGACCTACGCTGCTGTATTTGAGAAAACTGCGCAAGGCAATGAAGACCGTCAGCGCCACGCCCGGCAGCAGGAACAGCTGGTAACGGGTGTAGGTAATGCCGAGCACCTCGGTGGTGCCGAGATAATTCACAATATCCGACACGAAGTACGGTTGCGTACCCCAGACCAGACGCTGCAGATCTTCAAAGATCATGAACGCAGAGAAGGTCACCAGCAGCTGCAAAATAGGATCTTTGGTATAGATACGCTGCATGAGCGTCGTTTCCATCAGCGCACCAAACACGGTGCCGATGATCACTGCAGCCAACGGCAAGATCAGCAGCGACCAGGCAGGCGAAGCGCCCATGGACGTCGCCAGCAAGCCCAGACTGGCGGCCATGTAGCCCCCCAAGGCATAAAAACTGCCATGGGCCATATTGATGATGTTCATCACGCCAAAGACCAGGGTCATCCCCAGCGCGACGAGAAACAGCACAGCGGCATAGGACAGGCCGTCCAGAATCGCCAGTATGTAAAGCTCCTGCGGCATTGACTGCTTTCTCTGTTATTCGCGCATCAGGCCGATGCGCTTGTCGAATCAATACTGCTTGAAGTCCGGATGGTTAATCAGTTCCGGCTTGAGCGTCTTGACCCACTCCGGCGATTTTTTGCCCACGGGTGTCGTAATCAGCTCTGCTGGATAAATCACGATTTTCTCCAGTGTCTGAAAATCATAGGCCGCTGTCTTGCGCGTGATGCCAAGCAGCTGGTCCTCAAGGCCCTGACCATCTTCACGAATCTTCACGCTGTTGGTCAAACCGCGGAATTCGAGCCCCCGCATCGCATCTGTGGCCTGCTCGGTGGTGGGCCACTTGCCCTTGTTCGCCTTGATCGCTTTTTGGTACCCGGCCACCAGACCGTCCAGCGCCTGCACCATGTGATACACCGCATAGATCGGGTATGCACCGGTCTTCTCGCGATATTTTTTTATGAAGCCTCTGAGCTTGGGGTTGCCGGGATGCTGAGGATGCAGGAAATAGTGATCACCGCGCGCGCCGACAATCACGCCATCTGGCAGCGAGTTGCCCACGCGTTCGAGCGAACTTTCGGCCAGCGGCAAAATGAATTGCGAACTCTTGAACAAACCGCGCTGCGCCGACTGGCGAATCAGGGTATCAAGGTCACCGCCCCAGGCCGTTGACAGAATCACTTCCGGACGCAGCGCCTGCAGACGGCTGATTTCGGTTGAATAATCCGTGGCACCGAATTTAGGAAAGAGCTCAGCGACGATTTTGACATCCGGCTTCAGTGCCAGCAGCGTATTGCGGAACAACTCCCACGAATCACGACCCCATGCGTAGTCCTGATTGACGACGGCGATGGATTTGATGTCCGGCTTCATTCGCAGCAGGTACAGAACCGACGCCACCATTTCGGTGGTGGCGTTGGCCTGCGTGCGTGTGACGTAACGATAGCGGCGGTCTTCCAGCACCTTTTCGGTACCGCAGTCCCACATGATGTTGAGTACCTTCAGATCTTCAGCGACGGGCGCGAGCGTGTTGCAGTTGCCGCTGGAGATGGCCGACAGCATGACCCGCGTGCCGCCCTCCTGCACCACCCGTCGGTACTCCGAGAGCAGCTTGTCCGGACCAATGCCTTCGTCAATGAATGTGGGAACGATCTTCACGCCATCGATACCGCCGGCGGCGTTGATCTGCTCGATATAGAGCTCGGCGGCTGCCTTGCCCGGCACGCCAAAGACGGAGGCCGGCCCGGACAGAAAAGTTGTAATACCAATTTTGAGTTCAGCAGGCTTGTTCTGAGCAAAAGCGGTGGACAGGGCCAGTGCGGCTAGGGTGCCCATCAGCAAGCGTGAAAGTTGAAGCGTCTTCATGTTATCTCCGGCGAAGAAGGCGGTTGGTCTGGGTGAGTCTCCGGCGCGCTGTGAAGCAAGTGTTACCGCCGTTTAGCCTTAGTTTCCTCTTGGCACCGCCATTCGAAGTCTGACGGAGCCGCGCGGTGCAGACAAGCCGCGTTTTTTAAAGCCTGCATTTTGATTAGGCGAACGCCGGCGCAAATCTCTCGATTGTCGCAGCGCAGCATGCGGAGAACCGGGATGCACCGGGATTTCAGTGTTCTTTTATCGCCGAATCTTAACTTGGTGTTGACATGAAGAAAAGTCCCGGGCAAGATCGCTGCAAAGTAATGCTCTGTTGGAATGGTTGGGCGTTGCTGTTGGTAAAACAACACAAGAAGCACACGGCATGATGCCCACGCATTTTGCTAACAGAAGCGACGGCTGCCAGAATCCGAGGCAGCTGTAGACAATAACCAAGGAGGAGACTCATGAAAAAAACCGGCCTGCTGGCTTCGCTGATTGCAACACTCTGCATCAGCACCGCACCATCCGCGCAATCTCAGGAACTGTACTGGGCAACCAGCGGCATGTTCGGCCCATTTAACATTCAAGGGCTGATTCCGACTTTCCCGACGGCAAAAGACATCACCATTCCGGTGTCCATGTGGGTACTGAAGCACCCCAAGGGCAATGTCGTGTTCGACACCGGTAATAACGTTGCGATTTCCGATAGCGCGGAAAACTGCAAAGCCTACTGGGCTGCCGGTTCCTGCGACTTCCTCAAGCCAAGCCAGAAGCGCTCGGATGTGATCGACATGCAGCTCAAGAAGCTGGGTATGTCCACGGATGACATCAAAGTCGTCGTCACCTCGCACACTCACCTGGATCACGCTGGCAACATCGGCATGTTCCCGAAGGCGATTCACGTTCTGCAAAAGAAAGAGCTGTACCAAGGCTGGTGGCCTGAGAAGTTCCAGGGCCGTGCCGTCAACGGCAGCTTTGTGCTCGGTGATATCGCGGCTGCCCGCGACTACACTTACTATGAAATCGATGGCGAACTTGATCTGTTCGGCGACGGTACCGTGAAAATTTTCCCGACACCTGGCCACACGCTGGGTCACCAGTCGATGAAGATCAAGCTGCCAAAGACCGGCTCCGTCGTGATTACGCAGGATGCGGTCTGGATGCAGGAAAATCTGGATGGTTACGTTGCTGGCCTGAATTACAGCCAGCAGGCGTATATCGACTCCGTCACCAAGATCAAGATGATGCGTGACCTCGAAGGCGCGAAGATTCTGATGTCGCATGACGCAGGTCAGTTCCAGGCCATGGGCGATCGCTGGCACAAGTAAGTCGTCTCTTGCTCTGCAAAAAAGCCCCCGGAATGGGGGCTTTTTTACGGGTAGCCGATTCAGTGTCCGTTACAACAAGTCACCCTGCCTTTGCTGAGCAAGGCGTCATAGAGTCTGTGAGTATTCATGATTGACATTGAGCACGTCACCAAGCGGTATGGATCGAAAACCATACTTCACGATATTTCTTTCAATGTAAAAAAAGGCGAGATCGTCGGATTTCTCGGGCCCAATGGCGCGGGCAAAACCACCACCATGCGCATGGTTGCCGGTTTTACTGCGGCCACCAGCGGCACGGTGCGCGTTGCAGGTTTTGATATGGCCACGGACAACCAGCTGGCAGCCGCACATATCGGCTACCTGCCCGAGCAGCCGCCCCTGTATGACGTGCTGGACGTCACTGATTATCTGACCTTCGTCGCCCGCGCCAAGCAAATACCGGCAGTGCAGCGTTCATCGCAGCTGGAGCGTGTCATTCACGCTTGTCGCCTCGAGAGCGTCACGCGCAAGGAAATCTATAAATTATCCAAAGGCTTTCGTCAGCGCGTCGGTCTCGCACAGGCACTGCTGGGAGATCCCGACGTACTGCTGCTCGACGAACCGACTGCTGGTCTTGATCCGGGTCAGATTCAAGAGACCCGGGAAGTCATCCGCGAAGTGGGCAAGAATCACGCGGTACTGCTCTCGACCCACATCCTTCCGGAGGTCACGCTGATTTGTCAGCGCGTGGCCATCATCAATCACGGCCGCATTCTTGCAACGGGTTCGCCGCAGGGGCTCCAACGCGCTGCAGAAGAAACCAGCTCGGTAATTCTGGAAGCCTCGGGCGATCCGGATCAGCTCAAACGTTCGCTCTCGGAAACCGATGGCGTCACGGCGGTCAGCCTGCGCCCCGTGGCTTCGCGCCCCGGGCTCTACAGCATTGACTGCCAGGTCGACGCGCAGGAGCAGGTCGAATCACGCATCGCGCGGGCGGTAATCACCTGCGGGGAATTATTCCGCCTCGAGCGTCAACAACCCACACTGGAAAATGTGTTCCTGCGCTACATAGGGCACACCAACACGCAAGACAACCGCAGCGGAGCCTCAGCATGAACGCCTGGATCGGTCTCAAGGCCGTGTACGACAAGGAAATGCTCACCTATTTCCGATCACCGATTGCGTATTTCGTGATTGCAGTATTCCTGCTCGGCACCGGCTATTTTTTCACGTACAACATCTTTCTCACGGGTGTGGGCACGATGGACCAGACGCTGCAAAACATGGGCATCCTGCTGATCACGCTCAGTCCGGTCTTGACCATGCGGCTGTTCTCCGCCGAATACAACGGCCGCACCATGGAGCTGCTGATGACGCTACCGCTGCGGACCTGGCAGGTCGTGCTCGGCAAATATCTGGGAGCGGTCAGCATGCTGGTGCTGATGACCGCAGCCTCCTGCATCAATCTGATACCGCTCTACCTTTACGGTAATCCGCAGACGCTGAATATTCTGGCGGGCTATATCGGCTTCATCCTGTTGGGCATGGCGTGCATCAGCATCGGTCAGTTTTTTTCTGCGCTCACCGAAAATCAGATTGTCGCGGCGCTGATCACCATACCCACCCTGCTGGGGTTCTGGTTCGTCGGTCACTTGCAGAGCCTGCAATCCTCACTCTTGTTGCGCGACCTGTTTTCGCATTTATCTTTCTCGCTGCACTACGCCGATTTCATTCACGGTCTGCTGCGATCGGAAGCGATCGTGTACTTCCTTGCCGTGGCCGCTATCGCGCTCACCCTGAACAACAGTTATTTGCAATGGCGTCGTTGACATGAACTCATTTCGTTCCGGACTAACCCTGATCGCAGGGCTGATGCTGCTGGCCGCATCGCTGATTGCCAGCTCGCTTTCTGTTAATTCTCAACTGGTATCGAACCTGTTGCTGCTGGTTGGCGTGCTCCTGTCGGGCTTTGCGCTTTTCTCGCTGCGTGAAGACATAGGACAATTGTTCAGAGCCAGTCGGCGTGAAATGCTGCTGACAACTATCGGTCTGGTGGGTGTGCTGGTTGCGGTGGCTTGGGTCACTGCCCTGCATCCATTGCGTCTGGACCTGACGGCCAATCAAGAGTACTCGCTCTCCCCGCAGACGGTGAAGATGATGCAGGCCGTCGACAAGCCCGTGAACATCACCTTCTTCCATGATCGTGGCATGCGCGAGACTGTGGAGTTGTACGAATTATTCGCCGCACAGAACGACAAGATCACCGTCGAGTTTTTTGATCCCATGATCAATCCGGCGCAAGCCAAGCTACGCGGCGTCGAGTTCGCGGGAACCGCGCTGTTTGAGAGCGAAGGTCGCAAACTGACGGTCAATGGTCCCACCGAGACCGACATTGCCAATGGCATTCTGCGCATCACGCAGGCCAGGCAGCAGATTGCCTGTTTCGTTGAAGGCCATGGTGAACCCGATCCCTTTAGCCTGGAGTCACATGATCACATGGAGGGCGATGCCGGGCACTCGCACGGTCTGGAGACAAAATTTGTCCAGCATGAGCGTCACGGCATGGCCAAGGCACGCGGTGGTCTGGAGGCGATGAACTACGTGATCGAAAAAGTCTCGCTGCTCAAGGCAGATGCTGAACTGTCCCGATGTGCGGTGCTGATCGTTGCAGGACCGCAGTCGCCGCTGCTGGATGCAGAATTGCGCAGCATTGATCGCTATCTTGATGAGGGTGGCAATGCAATGTTCATGATCGATCCTTTCGTCACGACCGGCCTCGACACAGTGATCCGCAAATTTGGCATTGACCTCGGTCAGGGCATGGTGATCGATGAGGCCAGCCATTTCTGGGCGGATCCATCAACACCCGCCGTCACGGACTACAACCGCCATGAGATCACCAGCAAGCTGCCGCTGTCGTTCTTCCCCGGGGTACGGCCACTGATGCCAACGAAAGAGCAAGTACCCGGCGTACAGGTCCGGCAGCTGGTCAATTCATCGCAAAAAAGTTTTGCCAATGCCGACAAGATGCGTGTCGACTATAAATCCGCCAAGAACGGCTATGGCCCACAAACGCTGATGGTTACCGCGCGCATCAATCCGAAAACAGTGGAATCCGGCGAGACACTGCTCAAGCGATTGCGCGGCGAGGAAACAGCAGACGTCAAGCCAGCGCCTGAAAAAACAATCCTGCGCAAGGAAGCGCGTATCGTCGTATCGGGAGACTCGGATTTTGCGACCAACTCGTTTTATCACGTGCTGGGCAATGGCGCGTTGTTCCTCAATGCCGTTAACTTCCTCGCTTCGCGCGAAAACCTGATCGGCCTGGAACCTCGTACCTACGATCTGCCCTATGTGAGCATGACCAATACGCAGATGAAGGGCACCTTCATCTTGTCCATCATTTTGATACCGCTGCTGATGGCGGCGGTCGGCGTGGCTGTCTGGTGGAGACGTCGATGAAATCCGGCAGCAAACGTTTATTGCTCATCTGGGGCGTGCTGCTGGCTCTGGCAGTGCTGATTTTTATCGGCGAGCGTCAGCGCAGCGAGCAGATGGGCCTGTCCAGTCAGCGCGTTGTCCCCTGGCTGCTGCCAGCGCCCATGCAAGATCTGGGGGCTGTGGAAATCATGGTCAAAGGAAGCATGCATCGCTTCGAACGTGATGCAGAAGGTCGCTGGTTTTATCACGGCGTGCATGACGCCAACAAGGCCGAACACGGGCACAACACCGACCCCCAGATGGCCGCCGTGATTGACAAGGCCATGGTTGTTTTTGGTCGCGTGCAGCGCGAACAAAAAATCGCCCTCAAAGCAGGCGAGGATGAATATGGCGTGACTCGCCCCGATGTATTCATTCTGGTCTATCTACCTAAAGCGGATTCCCCACTGGCGAGCTACGCCGTCGGCACGATCGCCACCGATCGCGTAAGTCGCTACATTCTTCCGGTCGGTGCCGCCGATATCGTGACGGTTCCGGATTTCCATATCAAAAATCTGCTGGCGCTGATTGACGCGGTCAAGATCGCGGGCGCCACAAAACCGTGATGCAGCGCTTGCTGCGCCCACTGGGGCTGTGGCTATCGCTATCGCTGTGTGCAGTATCAACAGTCCCCTCAATCGTGCATGCGCACGCGGGTGACGCCACCGGCTTTGCCAGCGTGACCCTCTCGGGTACCAGCGTACGCTATACCTTCACCCCCACCGCAACCTCCTCTGCCGATCCGGCCGCCCTGCCTGCCTTGCTGCGCCGGCATTTGCAAGTCAGCGCTGATGGCAAGCCCTGCGTTCCCGATCAGAAAAATGAACTTGTCGTCGTTTTCCAGTGTGAAAGCGTCAATCAACAAATCAGCGTTGCAGATCATCTTGATCAGACCCTCGGTGCGACGCATCATGTGATTGCGCTGTTTACCTGGCAGGGTGGCAGTCAGTCGCATTCGTTTTCCTCGAAAACACCCGAGGCGGTCGTGCAGCTATCGGCCACCTCGTCACACGCGCCGTCCAGTGCAGCGAGTTTTTTTCCGTTGGGTGTCGAGCACATCGCGACCGGCTATGACCACCTGCTGTTTTTGCTGGCGCTGATTTTGTGCGGCGGGCATCTGAAGTCGCTCATCAAGATCATTACCGCGTTCACCCTGGCCCACAGCCTGACGCTGGGTGCGGCGGCACTGGGGCTGGTCAGTCTGCCCTCTGCTCTGGTGGAGGCCGTAATCGCACTCTCGATTGCCTATGTGGCTTTTGAAAACCTGTTCCCGCGCTTTGCGATTTCACGCCGCTGGACCATCAGCTTTTTGTTTGGGCTGGTACACGGCTTCGGTTTTTCTTCGGTATTGCAGGAGATTGGATTGCCCAAAGACAGCCTGGTGTGGGCGCTGCTGAATTTCAATCTGGGCGTGGAAGCAGGCCAGTTGGTCGCGGTACTGATCGCGCTGCCCGCCCTGCTCTGGCTGAACAAACAAACCTACGCCCAGCGCGTGATTCAGGCCTTGTCCGCGATCGTGATGCTGGTGGGTCTGGGTTGGTTTGTTGAACGTTTGATGATTGTCTGACGCTGCTGCAGGCTCTGCCGCTGCCGTGCTTACAGCAAGCGACTCACTACCGGTAGACTGGTCATATTCCACAGTGTCGCAAACAACGCCTGCATTTCCGCTGCCGAGGCTGCACCACCAAAGTCAGCCAGTGCGAGTGCCTTTTGCTCCAGTTCGGATCGCGACAGCGTATTGCCCGGATCCCCCTTGGGCTCATCCACCCTGCCATGCAATACACGGCCATCACGCGTGTGCAGCGTGACCTTGCCTATCCAGCGTTCCGGATAAGCACGATCGACTTCCTCATCCAGCACCATTTTCACGCGCACGCGAAAATCTGCGACCTCAGGATCCCGATACAGCCGCTCGAATTCCGACACCCCGGCTTTGTCATGCAAGGCAATGATGCCCAGTACCGTGCCCATGGAGAATTTCGCCTGATGTACGGTTTCCGGTGCAATCACCCGACCCAGCACATCAATTGCACCCTGATGCACCTGCGTAATCACTTCGGTGATGTCGGATGCCTTGAGACCATGCGTATGCATCGCCTGTTGCAAGGCATCGGCCGCGGGATGCGTATGGCGGCAGGACGCATGAAACTTGAATGAGGTCTCGATCGTCGCCCAGCGCTGCCCCAACCGATCGGTCAGACGCGCCGGATCGGCATCGTGTGACATGCCGGCGCCCATACCTTGCGGACCTTCGAGTACCTGCCTGGCACCGGTAAATCCTTTTTCTGCCAGCAAGGCGGCCAGCAATCCGTCGGCGGCCGCTTTTCCTGTATGCAGTTGTTTTGAATCCGCCGCATCGCGCAAGAATTCCCACAAGCCTGCTGCCTGCGTTCCGGCCGAGCCCATGGCATGCTGCATTTGCGGTGCACTCAGTCCCATCAGCCGCGCTGCTGCCACTGCAGCGGCGACCGTACCTGCGGTGCCGGTGGTGTGAAAAATCCGGTAATGCGAACGCCCCAGAAATTCGCCGATGCGTATCCCGACCTCATAGCCAGCGACCGCCGCCGTGATCAGATCCTGACCGCTGCATCCGCGATCCTGCGCCATTGCGAGCGCGGCAGGAAAGACAACGGCAGCGGGATGAAACACCGAGCCGTTATGCACATCATCCTGCTCCGCATAATGCGACGATGCACCGTTGACCAGCGCGGCAAACAAAGGCGAGGTCGTGCGCCGCGAAATCAATACCTCGGCACGACCCTCCTGTGGCCCCATCTCGCGCGCAATCGCTTCAATAACCTGCACCGGTCGTCCCACCTTGCCCGCAAGCGCAGAGCCACACCAGTCCAGCAGCAAATCTTCCGTGCGACGTACCACCGCCTCTGGAATATCACTGAACTGCAGATTCGAAGCAAACTCGGCCAGTTGCTGGCTCGGAGGGATGGTAGCTGTCATCACAACCTCTCAGAACGAGCGCGGCATACCGAGCACATGCTCGGCAACATACGACAAAATCAGATTGGTCGAAATAGGCGCTACCTGATAGAGGCGTGTCTCGCGGAATTTTCGCTCCACATCATATTCGGACGCGAATCCGAAACCGCCGTGAAACTGCAGGCAGGCATTTGCTGCTTCCCAGGAAGCATCGGCCGCGAGCATCTTGGCCATGTTCGCTTCGGCGCCGCACGGCTTGCCCGCATCGAACAGCTCGCAGGCTTTATAGCGCATGAGACTCGCTGCCTCCAAATTGACATAGGCTTTTGCGATGGGAAATTGCACACCCTGATTTTGAGAGATGGGTCGGCCGAAAACGATGCGCTCGTTGGCGTATTTGGTGACCTTGTCGATGAACCAGAAGCCATCGCCAATACACTCCGCAGCGATCAGTGCGCGCTCGGCATTGAGGCCATCGAGTATGTATTTGAAACCCTTGCCCTCTTCACCGATGAGGTTCTCCACCGGGATCTCAAGGTTTTCAAAAAAGAGTTCATTGGTCTCGTGATTGACCATGTTGCGAATGGGCCGCACCGTCATGCCATGGCCGATCGCATCGCGCAAATCCAC
>JAJTGC010000086.1 GCA_021298975.1 Oxalobacteraceae bacterium
TTCAGTAGATGGAAAGGCCGTTGACTTGACAGCAGCAGAGTTGATCAAGATGCGTGAGAAAGAAGCACACTAGTCCCGCCGTAGGCCGAAAACTACCCAAACAAAAAAGCGCCCACCTCCCTGAGGAGATGAGCGCTGCGTAAGCCACTACCTTGGTAAAATCAGGCTTACATCGTTTTCCAGTCCCCCGCTTTCTCAAAAGCGTTACCGGCCTGATAGATGGTCGCTTCATCAAAGTGTTTGCCAACCAGCATCAAGCCGATCGGCAAACCATCCACGAGGCCGCAAGGCACGGTGAGCGCCGGATGATGCGACACGTCAAACGGACAGGTATTGCCAATCTGCTCCAGCGCACGCGCGAAGTATTCCTCGCGGCTCGCATCAGCGGGTGGCAGTTTGGTCGCTTTCATGGCCATGGTCGGCAAGAGCAGCAAATCATATTTCGCCAGCGCTGCATCATAAGCCGCTGTCAGGCGACGTGTAATGTTCATCGCTTTGCCGTAGTAATGGCTGCCATGGTATTTTTTGATATAGGTACCGAGGACGGTCATTACCTTCGTGGTCTCGGACAGCTCATTGGCGCGCAAATTCCATCCATGCAGCTTGTCAATCAGACTGGTCACATACAGGTCAGGACGCGACAGACCATAGCCATCACCAAACATCATCGTTTGCGCGATGCCCTCCACGCCAATCGGCGTCCATAGTGCAGGTCCGAGCAGGTGCTCGGGGATGGAAATCTCTTCTACGGTTGCCCCCAACTTGGCGAGCAGCTCGGCAGCTTTTCTGACTTTGGCATCCGACGCAGCTTCGGATTCTGGACGACCAAATCCCTCCTTGAGAATACCGATTCGCATACCCTTGACACCGGCGTCGAGCTTTTTCGTGTAGTTCAGCTCTGGTGCTGCGCCATACTGCCGAGGATCATAGCCATCGTGCCCTGCAATCACCTCGAGCATGAGCGCATTGTCGGCAACGGTTCGCGTCATCGGTCCGGTGTGATCGACAAAAATCTCAATCGGCATGATGCCGGTGTAAGGCACCAGTCCATGGGTGGCTTTCATCCCGACGATACCGGACCAGGAGGCCGGCATACGAATCGAACCACCCTGATCCCCTCCGATACCCAGATCGGCCTCGCCGAGTGCGACGGCCACTGCGGTGCCTGATGAGGAACCACCAGCGGAGTAGCCCATTTTCATCGGATTGTGAACCGGTCCTTTTGCACCAGTATGGCTACCCGCCGAGATGCAATAGGACTCGCAATGCGTCTTGCCAATGATTTCGGCACCCGCATCAAGAAGGCGGCTGACCACCGTGGCGTCCACATCAGGCACATAACCTTCGAGGATGGAACAACCATTCATCATAGGTACACCGGCGACCATCACGTTATCCTTGATCGCGACACGCTTGCCTTGCAGACGTCCGGTACTTGCACCCTTGATCGACGTTTTTACATACCAGGCGTTGTGCTTGTTATCGTCGGGTGCCGGGAAATGACCGGGCGTGCGAGGATATTTCACCGGCGGCAGTTCATCAGCCATGTGATCCACCAGGTTGTAGGCGGCGATGCTGCCTGCCATCAGACCCTGATAAGACTTGATGTCGTCGTCGGTCAAGGCCAGGCCGACCTCTTCAGCTGCGGCGCGGACTTGTTCTGCGGTGGGTTGTTGGACTGCCATCGGATCCTCCTGATTTTTTTTAGTTTAAAAAAGTACTACCAGTTAAGCGTTTATCTCTCTATGGGCGCACCCA
The DNA here is from genome assembly GCA_021298975.1 of Oxalobacteraceae bacterium. GTDB lineage: Bacteria > Pseudomonadota > Gammaproteobacteria > Burkholderiales > Burkholderiaceae_D > Pernthalerella. The sequence continues at coordinate 1,759 of JAJTGC010000086.1, forward strand.
CAGTGGCTCAGGGTGAGAGAAGACGTTCCAATTCCGGATCATCGCGAACCGTAGCCGATACTCCGGAAAGCGCAATTTGCCCGCGATCCATCACGTAACAGTGCTGGGAAATACTGAGCGCCATCTTCACGTGCTGCTCAACAATCACGACGGCAATAGTTTGCGCAAGCTCCCTCAGCCTCTCGGTGATTTCCTCGATCACGCCATGCCAGACACCCTCGGTCGGCTCATCCAGCAACAGCATTCTGGGACGGCCCAGCAATGCACGACTGATGGCCAGCATCTTGCGCTCACCGCCTGACAAGGTACCGGCCGCTTGTGCCATGCGCTGTCCCAGTCGTGGGAAGAGTGCGACCATCTCGTCAATCGCAAGCTCACCTTTGGCCTGACGCATGGCACCCACCTGAAGATTTTCTCTGACCGTCAGACGTGCAAATATGCCGTGATCTTGCGGCACATAGCCCACCCCCCGAACCGCGCGCTGCTCGATTGCAGCGGTGTCGATGTTTTCATCATCAAAAGACAAGCTGCCGCGCTGCGCCAACAGTTCGCCTGCAATGGTTTTGAGCAGCGTGGTCTTGCCCGCACCGTTTCGTCCCAGAATGGCAACGCCACCCACCGCAGGTATCGACAATGACACATCGAACAGTGCCTGACTATGACCATAGTAAGTGCAGAGCTTGTCAGCGACCAGCAACGGTGAATTAGACATGGGCGAGATAAACCTCTTTGACACGGGCATCGTTTTGCACATCGTTCGTGCGTCCCGAAGCAATAATCTGTCCCTGATCCAGTACGGTCAGAGAATCACAAATATCTTTGATGAAGTCGAGATCATGCTCAACGATCAGCAATGAGCATTGCGCTCTGATGGGCTGCAACAGTTCACCCGTGGCGCGACGCTCCTGCGGACTCATGCCGGCAGTGGGCTCATCCAGCAACAGCAGTTTGGGCTTGAGTGCCAGAGCCATCGCAATTTCCAGCCATTGCTGCTGACCGTGCGAGAGTTCTCCCGCCAAATCGTATTGACGCTCTCTGAGACGGAAGCGATCCAGATAATGAATGACTTCCGCATGCAAACTATCGCGGGAACTTGAACGCAGCAGGCCCCAGATGGGCTGATGTGCCTGCAATGCGATCAGCATGTTGTCGTATACCGCGATCTCGGGAAGTATGGCCGTGATTTGAAACTTGAGACTGAGACCCGCGCGCGAACGTTCCTGCGGTGTGAGCGTGGTGATGTCTTTGCCCGCCAGATGAATCGTGCCCGACGTTGGCATCTCGGCCCCCGCCAGACATTTGAGCAAGGTACTTTTACCTGAACCATTCGGGCCAATCAGGCCGTGGAACTCATGATCTTCCACGACCATGTCTGCCGACGACAGTGCCGTTAGCGTTCCATAGATTTTCGAGACACCGCGGACTTGCAGCAGGCTCATGGCTGCACCTCGGTATCACTTTTCTTCGCTGCTACCCTATCCTCTTTTTTCCCGAAAAAGAAATTGCGACTTCGATCGCGCATCACGAAACCCATGAGGCCGGCAGGACGGAAAAGCACCGTCGCCAACAGAAGCAAGCCCAGCAGAATAGGCCACCCCGTCTCGAGAAAATTTTTGACCACTGGACCAAAAAATTCGACCTGTGGCAAAAGAAAATTCATCAGATCGAGCACTGCAACACCAATGATGGCGCCTGCCAAGGTACCCACACCGCCAAACAAGACATACAGCACAGCCTGGGTCGACAAGACCGGGCCGAGTTGGCCAGGGCCGACAAAACCTTCATGAAAAGCGAAGAGCGCGCCCGAGATACCGGCAATCATGCCCGCAAACGAAAAAATCACGGCTTTGAACGTTTGCACGTTGTAGCCCAAAAATGCGATGCGACTTTCTTGCTGACGAATACCTGCCAACACCAAACCAAATTGCGAGCGCACCAGCCATCGGCAGGTCAGATAAATAAGCACCAGCAGCGTGAGCGCCATGTAGCAAAACAGGATGCCCTCCTCGATTTCCAATTCGCCTGCCGTCAGGCGAGCCAACGAAGAGATACCGTTCTGTCCACCCACATAGGACCAGCCACGGGCGAGCCGCTCAATCACATAGGAGCCAGTCATCGTACCCAGAGCGACAAAGGCAAGTGACGGAATACGCTTACCCAGGATCACCAGCAGCGCCATCAGAAATGCCAGCAGGAGACCGATCGCAGCGGCGAGTGGCAACAAGACAAAAATGGAACTGACGCCTGTTTTTTGCGAGAGCAAGGCGACGGAATAACCGGCAACACCGAAAAATAGCGCCTGACCAAAACTCATGATCCCGGCATAACCCCAGACGAGATCAAACGAGATCGCCAGCAGGGCAAGAATGAAAATCTTGGTGATGAACAGCACCCAGAAACTGTCGAGGAACGGGGGTAGAAATAATGCCACCAACAAGAGTGCTATTTCGATGGCCGTCAGCAGATTGATCCTGGATGAGCGTACTTCTGGCATGGCGTGAGGCTCTTGATGGGGAATTTACAAGGAGGGCAAGCTCACAAGCCTGCCCTCCGACTCATACAACGAACTTATGCACACTCTCCTGGCGCTACCATCTTGCTGGACTCGACGACCTTGTACTGCCCGCCTTTGGAGACGGCGATGTACATGTTCATCTTCAGGTGACGCGTACCGGGCACCATTTCGCAACCGCCGCCAGGACCATCTTTCAGTTTTGCATGGTCAAGCGCCGCTGCTACGGCATCACGCTTGACACTCTTGGCTTCCTTGACCGCTTCAGCCCAGAGCATCAGACCACGCCACATGCCGGTTGCTGCGCCACCGGCACAGAAACGCGACTTGTCACCGAACTGCGCCTTGTAGTTGTTGAAGATCTTGGCACCCATTGGATCATTAATGGCCGAGAAATAGTCGAGGCAGGTAGCCAGGCCTTCAATCTCGTTGGCAGGTGTGATGCCGAGTGCGTTTTCGTCGTAATACACGCAGGCCAGACGACCACCTTTTTTACCGAATCCGGCTTCGTGCAATTGCTTGAACAGCGCGCCCACACCTGGTGGAATGGTCGTGTTGAACACCACATTCACGCCCGAGGTCATGATCTTGTTGACCGTTGCGCTGTACTCGGTATGGTCAACCGGGAAGTACTCTTCGCCGATGACTTCACCGCCGTGCTTCTTGATGACTTTCTTCGCGTATTCATTCAAGGTGTGAGGCCACACATAGTCAGCCGAGGGCAGGTAGAATTTTTTACCGCCATTTTTGATCAGCCATGGAATGAAGGTGTCGCACTGCTGCGCAGGTGAGGGTCCGGTGCAGAACAGATTCGGCGTGCATTCCTTGCCCTCGTACAGCTGCGGGTAGATGTACAAGGTCTTGCCGCGATTAACGATGGTGTCCTTGATCGCATTGCGCATGGAGCTGGTGATACCGCCCAAAACGACATCCACCTTGTCTTGCGTGACCAGCTTGCGGACTTTGGTGACGGCCAATTGCTCATTGGTTGCGGTATCTTCGAGAATCATTTGCAGCGGACGACCGAGCAGACCACCCCCCTTGTTGATTTCCTCGATCACCATCTTGGCGACGTTCGCATTCGGAATACCGCCCCAGCTGATGGGGCCCGTCAAGTCCGTCGCAATACCGACCTTGATCGGGTCAGCCGCCCATGCACCTTTGGGCTGCAAAATATAACTGCCACCGCCGAGGGCCACCAGACCAGCCATCAGACTTGTGCGCTGTGCAAATAAACGCCGCGAGTAAGACTCGAGGTGATCGTTGTGTTTCTTATCGCTCATTTGACTAACTCCTCCGTTTAGAAAGCAGGCCATCAGGCCGGATTTTCACCACCATGATGGCAATGACAAACACCATCACATCTGCCACCACGGGCTTGATGACCCAGGGTAAGGCAGCACTTATTGACCCAACCAGGGTCGATCCTGCAACTGATCCTTGCAAGCCGCCGATACCACCGAGCATGACGGCTAAAAATGCTTTAATGAGGAAGGTCACGCCCATGTCGGCGTTCAGGGGATACAAAGGCACCATCAGCGCACCCGCAAGACCTGCCAGTGCAGCACCGAAAGCGAAGGTGGCGGAATACACGCGATTGACTGCCACACCAGAAGCGCGGGCGAGCATGGGGTTTTCCAGCGCGGCGCGAACCTTGAGTCCGAAATTTGTTTTTTTGAATAATAACCAGCAGCCCAGCAGCACCAGCAACGTGACCACGATCACGACCGTGCGCCACTTGGAAATCGAGAGATCTCCCAGCAGGATGGGACCATCGAGTGGCGCTACCACGGTGTAAAACTGACCGCCCAGCGCCGTGCGGACCGCTTCCCTGATGACCAGGCCAATCGCATAGGTACCCAGCATGGCAACCACCGGCGTGGCATAGAAGCGCCGGATCGCGAATCGTTCAAGGAACAGGCCGACCGCGCCCACGATGAGGGGCGCGCACACCATGCCGATCCATGGTGATACACCTGCCCGGTCGAGAAAAAACACGCTGTAGGCGCCCAGCAGGAGAAACTCCCCGTGGGCAAAATTGAAGATCCCCATCATGCTGGCGATGACACCCAGACCCAACACGATAATGACGAATACGGCCGTATATGCCAGCAGGTCAAACAAAAACGGCAAAATCGAATTCATCCTGCGTTGGCTCCAATCGATACTGGAAAGCACATGCGTGAGACCGATACTCCATTTGACACAACGGATGTCGCCAGCGGGACGCGCTGACATGCTCACCCGGCACTACTCACCGAAAGTTAATGTATCACAATTATTTTCCCGGGAGAATGAATCGAGTAAAGCAAAAGCAATGGATCCCGGCTTTCGCCGGGATGACGTTTGAAGCGCTGTTGGCCTCAAAATCATCATCACCTGCAGGTAATGAAGGTCGTTGTTGAGCCGACCGTAAAATTCTCACCGTTATCCCGGCGAAAGCCCACTGCTGTCCGGAACATCCGCCCTGACACGAATTCCAACTTATCAGTCTCTTACCGTTAACGATCATGGACCACAGCTTTCGCTGGGGTGACGATTTTCAGGCTGATGGCTCTAAATTCCGTCACCCCAGCGAAAGCTGGGGTCCATCATCAATCCGTCGAAAATCCAGCCAAGCAAGAAGACTTAAATGCCCGCAAAAATCCTATGCAATCTAGTCAGAAAAACTGCTCATCAGTGTTCAGTGGTGCATGACTTCGAATGTTCCGGACGGCAGTGGGCGAAAGCCGGGATCCAGTGCCTTTCGTTGGCTACCTGGAAAATATTCCGGACGGGCGTGGACTTGTAAAAGCGATTAGGCTTGCCCTCGGCATCTCAACCAAATTCAGGCAAAAAGTGCGGCGATAAACCTCACAGCAGCTGACAGACCTCGCCGAATGTCAGCCGCGGCAACCGCTCCATTACCTTCGCTGAGTCACCATAACCCAAGGCACACAGGAAATTCGATTTCACATTGCCACCGCCAAAGAAAGTCTGATCGACCAGCGCATTATTGAATCCCGACATCGGGCCGCAATCCAGGCCGATCGCCCGCGCCGCCATGATCAGATATGCGCCCTGCAGCGACCCATTACGAAATGCGAAGCTCTCGCGCACCGCGCGTTTCTCATCGCCGGCAAACATTGCGGCGAAATCTGGATTATGCGGAAAGGTCTTGTGCAGCAGC
>JAJTGC010000087.1 GCA_021298975.1 Oxalobacteraceae bacterium
AATCGCTGCGTAGATCTTGTAGTCCTGCATCAGCGCTTCCTGCTTGCGCGCTTGTACGCCTAGCGTGTCGGTCGAGAGGCGCGTGTTCAGACCGCCCTCGGGCATTTTCACATCATCGGGATACACGATTTTCAAGCGAAACGGATCAGCATCAACCGAGGCCGTGGATTCGACCGTATCGGCCAGCGCTTTGAAACCAACAGCACAGCCGGAGTAGCGTGACATCGCCCAGGCATGCAAGCCGAGGTCGAGATATTCCTGCACATTGCAGGGATAGAGCACCGGGATCATGCAGGCTGAGAACATGTGTTCTGACTGATGCGGCAGCGTCGATGAGTACGCGCCATGATCATCACCTGCGACCAGCAGCACACCGCCGTGCTGCGCGGTGCCGGCATGGTTCATGTGCTTGAATACGTCACCGCAGCGATCAACGCCGGGACCTTTGCCGTACCAGAGCGCAAACACACCATCGTATTTGGCAGGACCGATCAGCCCCACGGTTTGTGTGCCCCAGACTGCAGTGGCGGCGAGGTCTTCGTTGACGCCGGGGACAAACTTCACATGGTGCGCATCCAGATGTTTCTGCGCCTTCCAGAGGGCTTCGTCCAGCATGCCCAGTGGCGAGCCGCGGTAGCCGCTGATAAATCCTGCCGTGTTCAGACCGGCAGCAGCATCGCGCAGTCGCTGCATCATGGGCAGACGCACCAGCGCCTGAATACCCGAGAGGTAAATGCGTCCGTCGACTTTGCGGTATTTGTCGTCCAGCGTGACGTCAGGGCGACGAATGGCGGTGACGGTGGTCGTGGCAGTGGCGGGCCCGCTCTCGGTCTCGGTCGACATGGAAGTTTCCTCTTTAGGTTGTGGGGTTGCGCTGAGGCCTTTGCTCGTCCGGTAAGACGGTGTCGGGTCACAGAGCGGGGTGCCGCGGTAGCGGCTGAAACACACGGATTTCCATGAAATCCGATACCGAAAATATAGGGGTTTATTTACGGAAAATGTTTCTGAATTTTCGTGAAAAGAGGAAGTATTCGGAAAATATGGCTGTAAAAGAGTATTTTTTCAGACGATTCATGCTCGATCATTCTAATTCGCCGAGCAGGGCGGGTAGCCCGAGGGGCAGTGATCGAGGGGCATCCCAACTCACACCACCTCAGAACTGGGCGGCATAAGTGGCGGTCACGCGCATCGTGTTCAAGCCAGCATAAGGCTCCTGCTGATAAATAGCCATAATCGCGACTCTTTCTCCGGTTGGCAGCAACACATAACTTCCCAGTGAGGCTTTGCGTCTACGCTGCACCGACGTCGAGTTCAAAGAAACTGTCGACAGACCGCTGATGCCCGACGTCGGCACAATCACACTATCGTTGTTGTCAAGATCGGCCTCTAGGCCTCCTGAAGCGACTAGATGGAATACGTGGCTGATGGCGACATCGACATCCATGCCAACCAGGGCGGTGGTACTGCGTGCCGATAGGGCGCTATATGACAATGGCGCCGCGACCGATGAGCTTGTGTTTTCCTCGTAGGCGTTCAACCACTGCCGAGTGTGGCGAACCGCGATGTAAGGCGATAGGTTCAAGCCACCCTGAAATTCCATTCCGTAACGAGCTGTTAGCTGAGCGGCGCTTGAACGCAAGGCGGTTGTACCCGAACCCGGTTCGCTGTAGCCGGTCACTGTGCGGGTGATATCAACGGGATTTTTTTGATAGCTGGTAGAGAATTTTATTTCCAGGCCTGCACCTGCCGGATTTTTTTTCCAGTCTGTAAAAATGCCGACCATGGGGTTGTAGTAACCGACACTGATGCCGGAACCGACCTTACCGTAAAAACTTCGATCGGCAAACATTCCCACGCGCGTGCGGGCAGTTGTGCGAAACGCCATGACGATAAGTCCACCGGCGTCATACACCTGATCGACATTAGTCGTGGTGGACCTAATGCCGTTCGAGATACACAAGCGTTTTCCGGACGCAATCGGACAATCATATTGAAGTCCAATGGACATTGCAGAGCGTTTCAAAGCCAGCAAGTTGCTGATTTCTGCAGCGGTGGTCGTGAGGGAGGTCTGGGTGTCGGTTACGCTGAGTCCGATGATCAAGTCCCAGATCGAGCCCGTGCGATTGTTTAGTACCCAAGGATAGCTTGAGAAAGTGCCCGAGGTCGCGGTCAGGTTGCTTGCGTTGATGCCGCTTAAAACGCTGCTGTAGGTGCCAACTGAGACTGTCGAGCCGGTATAGATATCGAAATTCATGGTCCCGCTGACTGCGCCTGCCTGCAGCATGCCGAAACTGCTCTTGCTACTGATGATGATGTTGTAGTTGGTAGGGAGCGTTCCCGAGTAGGTGAGTGCGGTGCTGCTTTTACCCTGTAAGTTGTTCAGCGTCGTGAGCGTTCCGGAATTATGGATGCCAGATGTATTACCTGAAAGCGTTCCTTGGTTGGTAATCGTGGTGATGGTGGCATCCAAGGCGTTGTTGATACCGAAGGTATCGCCCGACACCGTGCCTGCATTGTCGATGGTGGTGATCGTGCCGGCGTTGTAGAGAGCTTGCGAGTCGGGAGAGGTAATTGATCCACCTGACCGATTGGTTAATGTCGTGATCGTGTTCAGGTTTCTGACGCCCGAATTGCCGGATCCCCCCACAATCTGGCCAACGTTATCGAGGGCGTTGATGCTGCCGATATTGCCGCTATTGTTATTGACCAGAATACCTGCTGAGCCGCTGTAGCCTTGAATAACTCCCGAATTAGTCACCGCCCCAACTGCGGCATTCAGTCGGATACCTTGCGCACCTAGGTTTGACCCTTCCAAAGTTCCATTGTTGGTGAAGCTGTTCTGATCTGCGTCAATTTTAACTGCAGGCGAGTTGGTTCCACTCGAGGTCACGGTAACACCGCTAGGCACATTGGCATTAATGTACTGCGTCGCCAGGCTGAGGTTTTCGCAGCCTGCAGTAGGGCTGCTATCGGCGGTACAGGTAGCAGCCTCCGCGCGCATGCTTATGCTAATCACAACGGCAGGCAGCAGCAATCCAGCCAGGGCGGTAATTCCACGCCCGGGCGGCGTCTGCGCTGCTGCTGTTGTGTTGGCCATGGTTTGATTGTTTCGGTAGGCGCTGCTTCGCAAGCCGTGATAGATAAAATTTTGGCAACATTGCCGATAACAGAAGTCGACAACAGAAACAGATAATGATCATCGACAGAAGTACGGTCGGACTTGAGTCAGATGCGCCGAAAAGCTCTTTGTGTCGCGAGATGGTCGATCTGCGCCCACTGCACCGGGTGTCCAATGCTTTTAATAGTCTGTCTGGTTTGGTCGCTGGCGGCGCTGCACCTCCTCGACGTAAGATCTGTACTCTGTCCGTCAGTGCGCCGGGCCGTGGGCCTAACGAGACAGGCTCCGAGGGCGATTTGAAAAATCACTGGCCCAACCGGGCTCGCATCATTTCAGCGCGCGATGAAGATGTCGTACTTCACATAGGCCTCGGTACTGGTGCGCTTGAGTTCGATCATCTTGCCGATTCCCTGCACCTTGTTCAGCCAGCTGTATTTTTCTGCGGAGGTCTGGAACAGCGGGGTGTTGATGAAATACGGCACGCTCTTGTCGTTCAAGACTTCACCGCGACCCATGGCCTCGGCGGCTTCTTTGCTGAGCGCGACGACGCCGACATAGCTCATGTGAATGAAGGCGCCATCATCGGTTTCAATCGTCAGCTTGGCTTCCTGACGCAGGGCGCCCGAAGGCAGCGTGCGTATCCAGTCACCGCCGGGTGCGATGACCTTGCCGTTGATGCCCGGTCCTTTGACCCAGCCACCGGGCAGGATATTGACGATGGTCAGCGTGGGATCAATCGCCTTGCGCTCGGTAGGCAGGTAGATCGTCATCAGGTACTCGGTGCTGATCTGCGTGGATTGCGCATGACTGGTCAACGGCAATGCGAACAGTGACAGCAGCAGGGCAAGGGTGGTGGTCAAGATTTTCATGGGGGTGTCTCGTGGTTGATGGATAAACCGGTCATCGAAGGCCTTCGCGCGATGAGTGAGGTAGCGCGACGCCAAGAACCGGCTTCGCGCGTTATCGCAGACTCTCGGACATGAGGCAAGCAAAATACCGATAACGTTAGTCAATTGAGAACTTCAACTATGGCGGACACGCGCTTTCTCTATGCGTGCCACGCGTACGGCGGAACCGCGATGTATTGCAAATCACGCCGTGCCCTTCGGGGCTCAGCGACACGACAGGCATTTTGTTGGGGGTACCTGGGTGCAGTCGTAGTACAGTGAGAAACATCCCACTCGCTTGCAGGAGACCGTCATGCCTTCCATTTTCGATCCGGTACAGCGGGCCGCTTATGAACGCGATGGTTTTGTACTGGTTCCTGCGTTGTTTGATGCAGAAGAAACCGCGCTATTGAGCGCAGCGATCGAAACCGATCCGCAATTGAAGGCCAGCCTCTACGACCGTCATGACGCCAGCGGCAAGAGTACACGCATGGCGACCTGGAATCATCCGGGCGACAGTGTCTACGGTCTGGCCGCGCGCTCGCGCCGCGTGGTCGACACCATGGAAGACATGCTTGGCGGTGAGGTCTATCACTATCACTCCAAGCTCACCGCCAAGGAACCACGCGAGGGTGGCGCCTGGGAATGGCATCAGGACTACGGCTACTGGTATCACAATGGCTGCGTGTACCCGTTCATGGCGAGTGTGATGGTCGCCTTGGACAAAACCACGCGCGACAACGGTTGCCTGCAATTGATACGCGGCTCGCATCATGCGGGGCGCGTCGAGCATGGCATTCTGGCCGGCGAGCAGGTGGGTGCCGATCCGCGGCGTGTCGAGGAAATGCTCAAACAACTGGAGCTGGTATACGCCGAGATGGCGCCGGGGGATGGTCTGTTTTTTCATGCGAATGTGATGCACCGCTCGGATCAGAACCGCTCGCCGAATCGTCGCTGGACGGTGCTGTTCTGTTACAACGCCGCGCGCAACAATCCTTACATCGAACATCATCACCCGCAATACACACCGTTGCAGAAGGTCGAGGATGACGCGATCCTGCAAGCAGGTATGCGCCACGCGCCGGAGTCGGATGATTTTTTCCGGAAGAATTTTTCAAATCCACCCGAGTTGAAGAAACGACTCTGATCAATCCTTTATTCGTCCAGATACTGATGCAATCAAACCCCGATGACATTACCCGCCTGACCGCGCAAGCACTGTCGTCTGCGATACATGCGCGCACGCTGTCGTGCCGAGAGGTGATGCAGGCCACTCTGGCGCGCATTCATCGCTTCAATCCAGGCTACAACGCGCTGATCCATCTGGCGGCAGATGAGGATCTGCTGGCGCAAGCGGATGCGCGTGATGCGCAGCTGGCGCGCGGTGAATCCATGGGCTGGCTACATGGTCTGCCGCATGCGATTAAGAACACCGCGCATGTGCTGGGGTTTCCGAGCGACTTTGGCTGCCCTTTGCTGCAAGGGGTGATGCCGCAGCACGATCAAATCATCGCCGAGCGTATCAAGGCCGCTGGCGCGATCATCATCGGCAAGACCAATATTCCTGAACTGGGATTGGGCTCGCATACCTTCAACAAGATTCATGGCACCACTCGCAATGCGTGGGACCCCAGCGTGAGCGCAGGCGGCAGCAGTGGTGGTGCGGCGGTCGCACTCGCACATCGTCTGCTGCCGGTGGCGGATGGTTCGGATTTCATGGGCAGCCTGCGCAATCCGGCTGGCTGGAACAATGTATTCGGTCTGCGCCCGAGTCAGGGGCGGGTGCCGCGCTGGCCTCGCGCGGAATTCTGGTTGCATCAGCTGGCGATCGAAGGCCCGATGGCGCGCAACGTGCACGATCTGGCGCAATTGCTGGCCACCCAGTCAGGTGCCGACCCACGCGACCCCATGGCGCTCAGTGCGGGCTACGCTGTACCCGAGCGCTGGCCGGAGGCATCTTCGCTCAAAGGCTTGCGCATCGGCTGGTTGGGCAGTCTCAATGGTCATCTGGCGCTCGAAACCGGCGTGCTGGATGTGTGTGAACAAGCGCTGAGCCGGATGACGGCGGTCGGTGCGGTGGTGGAGCCTTTGTCATCGGGATGGGGCTTTGAGCCTGAAGCTGTCTGGGAGGCCTGGCTGGTATGGCGGCGCGCGCTGACGGCACAGAACGTGCACGGTCTGATCAAACTGCCGCGCGCGCGTGAACTGCTCGAGGCCAAAACGCTGTGGGAATATGATCAGGCGGAGGGTTTGCTGTACACGGAATTCGAAAGGGCGAGCGAGGTACGCAGTACGTTTTACAACGCGATGTTGCGTCTGTTGTCGCGCTTTGATGTGCTGGCGCTGCCGGTCACGCAAGTCTGGCCTTTCCCTGTCGAGCAGGCATGGCCAACGCAGATCGCGGGGCGCACGATGGATACCTATCATCGCTGGATGGAGTGCACGATCTACGCCACGATGGCGGGCTTGCCAGCGATTAGCGTGCCTGCCGGATTTGATGCATCGGACCGTTGGCCGATGGGCTTGCAGCTGGTTGGTCAGCCTCAAGGGGATGCAGCGTTGTTGCAGGTCGCCGCTGCGTATGAAACGACGATTGCCGACCTGCTGGATCGCCGGCCGCCAGAACCGAGCTGACGAACACGCTGGCGCATATCGCCCGATACCATTTTCCGGTGATGGTGCTTGTCAGTGGTTGGCACTGCTCCAGGACAGAATTTTTTGGGAGTCACATTTGACGCCACGATGAAACGCCGAAGAAAAACTTTTCGCAAGCCGAAATAGCAAGCGCAAGGGCACACCATTTTCGTAGGAGAAGGATTTTTCCATGAAAAGAAAAGGCCAGTCATCCTCATCTTCCACCGCGACGACGTGAAAAATCGGGTATCGGTCATTGGCTGTCTGCGCAATGGCTTCGACATCCTCGAGCTTGGAGTTTTCGACAGACACCGCCTTGCCGATCAATACAAGGGATTTATCCTTGGGGCGAATTTTTACGTTGATGGGTATATCGACACCACCCTCGACGCACACCTCATTTTTTCCGGCCAATGTGGCTTCGAATTTGAAGCGCTTGAAAATCTGCAGCAGCGAACACGGTTGAGGTGACCTGAATACTGGGCATGGAACTTTTCTGAGCACGCAGCGGATCACGATACACACTCTCGGATTGTTCCGTCACAAAGTGACTGAACTTGTGGACATCAGCGATCAGCGGATCCATGTGAACATTCATGAAGAAATGCGCAATGGCCCGGTTGGAAGTCACCTGGGTGTAAAGCGTCTGCAGAATAGAGGTCAGTATGAGCTTTGGATTTTTATAAGTTTCTAATTGTGAAAACATGGCTTTTTCCTTTTGATGTTCGGATTATCCGAAACACACCCAACTCAATTCAGCGAGCACCAGCAACCTCGCGAGCTGTTGGCGCGCATACAGCACGGGCACTTGGCCTTGCCACAGGGGCGATCATTTGTTTCTCCTTCCTCTTCTTCCGGAACTGCCGGCAACTCATCGATACGCACATAGCCCGCCGTGTCGGAGTGCGGTTCCCAGTGGTAGGGAAATTCGGAGGCGAGATAACGGCTGAGTTCTTCCACGGTCAGGACGGTTTCGACCTGGCTCAGCTCGCAATAGCGCCATACCGTTCCTTCACTTTCAACGGCCTCGCCCTGACAGGCATCGACGACGCGCTGCCAGGCACGCGTTCGGTGCGAGGCAATATGCCATTTGAATAAAGAGTTATGCCATTGATTCATTTGACATTCCTATGAACAGTAATGAGAAACAAACGGGTAAGGTGCATCGGTGTCACTGGATCAGTCGCACGCCCAGGGCTTAGATCGTCTGAAGTTGGCGTAACTGAAGTCGAAACGGCCCCGCCTGCTTGTCGGCGATCAGAAGGCCGAACTCAAGGGCTTCAGAGAAAACAAGAGGTTTCGCATCCACCGGCCGGCCGCGAAACGCGGCATCAAAATCTTCGGATGTGAATTGATGCGTCTTCCAGTCTTTTGAAGACACGAAATTACTTTTGTAGATGGGTGCTCGGGTGGAGGCCTCGGTGCGGATGATGAGCTGGTATTGCTTGCCGTCGCCGCGCGTGGTCAGTTGCAAGCCTGAAGCGTCCTGCGCAAAACTGACTGGGCATCGTACGGAGGCAAAGCCACCGTTGTTTTCCAGCGAGACCATGCCTTCGAAGATCACGCCCTCCGGGTCATTGAGGAAGCGGGAATCGGAACGCCCGCCCATCACATCGTCGTTCACAATGCGCATTTGCCGGGCAAGGTCGGGATTTCTGAAATCCATGATGGCGCTACTGTCTCCGGCGTGCCCTTGTGGGTGAATCAAAAATGACGGCCCAAGTGCCAAACACATGAGCCAGGCTCTTCGTGTGAAATGCATTGTCATATTCCCTGATGCCATAACGAAGCCTGTCACGATCGTCATGCCTCATTGTGCGGTACTGGTATTGATCTGGTAAACCGATAATGGGTGCGTTGACTTACATGCGCCAGCCATACCCAAGGTACATCAGAGGCGTGTAACTTCGCTCTGCAATCGGGCTGTTGGCTTGTGCATCAGACAGACGGTTGACACTGACCCCGAAAAAAAGAGCGCCGGTGGCACCAACGGTGTAGAGGCCGGTCAGACCTGCCGAGAAACCCACACCGGCACCTACGTTGCGCGCCAATCCGTCGGTCGTCTCCGAGGCTCGCATCCCCCAGTAGTAGTTATTCATGGCAGCGTTCTGCCAGGAGGCAGATGCCAGACCGTTCAACCGAAATCCTTGTCCTGTGATCAGCGGGCGAATGAATTGCACTTGCGCTGCCTGACCATTGCTGCGGCCGGTTACATCAAATCCATACTCGAGGTTCACCACACCGGCTGGCGTCGTCCAGCGCAGGTTGGGTCCGGCATCCAACCCGAATTCGCGATCAGCCATGCCGGCGGTACGCACATTGTCGCTGGCGTCATACCCGAAACGTGGCTCGGCATACAGGCCGATACGCAGCGATTTATCTTCTGAGGTAAAGCCCCAGACGCCCGCTTTCAGGCCCGAGACGTAAGCGACACTGCCCCAGCTGTACTGCACCACGGGCAGCACCATCACGCGCAAATCACTGCTGCCCGACGTTTTGGGGAAAGCGCCGATACCCAAGCCGAGGAAATTGCTGCCAGAGGGTATGGGTTGCTGCGCCTGCTTCTCGGCCACGGACTGCGCCATGGCAGAGTAAGCGGGTAACAGACCAGCCAGTAGCGCACCTAAAACCGACTTTTGAAAAAACGTCATCCTGAATCCTGAGCGTGAGTAAATTAACCTGAGCGCTCTCTTGTCTATGGCTTCTGTAGAAACTTTCGCTTTCGTTTCGCCAGCACCCAGGCCGTGTTGACGCCGGTGATGATCATGATTGGCCACAGAAAGGTGCACACCATGGTCCAGAACACACGACCGGCCAAGGAGGACGTTTGCATTGAATCGTCAATGCGCTGCGGTCCCTCACTGAACAAATGGCGACTGGAGAAAGTACCTAATCCAAAACAGGCACCTGCGACGAGAAATACGGCGATGTAAGCGTTCATGGTCACACCTGCGGGCGTTGTGAGAACTGATGACCCTGTGCTGTCAGGGGAGGTGGCCGCACCGGCCAGAATCCGCGAACATCTTGTTTCTCAGGGTATGTCAGCCGCAATGTACAGTATGTGGGATCAATTAAACAGTACAGTTTGGCGCCGGGAGTGGGCTTTGTCGCTCACGGTCTTGGTGACTTTTGACGAAAAATATAATTTTTGAAATATTTTGTGCCCGACGCAGCAGGTCGATCCATGCACAAAGCTCGCCTCATTGGTCGACGACAGGGCTTTTTTTATACCGTCGCGATCGGTGTGACGGGAGAACCGACCGCGCCCGGCAGACGCAGGGGCGGGGCAGTTAACAGAAATCGATAGCGTCCTTGAGCGCGCAACCAGTGCGCCAAGGGGGTGAGATGCCAGAGCTCTCCCAAATGAATGCCCAACTTGAACAGGCAGTGTTCGTGGAGGGGCAGCGTTGCGTAGCAGCCAGCCTGCGCTGAGACCGGATGGGCCTCCACCGCATAATTGTCGGCGATGAGAACCGATAGCCCCGATTGCGTGATCCAGTCGAGCAGGGCGGGATCTCTTCCATCGAGTACGGCGCCGCAATTGGCTAATACCGCCGCATCCGGCTTGCGATTCATCTCGAGCAGTCGGTCGGCAAAGCCGGTGTGCAGGCAGACCATATCACCCGGTTCGATCGTGATGCCATCCCTGGCAAGAATGTCTGCCAGCGTCGCATAGCCGACCACCACTCGCGCGTCACCCACATGGGCGCGCAGGTCAATCATCACCGCACGTCCCTGCACACATTGCTCGGACATTTTTTCAATGCCCAGAGCCTTGGCTGTGGAGGTTGATCGTTGATCAATCGGTGCGAGCGTGAAGACGCCTGCCTCGGAGGCTTCGGCGGCGCAGTGGATATCCGTATCCGCCCGGTAGCCGTTGTAGTACACCGATTCCTTCACGCCATCGCCGTCGGCATCGAACAAGGAACCGACGTGTGCCAGACTATCCCACTGCGTACTGTATTGCGTATGCAGTATGACCAGATCATCACTGACCACATCGGTGTGCGCCGGATCATCCACGCACAATGCATAGTTCATGTTCGGCAAACCATTGCGCAGTGTTGGCCGCAGCACGGGTGCATGCCGCCGCGGATTGAGCACGTTCCCACCGGGTACATCAAGCGGCAGACTGAGATTGAAGGACAGGCCTTCATGTACCTCAGCGATGCCCTGCAAAACTTTTTCGCGCGTGATCAGGTTCAGGCGACCTGCTTGATCATCTTCGCCAAAGTCGCCCCAGTTCGAACCGGGGGGTCGGTTTTTCCAGCGATGTGTTGGCGCCATAGGGGACTCTTGGGTTGGTCAAGCTGATCGATTCAGGAATTATTTGCGTCAGTGATCCGCAAGGTCATGATGAGCGAAGCATTGTTGCACTGTCGTTTTGTTCATTCAGCGTAGCCGGGATTGACTCGATCCAGAACCCGCATCATGGCGTCGAAATAAAGCCGTTCTCGCTCGCGTATCGGGTGCCGGTCATCGGGGGAGCGCTGCAATACTTCCGCAATGATTGCTTCGCTCATGACTTCGAGTGGCTGACCGCTGCTCATCGCTAGCAACTGCGTCTGACAGCATTTTTCGAGCTTGTATAAACGCCGATAGGCCTGCGCGATGGTGTCCCCTACCGTGATGACACCATGATTTTTGAGGAACATGACCTGCTTGTCCTGTAGCAGGGCAGCCAGCCGCTCGCCTTCTGCCATGGTCTTGGCCAAACCCTGATAGTGATCGTCATACGCGATGCGATTGTAAAAAAAGGCAGCGGTTTGACTGGCGGGCAGCAGCCGGTTGTTTTGCAGCATATTGAGTGCGGTGGCCCAGGGTTGATGCGTATGCATGACCACTTTGGCGCCGGTGAGTCGGTGCAGCGGTGCGTGAATGCACTGCGCGGAGAGCTCGACAACGCCATCGCCCTCGAGCGTCTCGCCTTCGTCGTTAAAGACGAGGATGTCGCTGGCGCGGGCCTCCGACCAATGCAGGCCGAAGGGCAGCAACAAGTACTGGTCGGTGCGGCCCGGGACGATCATGGTGAAGTGATTGTCGATGCCTTCTTCCAGACCATCGAGTACCGCCAGACGCAGCGCCGCTGCCAGATGAACTTTGGCTTGCCAGATCGCGTCGGCGTTGGCGGGGGTGGGGAGCTTTTGAACAGACATGGCAATCTTCCTTGGCAGGCCAGGGTGAACAACAGCGGAAAAGGCCTCTTTCTCCGTAGGCTACTTGCAGCCTTTCAGCGCTTCCCGGCGGCTGAAATTGTTAGGTATTGTTAAGTTTTCAGCCTAGCCGCTCGCGTAACAGCCCGCCAGGCCACTCGCTGTACTGCTTGGGCATGCGCTCGATCTGGTAACGGCTTGGGGGCAGTTTATCGTCAAAAAACGGGGTTGTGTGATCGGTAAATGATCACCTGATGCCGGTACGCTGGGGTTTTTCGACGAAAAAATGGCGCTAGGGCCTGGATTTTTAGCCTACCGGCGTGCCGAGCCCTGTTGCAGCCTGATCTCTTTTGATAAAACAAAGGCACTGGATCCAGTGACCTTCGTTGTAAGGCAGCTGGCTCAGACCATGAAAAATACGAATCGATTCAATTCTTAACAGCCAGTTTATCTCCATAAGCGGCCACCCTTTCATCCAAAGATTTCAAGTTATCAGCGAGCTCGCCATCCATGAAGGGCGCGATAGCATCAAGTTTTAACATCAGATTCGCATACTCAGTGTGGCTAAGTTTCCCAGGCTTCAGTTCAAGGCAGATTTCCACTTGAGTGATAAAGTCCCTCAGTTCCGGACGAGTCCATTGTTGGGATTTTGGGGATCGCTCAATGAAGCTTCCCACCATCATGATCATTGATTTCCACAGCCCGAGTGTTTGGAGCTCTTGATCACTGCCGTGCTTTTTGTTTTCAAAATTTAAATCAAAACACTGATTCGATTTTTTTGGAGATTTCTGGTGCATTTGGGGCAGCCTGTCACTGGGAACAGGTGGTTTTTTGGTGGAAGGTACGCTCAGCGCATTTTTTACGAGAGCGAGTCGACTTTCGAAAGAAGGTGTCTTAAACATGGCTGTGAAGAAATAGTGATTGGAATCACTCAGTCACACGGGGCGATTATCGGTTCAATAAAATTAAATTTTTCTTATAAGAATTTTTGTGGAGAAAGATTTTTCCATACGGCAATCAAGTGCGCCGCACCTCCGCAAGCTGAGCTAGCCTGAGGGGAAGCATCTCCTATGTTTGGAAATTTCCAGCCGTTGATCAGCTGTTATGGAAAGCACTCTCCGGATCCAGCGGATACACTGGGCGCCGTATGTTTTTGAATTTAAACAGCGCATAATTCGAGCTGGTGGGGCCGCCCTGATCGGCATCACATTCGATCAATGCCTTTGCCATGGCGCCAAACACCGGGCGGGCGTACATACGCGACTTCAGCAGCAGGTAATCAAAGCGCGAAGGATCGATACCCACGCAGTTGAATATCCCCATGTCGTACGGTTCCATTCGGCGCTCTGAGACCACGATGAGTGCATCCAGCGTATCAAACAGCACGGTTCTCCCCATGCTGACTTTGGCGCCGGTATAGATTGGCCCAGTCACAGTAAATTCACCATCACTTCTGGCACGTACCACGCCGGTCAGCCGTACAGGTTTTTTGGTGATGCCCTGTTGGGTGAGAGGAATACGGTTGCCAATGTCGGCGCTGACCACATCGGTGGGGCGTAATTTCCATAAACGCTGCACTGCCTGCGGATCGCAGATCGGCCCGACTAGAATGGGCGACAGTTGCGCTTTCAGCGCCGCCTCCAGCACATCCATGGTGTCGCAGGTGCCACCGGACATGACATTGTCGCTATGGTCCAGCAAAAGTACCGGACCCTTGCCTGATTCGGCTTGCATGGCTTTCGCCCGGGCGATCGATTGCGCCAGTGGCTCGCTGCGGTACACAAATCCTTCCCGGTCACGCCAGATTTGTTGGGCTAGGTCGCTGGCGACCTTATCGGCAAGTGCGGCGTCATTGTCGGTGACGACGATGACGGAGACGCCAGCCTCCTGAAAATCAGCCAGCGAAAAGCCGGCCATCACCGAAACGGCCAACACGCCGGCGCTTTGCTCGGCGCGGCGCGCAGCCTCTACGGCCCGCTGCATTGCGCCTTCGTTCGTCGTATTGCTGCGCAGGGTATGCGAGAGCAGCGGCAGCTGCACCAGGCGGGTCAGGGGCCGGGTACGGCCAGCGAGTAGATCCATCATCAAGCGTCCTGCGTGCTCACCTGTCTCTGCCATATCGATATGCGGATAGGTTTTGAAGCTGACGACGATATCGGCGCTGGCAACCATGGCCGGCGTCACGTTTCCGTGCAAATCAAGCGCAACAGCGATTGGGGTGGTGGGCGCCAGTCGACGTATCGCCGCCAGCAGCTCACCCTCGCCATCGGCGGCATTCTCGGCGACCAGTGCGCCATGCAGATCAAGCAGGATGGCATCCGGTTGCTCACGCACGCCGGCTGGGGTTCGCCGTGGCAGAGATCGGCGTGATGAGTACGGCGTCGGGTTGAGACGCGACCAACCGAATGAAAGCGCCCATGGCCGTGCGCGCATGGCTTTGATCCTCAAGCGCCGCATCACCATAAAGCGGTTCAAAATCGGCCAGCGTGGTGGGTACCGGAGAAAAAGTATTGGTCTCGTGGTTGAAGCGGGCAATCAGAAATTTCATACAGTGCGCTGAAGCGGTTGGGGCGATACCCGGGCTGGGGATCTTGATTTGAATGAGTGTACTGTAATTGTCCTCTGTAAAATTCGGCCGCCAAGGCAAGCATGCGAGCCTGTTGGATCAGGCTAGCGGCACGGTTGCCGCGGCGCTTGCCTGTCGTTCGCTGCAAGCGCCACAAGAGGCGGGCTCCCACACGCACAGGCGGCTGGTTTGGTCAGGCGGCGCTTTGCAAGCGCCGGTGACACGCTAGGTCAAAGCGGATCAATGTGGGACAGGCACAGAGGGGTCCCATCATTAAGTGTCAACTCGGCAGACAGGCCGGGAGGGCCGATGCCGACGGGCAGCGCATCCAGGCCAATCGCGCCGAGAGCCGACCGCAGCTGCTGAGCCTCGGGATGCTGCAGTCTGAGTGATTGAAGCTGAATCCCGGACTCGGCCATGGCGAGCGCAGGATGGTCTTCACCCCATTCGATCAGCGTTGGCAGCGCACCGCCAAACAGTCGCTGCCCATCATCGCGCACCGTGATTTTCCATCGCAGCAGACCGTTAGCCGCCGGTCTGGACGCCTCAATGATTTGACCACGATCGATACCCAGGGCGCGCCAGTCGTCAACTGATTTGGTCAGATGGGGCACGCTGACCACCCAATGCAGCAGCTGGGGACCTTCCAGACGCAGCTGTTGACGTATTGACGGTACATCGAGATCAAACCAGCGACGAAGTTGTGCATCGCGGGTCGGGCTGGCCGCTGGGTCAATGGCAATAATTTCGAGATAGGCAAGCGAGTGCTTGAAAGATCCCATCAAAATACCAAGGCGCGATCAGAATGCCCCGAATGAATTGCGGCGTGCTAGGCAAAGGGTAGCGCTTGAACTCTGAATTTGTTTGTTATTGTTTTGCAGAGATCTAGTAACTGAATCCAACCCGCAGATGCGGTTCAGAATCTTTTCGAGTCACCTGTGCCCATTACCCATCGTTTTCATGCGGGCACATTTCATAAAGAATTATCTCGTTGATGCTCCTAGGCTCAATTGGGCGCCACGCGAGCTCCGCATCGTCTCGCAGCGGCGGTGGCACGTTCTCACCTTTGGCCCATGGGTCGGTGAACCAAAGCTCCTGGACCACGCGATGTCGGCGGTCCATGCAATCATATTCCGATAGACGCTTGATTGATCTGAACTTGTCGTGATGCGGTGTCGAATAATTTCTCAGTTCCCACACGCGACGCATGATGGCCATCGGCCCGGTTTGTTTGACGGAGTCGAGATCGAGGTATTGCTGTGGTTCCGGGTG
>JAJTGC010000088.1 GCA_021298975.1 Oxalobacteraceae bacterium
CCAGTAGCCTGAAGCACCGCGCGAGTAATCGCCTGTGACGTAATTGACGCCATGCCCCATCAGCTCGGTCACCAGCAAACCGGTGTCCAGCTTTCTGAGCATCGCGATGAAATCATCACCAGCGCGCGTGGTCGATGACACGATCTGGAGATTGTGGGATCCGCCGGCGTTGCCCGTGGTTTGCATACCGAGCTTGCGTGCAGAATACGTTGACAGAAAATATCCCTGAACGATGCCATCTCTGACGACCTCTCTACGCTGCGTGCGCACACCCTCTTCGTCGAAAGGCGAGGACCCGACAGCGCCCGGGACATGTGGGTCTTCGAGGATCTGAATGTCCGGAGAAAAAACGGCCGTTCCCAGGGAATCGGTTAGGAACGTGGACTTCCGATACAGCGCCCCGCCAGATACCGCTTGCACAAAAGATCCCAGCAACCCGGCGGCCAGAGGCGCCTCAAAAAGCACCGGGCATTTGCGGGTGTCGAGCTTGCGCGCACTCAGCCGCGACAAGGCACGCTCCGCTGCATAGCGTCCAATCGCTTCAGGCTGCGCCAGCTTGCTCGGATTGCGGTCCGATGAATACCAGTCATCTCGCTGCATATTGTTGCCCTTGCCAGCGATGGGGGATACCGATAATGAATGACGCGAATAGGGATAACCACCCATAAAACCACGCGTGTTAGCCATCACGAAATGTGACTGCTGTGCGTAGGCGTTGGCACCTTCGCTATTGGTGATCCGTTTGTCAACCGCAAACGCCGCTGCCTCGGCGCGCTGCGCCAGCGTCACGGCCTGCTCGGCGGTCAGCGCCCAGGGGTGGAAAAGCTGGAGGTCGCGCGGCTGCTGCTCCAGCAATTCCGCCTCGGGCAAGCCCGCGCAATCATCTTCGGCGGTGAATCGCGCGATGTTGTAGGCCGCTTCTACCGTGTCTTTGAGCGACTGTGCAGAAAAATCCGAGGTACTCGCATTGCCACGGCGAATAGCACGATCTCGACCGAGATACACCGTCACCCCGATACCTTTGTCCTTGTTCTGCTCGATGGTTTCGATCTGCCCCTTGCGAACCGTGACAGACAAACCCTGGCCTTCGCTGATCTCGACGGCAGCGTCCGAGGCACCTTTATCTTTTGCAAAGCGCAACACATCCTGCGCGATCTCTTTGAGTTGATCCTGGCTATGGCTGAAAAATGATTGGGTCATGGGGCGTTTTCTGAATGTCAGGGGCAAAGCGGGTATCATAGCAGCCGTTCAAGAATGCCATAGGCCGTCCATCATGCCCAACGCCAACCGGGGCGCAGTCGGGTTCCAATCCAGTGAATTCGAACAGCAATACGATCGCCCCTCCAAGTCGCAACTCAAGCGTGAAAGCACCGCTCTGCAGAAGCTGGGGGAGACGCTGGTCAACGCCGCGCGCGATCGTGTCAAACGCATACCCATGCCCGAAGACGTCAAGGAAGCCATCCTGATCTGCCAGCAAATCAGCGACCATGAAGGACGCCGCCGACAGCTCCAGTACGTGGGCAAGAAAATGCGCAAGCTCACCGAGGAAGAAGTAGGCGTGATACAAACCGCCGTCGATGGCTGGCGCGGCACGTCACGCGCCGAGGCCGCCTCACTGCACGCCATCGAACGACAGCGCGATCGCTTACTGGAGGACGACGGCGTCATCACCGAACTGCGTGGACGGCATCCGGAGCTCGATGTGCAGCACCTGCGCACACTGGTACGCAATGCGCGCAAAGAGCAAGCTGAAAAAAAACCACCCAAGGCTTACCGCGAAATTTTCCAGTTGCTGAAATCGCTACAAGGCGCAACGCAGCCCCCGATCGAATCCGAAGAAAAAGATGAGGATGACGATGAAGAAAATTCGTAATCATCCCGACGAGCTGTTGATTGGTCTGGTGTCGATATCGGACCGCGCCTCATCGGGTGTCTACGAAGATCAGGGGGTACCTGCTTTGCGCGACTGGTTTTCACAGGCTATCAGCAGTCCGTGGCAAATGGAAACCCGCCTGATCCCCGATGAACAGGCATTGATCGAACAGACACTGATTGCGTTGGTCGATCAGGTGGGCTGTGATCTGGTGCTGACCACGGGTGGCACCGGACCGGCAAGGCGCGACGTGACCCCTGAAGCGACACTGGCCGTTGCCAGCAAAATCATGCCGGGCTTTGGCGAGCAGATGCGACAAATCAGTCTGCGCTTTGTGCCAACGGCCATTCTGTCTCGACAAGTGGCTGTGATACGCGAGACCCATGACCATGCGGCGCTCATCATGAACCTTCCGGGTCAACCCAAATCCATACGCGAAACACTGGAAGGCCTGCGCGACGATCAAGGCCAATCGATTGTTGGCGGCATCTTCGCTGCAGTCCCGTATTGCATTGATCTCATTGGCGGCCCTTACATCGAAACTCATGACGCTGTATGCAAAGCCTTCCGCCCCAAATCCGCGATCCGTGCAAAATAACTGCAAAAAATAACCTCTCATTGAAGCCATGACCGACCTGCCCTACCTTGACACTATCGAGCTGAGTACCACTGAACATCCCGAAGCCACAGTGATCTGGATGCATGGTCTGGGTGCCGATGGCAATGACTTTGTGCCCATCGTGCGCGAACTCGACCTCTCCGGTTGCCCTGGCATACGTTTCATCTTTCCGCACGCCGAGACCATACCCGTAACAATTAACGGCGGATATGTCATGCGCGCCTGGTATGACATTCTGGGAATGGACCTCGTGCGCCGCGAAGATGAAGCCGGTTTGCGTTTATCACAAGCGCGCATTGAGCAACTGATAGCGCGTGAAGTCGCTCGAGGTATTCCTGCATCACGTATTGTCCTGGCAGGGTTCTCGCAGGGCTGCGCGATGACGCTGCAAACTGGTCTGCGCTACCCTCAAACACTCGCAGGCTTGCTTTGTTTGTCTGGCTATTTGCCGCTTGCAGATTCAATCGCTCTGGAGCGTCATCCCGCAAATCAGCAAACGCCGATCTTTCTCGCGCACGGCCGGGGGGATGGTGTTGTCCCGATTGATCGGGCAGAGACTTCACGCGAACTTCTGCGTGAACAGGGTTATGACATCGAGTGGCATGACTACCTGATGCAGCACTCAGTTTGTGAAGAAGAAATCACCGATATCGGTCACTGGCTTGGGCGCGTCCTGAGTCCGAAAAACGCTGAATGAATCCAAATTTTTTCACGCGCACAGCACCTGCTTCCCTCTGATCTTGTACCAGCGGATCGTCGTCTGCACCGAATACCCTCGCATCATCCCGCTGGATCACATTTCACTTTCCAAAATCAATACTCAGGGAACATGGCATACAAACCATGCGCTTGAAAGCAAGCTTATACGCCCACCAAAAAGCATTGCTTTAAGACACAAGCCAGTACAAAGAAACATTTTCCTTATGCAATCTGACGACTTTCGTAAAAAAACTGAATCGCTCATGCAACAGAACCAATGATTTTGATAATTTATAGAACGCGATCAATAAACTACTGACTTGCTTTCTGTAGTGTGGGAAAAATAATTACGGCAATATCGTGGTAACACCTTTACAAAAATAAAGTCTCGACGATTCGAAAATATTGTGGAGCAAGCTATGCAATTTCTCTACCGACCTGAAATGCTGCCTTTCGACTTTCTTGATTCGGAGCGCGACAAGGTATTGGATTTTTGTCTGCGTACACTGCTCTGGAGTAATCCGGAAAAACTGCGCGCGTTCATGGGATCTGATCCGACGCAAAGCCCTTATTTTTCCGAGTTTGGGGAGAGTGGCTTCGAGTGCCGACTGAAGAACACAGAAGCGCAAGAGCTCTCGCGAGACTGGCCCAAATGGGCACAATACAAAGTCACCGCCTATGATTTTTATGGGCAGGATCGCCAGGTGAGCTTCTATCCGGCGAAACTGTTCGAAGACCACATCCGCAATGGTTTGCGCAAATACATCAAGATTTTTCCGGAAAAGCGAGATGCCATCATGCGGCTGTGTGCAGACCTCGAACTGGGTATGCTGTAACGGCGATTGTAGCGCCTTGCCGGCAACCCTGCCTTCGTCCCTTCATGATCGCGCGTCGCCATCACGCCTCACGGGATTCTCTGTGCACCAAAGTGGCAGGGGGCAAGGTCAGTTTTTTGACGCGTGGTGGCAGGGAGAAGACAAGACAAAGTCTTTCATTTTGATCGCGACAGCGATACCTCATCAGTATTGCAAGAGGTAGAATAGCGGCAAGCACGGACGCACTCCGGCAGGTGAACACCGAATAAAACAATAATGAACGAAACCCTCAAGCCGACAGAGACGAGCGCTGCACCTCAAGTGCACTACAGCGTTCTTTTTCTCTGTATGGGCAACATATGCCGCAGCCCAACGGCGCACGGCGTCTTCCGGCACATGATCAAAGAAGCAAGTCTTGATGCCGTCGTACATGTCAGTTCAGCCGGCACGCACAACTATCATCCAGGCGATCCACCGGATCTCCGCAGCCAGCATACCGCTGCACAACGCGGCTATGATCTGTCCGACTTGCGCGCCCGGCAGATTACCGAGGCAGATTTCATCGGACACCACTTACTTCTGGCGATGGACTGGGATAATCTGGCGCTGGCTGAACACGCCTGTCCGCCGTCGATGCGGTACAAAATCCGGCGTCTGACGGAATTCTGCCGACGGCATGACGCCGCCGTGGTCCCCGATCCCTACTTTGGCGGTGACGAGGGTTTTACGCAGGTGCTCGATCTGATCGAAGACGCTTGCAGCGGTTTGTTGGATCATGTCCGGCAATACTTGCAACACAACGCGCAGCTGCAGGACAACCAGAGAGATCATCGATGAAAAAAACAATCCTTGTCCTGCTGGCCCTGATCGTTCTGGCAGGGATCGTCATGATTGCGCAAGTGACTGGCCTGCTCAGCCTTGACATGAATGGTAAAAAACCCGCTTATCAGGTCAAGGGTAAGCTCGACGTGGTTTGTGATCTTGAAGTCAGCAGACCCACTGACAATCTTTCCCAGCCCTTCGATACGGCACGAATCACGATGCCTGCCCAATTCGATTTTGAGGAAAATACAGGTTGGTATACCGGCGAGTACGCGATATCGATGAACCGCAAAGGCACGTTACAGGTACAGGATGACCTGCTCAAAGTGAGCCGTCCGGCCCTGTTCAAACGTTTCGGCCTGATGATCATTGGCGAGCATTTCACGCTCAATCGCAAGAACGGCGAATTCAAGCAATGGCTTGATCTCGAGGGCAACAAGCGTCTGGATCTGATTTCGGGTCGCTGCAAACGTACCAGCAATGCGCCGTTCTGAGATGAGCCAAGCCGGGTGGCTCGCCGCCCTGCCTGAACCCGCCAAAATTTGCTTGCCATGTCCGCAGTATCGCCACCAGCCTGAATGACGTCGCCGACTGACACCGCTGGCGATACCCACCCGCTGGCCATCGCGTTGTCGGGAACGCTGTCGCTTGCCGTGGCCATGGGTATAGGACGGTTTGCGTTCACGCCGCTCATGCCGATGATGCTGCATGACGGATTGCTCGACCTCGACAGCGCCAGCTGGCTGGCCAGCTCGAATTATTTCGGTTATCTGATGGGTGCGATTCTGTGCACGCTGCAGCCAGCGCTTTGGTCACGACAGGGCTGGCCACCCTTGAGCGTCGCGCCCATGGTGCGAGCGGGCTTGCTGCTCACCTGCTTGCTCACGGCACTCATGGCGACCGACGCGCCCGCTGCGTGGCCGTGGTTGCGCTTTGTTGCCGGCGTGATTACCGCAGTCACTTTCGTCTACACCAGCACCTGGTGCCTGGGGCGTTTGGCGCGCATGAATCTACCCGCCGCCGGCGGGATTGTCTATGCAGGCCCGGGTGTTGGCATCGCCAGCAGCGGTCTGCTTGCCAGCCTGATGGTGCAACTGGACTGGCATGCCAGTACCGGCTGGATCGCATTTGCATTGCTGGCCGCGCTGATGACGGCTGTCGTGTGGCGTGTTTTTGACAGTGATGCCGGGCTGCCGCTTCCCACGACAGCGCATGCGCTCTCCACAGGTGGCGGCAGTACGACCGAAAAAGCGGCGCTCACGCTCGCCTATGGCTTGGCTGGCTTCGGGTACATCATCACGGCGACGTTCCTGCCTGTGATTGCGCGCACCGCGATGCCCGATTCAGCGTGGCCCGATCTGTTCTGGCCCATGCTGGGCATCGCCGTCGCATTCGGCGCCATCATGGCCTCGCGAATTCCCTCTCGTTTCGACCAGCGCTATCTGCTGCTGGCTTGCTATCTGACACAGGCAGCGGGCGTCGCCATTGGCAACTGGATGCCGATACTCGCGGGTTTTGCGCTGGGCAGTCTATTGGTGGGCTTGCCCTTCACCGCAATCACTTTCTTTGCGATGCAGCTAGGCAGAAAGCTGCACCCGCAATCGGCGCCGGCGATCATTGGTCTGCTGTCTGCCGCATTTGGTTTTGGTCAGATCATCGGTCCGCCGGTCGCCGCGTTTCTGCTCGCACGAGCCAGCACGCATGCGCAAGGATTTACCTGGTCGCTCAATATCGCAGCGACCACACTGGTTGCCGGCGCGCTGATTTTCTGGTGGATGGTGAAAGTATTCCCGAATGCGGCAAACAGCCAAGTGATACCCAACCGGCACAAGTAGCAGCTTGGAAGTGGTACTCAGGAAGGCGGTGGATCGTTGTAGAGCACCGTAATGCTGATACGTCGGTTACGCGGATCAGCAGGGTTGTTGGGCGCAAAAGGCGCAGTATCGGCAACACCCTCGACGCGGGCAAACCGTCCGCTGGACATGCCTGCCTGCTCCAGCATTCGACGCGTGGCCTCGGCGCGCTCGATCGATAACGACCAGTTCGTACGTTCGCTGCCCTCGGGGAATGGAGAACTGTCCGTATGCCCTTTCACCGCCATTTTGTTGGGCATACCCGCCAGCGATTTCGCCACTTCATTGATGAGGGCACGAGCGCGCGGGTCCATTGCCGCATTGCCGCTGCCAAACATCGAGAAATTGGCCTTGTCGATGATATCAATGCGAAGTCCGTCCTTCTCCCTCGTGAACGTGACCTGGCTCTTGAGATCAGCCAACTGCTGATTGATTGAAAGTCGCTCGTCAATTTCCTTTTCCAGCTTGTCGAGTTTTTCTTTTTCAGCTTGTGCGGCAATCTGCTGCTTCTGTTCCTCTGTCAGATTTTTCGCATACTTTGGATGCGGCTTGTCATCCGGTGAGGTACCCAGATCTTCGCTTCGCTCGGACCTGCTTCGGAACGCGGTGTAATGCGTTCCATCGCCGCCTCCTGCTTGGGCGTATCGGGTATGCCATCCGTGTCAATGATGGACCGCCCACCGAACATACCATTCGATCCCGCTGTCTCGCCCATCGCCGCTTCCCTGCGGTCATTGGGCTGGAAGTATTCAGCAATACCCTGACGCTGCTCCTCCGGCGTCGCGCCCAGCAGCCACATCAGCAAAAAGAAGGCCATCATGGCCGTCATCATGTCGGCCAGCGCAATCTTCCAGGCACCACCGTGCGCACCCGCATGCCCCTCCTCCAGCACTTTTTTCCATTTAACCGGCGGCTTGGGCGCTTCGTCCGGCTCCAACGCAGCGGCTGCATCGGCAGCAGGGGCGTCGTCTTCCGGCTTTGTGTCTTCTTCTGCCATGGTGGGGTGCGGTCTCTGTGCGGCGCGCTTGGCGCAAAGGATCAATCACTTGAATCGGCAAACCACGCCGCAACTGAAGTGATGCTTGGCAGAAATATAAGCGAAAAGTCCGACGCCTGTCGAACTTTCATGATTGCCAGAAAAGCATGAATGCGATTCATTGCCCTGCTGCCGTCTGCGCGCTGATTGACCACTTCAGGGTCACGATGACGCCGCATCAGCGAACTTGCCTGGCCATATAAAAGCGTGTGTCCAAATGTAACGCCGTCTATCGCATCGTCATTTCTTTCCTAAATTACCTCCATGCCATCGAGGCAACAAATGAATCCCAGGGAGGGGCAATGAAAAATCCAGTGAAGACACTCATACCGCTCGCGCTGCTAGCCGCATGGTTGCCTGCGCAATCTCAGGAGATGGCTCGCGTCGTTTCCAGCACACC
>JAJTGC010000089.1 GCA_021298975.1 Oxalobacteraceae bacterium
CTGTCCCCCAAAAGAATCCGAGTCTTTCGCGAAAAAGGGCGCGACGTCAGGCGGCGCTTCCGCATTCCCCTCCGAATCACTGAAAGCGTCTTCAGAGTCGGATCGCGCATCCCGTGCGTGACGTGAAGAATCCCGAAGCCTGAGTTGCCGCGAGCGCGTCAGTTGTTGGCTGCTTTGAGGATTCTCCGCAAAAGCAAGCGCAGCATCATGTTCACCCGCATTTCGCTCTGCATCAGAACAGGTCTTACTATCGCTTTTTCTTGCCTTCAGTGTCAGGCATTGATTGGATGAACTGAATTCGTCCAAGTGGTTTTCCTCAGGTTCAGAGTCTCCTGTCCCACCAGACTCATTGTCGGAAACATCGGTACTTGTCCCCGAACCACTTTCGTCATCGCTTTCGCCCGTACTCGATATCGAACTCAGGTCCGATGTGTCACCAGAACCACTTTCGTCATCGCTTTCTCCGGCACTCGATATTGAAACCTCGTCCGATGCGTCACCAGAATCCCCTTCATCCTCCGAAACCGGCTCGCTGCCTGATCCAGCGTCACCTGCATAAAGGGAATCCCCTGAGTCCTCGTCGCTCGCGCCAAATTCCTCGGCGTACTCCCGCCGCCCCCGACTTGAGGAAACGACCTGCTTGAATAGCAGGGGAAGAAGGTCGGTGCGCCCGGCTGCCACATCTCTGTTCCCGCTGTCGCTGCTTGCATCGTCGCCGCCAGACTCGGCGGCCGAACTGCTTGCGTCCACGGCTTCGGAAACGTCGTCCTCCGGATCGGGCTCGTAGCCCGAATCGGGGTCGGCCTCGCCACTTGAGTCAGACCCGGACAAACGACTCAACTCGCCGGCGAAGTCCCAAATCATGAGCTTGCGCTCGTAGCCGGTTAGCGAGCTGTCCCATTTCCGCTTGCCATCATCCGATGTCGGCCAGGGAATGAAAAAACCACCCGGGCACTCCTCTGCCACAGGAATGGCGGCCAATTGCTCAATCTGTTTCACCCGGCTGGCATCGCGGACTGCGTCTTGCTGCTGTCGATTACCTTGCACCATGCGCGGTGCCTTTTCGGAGGGACTCTCCACTGACGGTTTCTGTGCGGCACGCTGCTGGGTGGCACGCCGCTGCTCTGCTTGCTGCTGCGCATACCGCTTTTGGATATCAAGATCGCTTGATGAAGTATTGGACGAGTAGGGGCTCATGACTGACTTTTCATAAAGATGTAAGGGTTGATGCTTATAAGCAATGCCAAGTTAAGTAACCAAATAAACCCCATTGTTCGCCCTGAACGCGCAAAAAAAAACGACGCCGAAGCGTCGTTTTTTCTCATCTTTCAACAACAAGCCAGGCAATTTTTCTACGAATTATTGACGACCAATCTTGGTTCAGTTTTTCCGAGACGCTGCGTGACCGATGCGGCGATACCTTCACCATCCAATCCGCATTGCGCGAGCAGCTGTTGTGCATCGCCGTGATCAATGAACTGATCAGGCAAACCCAGTTGCAGCAGCGGTTTGACAATACCCGCCGCAGCAAGCGCCTCAGCCACCGCTGAGCCGGCACCACCCATCACACAACCTTCTTCGATGGTCACCAGTAAATCATGGCTTGAGGCCAGCTCGGCAACGAGCGCTTCTTCGATGGTCACCAGTAAATCATGGCTTGAGGCCAGCTCGGCAACGAGCGCTGCATCAAGCGGCTTGATGAAACGCATATTCGCAACCGTGGCATTGAGTTTCTCAGCCGCCTGCAATGCGGGCGCGACCATGGTGCCAAACGCGAGTAGGGCAATCTGCTTGCCCTTGCGACGAATCTCACCTTTGCCGATCGGGATACTGTCGAGACCCGGCGAGACTTCAGCGCCGACCCCCGCGCCACGCGGATAGCGCACTGCCGCCGGACCAGGATGACGATAGCCTGTGGTGAGCATCTGCCGGCATTCGTTTTCATCGCTGGCTGCCATCACGACCATATTCGGAATGCAGCGAAGGAAGGCCATGTCGTAATTACCGGCATGCGTTGCACCATCAGCCCCCACGAGCCCGGCACGATCGAGCGCGAACGTCACATCCAGATTTTGCAGCGCGACGTCGTGAATCAGCTGATCGTAACCACGCTGCAAAAAAGTCGAATAAATTGCGAGCACCGGCTTGAGACCTTCACAAGCCAGACCCGCAGCAAAAGTGACTGCATGCTGCTCGGCGATACCAACGTCGTAGTAACGCTCCGGATACTTCTGCTCGAATTTCACCATGCCCGAACCTTCGCGCATGGCGGGTGTGATGCCGATGAGCTTGTCATCGACCGCGGCCATATCCGACAGCCAGTCGCCAAACACCTGCGTGTAGGTCATCTTGCTGGCGGTGGCGGGCTTGATGCCTTCGGTGGGATTGAATTTACCGGGGCCGTGGTAGAGCACGGGATCGGCCTCGGCCATCTTGTAGCCCTGACCTTTTTTCGTGACCACATGCAGGAATTGCGGGCCCTCGAGATTTTTCAGGTTTTGCAGCGTAGGGATCAGCGAATCAAGATCATGACCATCAATCGGCCCGATGTAGTTCAGGCCAAATTCTTCAAACAGCGTGGCGGGCACCAGCATGCCTTTGGCATGCTCTTCGAAACGTTTGGCCAGTTCCAGCATCGACGGCGGCAGCACAGATTTACCCACGTTCTTGGCCGCTGCATAAAATTTACCGGACATCAGCCGCGCCAGATAGCGATTCAGCGCACCCACAGGCGGCGAAATGGACATGTCATTGTCGTTGAGGACAACAAGCATCTTTATGTCATCGTAAATACCCACGTTGTTCAGTGCTTCAAACACCATGCCCGCAGTCATTGCACCGTCACCAATCACGGCCACGGAATGACGGTCTTCGTGTTTGGTACGGGCGGCGAGTGCCATGCCCAGCGCTGCAGAAATAGACGTCGACGAGTGCGCAGTGCCGAAGGTGTCGTAGGGACTTTCATCGCGGCGCGGAAAACCGGACAAGCCATGCTGCTGACGCAGTGTCGACATGCGGTCGCGCCGTCCGGTCAGGATCTTGTGCGGGTAAGTCTGGTGACCGACGTCCCAAACAATACGATCCTCAGGGGTAGTAAATACGTAGTGCAGCGCGATCGTCAGCTCGACTGTACCCAGATTGGACGATAAATGCCCACCGGTCTTGGATACCGACTCCAGAAGATAAGTACGCAGCTGGTCAGCCAGCGTTTTGAGTTCCGCGCGCGACAAGCTGCGCAGCGCGGCAGGATCATTGATTTGTTTTAGTAAGTCCATATTGGGTGTCTCAGGTTTTTCTATGCACGATCAGATCGGCCAGATCTTTCAGCCGCTGCGCGCCATCCCCAAATGGCTCGAGTGCACTGTGGGCATCGTGCCGCAACTTCTCGGCCAGAGCAAGCGACTCCTTGTGGCCGAGTATCGATACGTAGGTGGGCTTGTTGTCGGCAGCATCCTTGCCGGCGGTCTTGCCCAGTGTGACCGAATCCGCAGTGGCATCCAGAATGTCATCAACCACCTGAAACGCCAGACCCATGGCAGCCGCGTAAGTGCGTAGTGCGTCGATGTCAGCGGATGTGAGGGTCTTGCCCGCCATCGCGCCAAGCATTACAGAGGCTTCAAGCAATGCACCCGTTTTGAGGCGATGCATCTGCTCGAGTTCAGCCAGCGACAAAACCAGTCCGACGGAGGCCAGATCGATCGCCTGTCCGCCGCACATGCCCAGAGATCCTGCGGCGCGCGCCAGCGTTGCCAACATCATAACCTTGCGTTCTGCGTCAAGCACGCCACCTGTAAGGACTTCAAAAGCTTGCGACTGCAATGCATCGCCCACCAGCAGTGCCGTAGCCTCATCATACTGTTTATGCACTGTGGGCTTGCCACGACGCAGATCATCGTCGTCCATACACGGCATGTCATCGTGCACGAGCGAATACGCATGCACCATTTCAACCGCAGCCGCGGCGCGCGCCACCGCATCGCGCGGCGCATCAAATAATTCGCCCGCTGCAAATGCCAGCAAGGGCCGCACACGCTTTCCGCCATCGAGCACGGCATACTGCATGGCCTCATGCAAACGCTTCGGTGGCCGAGTCACAGGCGGAAGAAAAGAAAGCAGCATGCCTTCCATGTCGGCCTGTACGGTGGCGCGCCAGGCGGCGAAGTCCGAACTCATTCGCCGTCCTCTTCTTCGGCCTCTTCGTCGTCCTCATCACCGGAAGCAAAAGGTTTGAGCATCTCACCTTCGAGCACTTTGACCTGCTTCTCGACGCGCTCCAGTTGAGCGGCACAGTACTGCACCAACTCCGAGCCGCGCTGATAAGCGGCTACCGAAGCTTCCAGCGGCAGTTCACCAGATTCCATTGTGGCGACCAGTTGTTCAAGTTCTGCCATCGCGGACTCGAACGAGACAGCGGTGGGTTCGGCAGCAGGTTTCTTGGGCATGTCACAGGTCCTGAAGTGGGGTGCCTATTTTAGTGCAAGCGATTTCCGATCCAGGGGAATACCCCCTTTGTCTTTCAGAAAACCAACTGAACATTTGCCAAAAAAATACTTTTAATAGTAAAAGAACAGCACTAATTCAACTTAACCCTAGCCGCTGCTGTTAAAGCCACTCTCAGTTAACTTGTTTTTTCATTAACTCTACCTGCGATTGTACCCACGGGTATAATCGCGCATTCGTCCAAAAAAGTACTGTTCTGTTTCAATTGAATAAGTTTTTGCGGATTCTTTCTCTCTTAGGTTGGTGAAAATTAATTTGGGGGTGGGGATGTCCGATCTGGCCAGTCTCGCAAAACTCGCACGGTCTACAGCGCAGCTTCCGGTAAGCGTTTACTTTGATGACGCTCTGCTGCAAAAAGAAAAAAAGCAGCTCTTCCAGCAAGGTCCACAATACGCCGGCCATGAGCTGATGGTGCCCAATGTGGGTGACTATGCGGCACTCCCTTGGGAAAACGAAGGCCGCATTCTTGTGCGCAATCCACAAGGCATCGAATTGATGTCCAATGTGTGTCGTCATCGCCAGGCGAAAATGCTCAGTGGTCGCGGTCACGCAGACAACATCGTTTGCCCTCTGCATCGCTGGACCTATGATCTCAAAGGCGAACTGATCGGTGCACCGCATTTCGGCGAAACCCCCTGCCTGAATCTGTCAACGACGCCGCTGCGGCAGTGGAACGGCCTGCTGTTCGAGAATAACGGCGTGGATATTGCCGCACTGATGAAAAATATGTCAGTGACGAAAGACCTCAACTTTGACGGTTACCTGCTTGATCACGTCGAAGTTCATGAATGCGACTACAACTGGAAAACCTTCATCGAGGTGTATCTCGAGGATTACCACGTCGAGCCTTTCCATCCCGGCCTGGGCAATTTTGTCAGCTGCAATGATTTGCGCTGGGAACTCGGTGAGGGTTACAGTGTGCAAACGGTCGGCGTCAACGCCGCACTGGCGAAGTCCGGCTCGCCGGTCTATCGGCGCTGGCAGGAAGAAGTATTGCGCTTTCGTAACGGTGAAGCGCCGCCCTTTGGCGCGATATGGCTGACGCTCTATCCCAACATCATGATCGAGTGGTATCCGCATGTGCTGGTGGTCTCCACACTCTGGCCCAAGGGGCCGCAGAAAACCACCAACGTCGTCGAGTTCTACTATCCCGAAGAAATCGTGCTGTTCGAAAGAGATTTCGTCGCAGCTGAACGCGCCGCTTATATGGAAACCTGTGCCGAAGATGATGAAATCGCTTTGCGCATGGATGCGGGCCGCCGCATTCTGGTCGAGCGCGGCGTCAACGAAGTCGGCCCCTATCAGTCGCCGATGGAAGACGGCATGCAGCATTTCCACGAGTGGTATCGCAGCCAGATCGCGCTGTAACCGATCTGATGACCGACACCAGCTTCGACGTATCGATCCCTCGGGTGATCTCTGCAACCGATCGCTTGATTTCTCTTCTCTGACCAAGGAGCATCCGCATGCAATCGCTGTGGATGCTTTTCGCCAGCTTCGTCTTCGCCATCATGGGCGTGTGCGTGAAACTGGCATCGGCAACCTCATCCACCTCTGAAATCGTGATGTGCCGCGGACTGGTTGGCATGCTGCTGATCGCCGGCTTCGCTCGCATGCAACGAGTGTCTTTGCGAACCACCCTGCCTTGGCATCATGCATGGCGCGGGCTGGTCGGCGTGACCGCGCTCTGGCTATGGTTCTTTGCGATCGGGCAGCTGCCACTGGCCACTGCGATGACACTCAATTACATGGCGCCGATCTGGATTGCAGCGATTGTTTTTACGCTGGGCTGGTGGCATAAACAACGTCGCTTTGAATGGGGATTGGCGGCAGCAATCATCACCAGTTTTGCAGGGGTCGCGCTGCTGCTCAAGCCCACGATACATGCTGAACAATGGCTGGGCGGTCTGCTTGCATTGATCTCCAGCTTTCTCTCGGCACTCGCTTATATGCAAGTCAAAAAACTGGGGCAGTTGGGCGAACCGGAATATCGGGTGGTGTTTTATTTTTCGGTCAGTGGCGTACTCGCCGGGCTGCTGAGCGGACTCGCCGACAGTTATCTGCGCACCGGTGAATTTCACATTCTGCATACGCTCACCGGTACTGATTTTCTGCTGCTCGGATCCATCGGCTTCACGGCGACCATCGCACAGATGGCCATGACGCGCGCTTACCGGCTCGGTGCGATGCTGGTGACGGCCAACCTGCAATATACGGGCATTGTTTTCTCCAGTATCTGGGGCATCCTGATCTGGGGCGATCATCTGGAATTATCTGGCTGGCTGGGCATTGTGATTATTCTTGTCAGTGGTGTCGCAGCGACCTTTTATAATGCCCGCAGCACGATCAAGACGGCGGGATCGTGACCTGATTTATCACCGAGGAGAACCGGATGTCGTACACCACACTGATCTCAGTGACTCAGCTTCAACCGCATCTGACCGATCCGGCGTTCGTGATACTCGATTGTCGCGGTGAACTCACTGATCCACACGCTGGTGCAGCCGCATTCGCTGCCGGACATCTGCCGGGCGCACAGCATGCCGATCCCGATGTGCACCTGTCTGACAAATCACCAGGCAAAGATGGCGCTTTTCGCGGCCGACATCCGCTACCGTCCCCCGAAGATTTCATTCAGACGCTACGGCACTGGGGCATCCATCCGCATTCGCAAGTGATTGTTTATGACGGGCATGGCGGCATGTTCGCCTCGCGTGTGTGGTGGATGCTGCGCTGGGTAGGGCACGCTGATGTGGCACTGCTGGATGGCGGTCTGCCGTGGCGCAGTAACCACCGCGGTCACGACCAAACCACCGGGCAGCATTACAAAGCAAGCATCATTGATGCGCACGGTATCCGCTGACGATATTCTGGCCAACCTCGAAACAAAACATTCGATCGTATTGGACGCACGCGCCAATGATCGTTTTCGTGGAGAGAATGAAACGATAGACCCGGTTGCAGGACACATACCGGGCGCGCGAAACCGTATGTTCAAAGATAATTTGCAGCCCAATGGCTGCTTCAAGCCTGCTGAAGCCTTGCGCGCCGAGTTCAGTGCGCTGATACGCAGCCCTGAATCGACGATCGCGCAATGTGGTTCAGGCATATCGGCCTGCCACAATTTGCTGGCGATGGAAATTGCGGGCTTGTCTGGTGCGGCCTTGTATCCGGGTTCCTGGAGCGAGTGGTCTTCAGATCCGTCGCGACCTGTCGCTACCGGTGCTCCCGGTGAGGACTGAAGCGTTTTTTGCCGGGCGTGATCGAGCGCTGGGCTACCAGCCCGCCCTGCAATCCGTCAACAGCAAAACTTTCAGACATCACAACGGCTTATGGCCGGTGCCGGTCTTGGCGCCTAGTGCAAATGAAAACGATGCGTGAGCAACAGCACGATACCCACGCCCAGCGCAATCAGCACAAACTGCGGAATTGATTCCCGCAGCGTCGCACGGCGCTGCATCTGCGGCATCAAGTCACTGACGGCGATATAGATAAATCCTGATGAGGCCAGCACCAGCACGTAGGGAATCAGGTGCATGCCATCACCCAGCATGAAGTAACCGACTAGTCCACCCACCACCGCCATCAGGCTGCAGATCAGGTTGTACACGTAGGCGCGCGCTTTGCTGATACCGGCGTTAAGCAGCACGATGAAATCACCGATCTCCTGCGGGATTTCATGCGCAATGATGGCCAGCGCCGTGATGACACCCAGCTTGGGATCGGCCAGAAAAGCCGCCGCAATCAGGATGCCGTCGGTGAAGTTGTGCAGCCCGTCACCGACCAGAATCATCCAGCCGGATTGACCGGCTTCATGCGCATCATGCCCATGCTCATGATCATGGCCATCGCCCTCGTAGTGATGCGAGTGACGCAGGATGGCGAATTTCTCCAGCAGGAAAAATCCCAGCAAGCCAGCCAGCAGCGTGGCAAACAGTGCATGAATATTGGCTTCGGACTCGAAGGCCTCGGGCAAAGCATGCAGCAGCGACGTCGACAGCATGATGCCGACCGACAGGCTGACCATGCGCTCTACCATCTTCGACAGCAGGCTGTAAGAGAGTAAAGCAGCGGCGGAAATGCTGATCACACCGGCAAGTACGGTGGCCAGCAGAATATAGGTGAGCGTTGGGTTAATTTTGACATCCCGGTTTGTCTGAAAAGCCCCGCGATTAGACCATAGCCTGCAGGGCCGGGGCAATTCGTCAGATGACGGCGCAAGCCGCTTAGTGCGCCACTTCCCAGTTCGCGCCGCAGCCCACATCGGCCACCAGCGGCACTTTCAGCTGCGCGACACCGGCCATCAACTGGGGCAGTCTAACCTTCACCAGCGCGATCTCGTGATCAGGTACTTCCAGTACCAGCTCGTCATGCACCTGCATCACCATGCGCGCGCCCAGTTGATCGGCATCCAGCCAGTTCTGGACTGCGATCATGGCCAGCTTGATGAGATCAGCCGCCGTGCCCTGCATGGGCGCATTGATCGCGGCGCGTTCGGCGCCCTGACGGCGTGGGCCATTGGGTGAATTGATCTCTGGCAGCCAGAGCCGGCGGCCGAATACGGTTTCAATATAGCCCTGCGATTTGGCCTGCTGACGGATATCGTCCATGAACTGCTTTACGCCGGCAAATCGGGTGAAGTATTTGTCCATATACATCTGCGCCGCCGAGCGCTCTACACCCAGATTGCCGGCCAGTCCGAAGGCGCTCATGCCGTACATGAGGCCAAAGTTGATCACCTTGGCAGCACGTCGCTGCTCGCTGTCGACCTCATTGACCGCTACACCAAAAATTTCGGCAGCGGTCGCGCGGTGAATATCCTCGCCCGACGCAAAGGCGCGCAGCATGCCGGCATCGCCGGACAGATGCGCCATGATGCGCAACTCGATTTGCGAGTAATCGGCCGAAATGATCTGGTGTCCGGGTGCTGCGATAAACGCCTCGCGGATGCGACGACCCTCGACCGTGCGCACTGGAATATTTTGCAGATTCGGCTCGTTCGATGACAAGCGCCCGGTGACAGCAATCGCCTGACCATAATTCGTGTGCACGCGTCCTGTCTGCGGATTGACCATGCGCGGCAGCTTGTCGGTGTACGTCGATTTAAGTTTGGACAGACTGCGGTAATCCAGCAGCAGCTTGGGCAGCGGATAGTCCTCGGCCAGCTTTTGCAAAACCTCCTCGTCGGTGGATGGTGTACCGCCCGGCGTTTTCTTCACCACCGGCAAACCCAATTTGTCGAACAAGATTTCGCCCAGTTGTTTGGGCGAGTTCAAATTGAAGGGCTGACCGGCCAGGACATGCGCCTGCTGCTCGAGCGCCAGCAGACGCGTACCCAATTCAGCCGATTGAGCGGCCAGCAAATCGACGTCAATCAATACACCATTACGCTCAACCCGCTGCAGGACACGCGCCGTCGGTAATTCAATACGCTCGTAGATGAAGCGCAGTTTATCGTTGGTCTCGATGCGCGGCCACATCGCCTGATGCAAGCGCAGCGTGATATCCGCATCTTCGGCTGCGTACTCGGTCGCGCGCTCGATGCTGACTTCATCAAAACCGATTTGCGATACACCCTTGCCACACACTTCCTGATAACTGATGGTTTTTTTATCCAGCCAGCGCAGCGCAAGACTATCCATGTCATGGTTGCGATGCGACTCAAGTACATAGGACTGCAGCAGCGTGTCATGCACGATGCCCTGCAATGCGATACCGTGGTTGGCGAACACATGGCTGTCGTACTTCAAATGCTGGCCCAGCTTGGGCTTGGCGGGATTTTCAAGCCAGGGCCGGAGTACCTCGAGAACCTGCTCGCGCGCTAACTGGTCTGGTACGCCCGGATAGTGATGGCTGAGCGGAATATAGGCCGCCTTGCCAGGCTCGATACACAGCGAAATACCCACCAGACTGGCGCGCATCGGCTCCAGCGAGGTGGTCTCGGTGTCGACCGCAGTGAGTGCAGACGCATCTATCTTTTTCAGCCATTGCTGCAGCTGCGCCTCGGTAAAAATGGTCTCGTAGTGGATGTCGGGAGGTGGGTCGGGCAAAGCATCTGCAGCGAACAATCCGCCTTGCGGGTCGCTGCCAGAACCGGCGGCAGGCGCAGGCGCGGCCGCAGCGTTAGCCTGACGTTCGGCATTGATTTCGCGTAGCCAGGTACGAAAACCCATGCGCGTGAAAAACGCACGCAAGACCTCATTGTCTTCAGGCCGATTGACCAGCTGCTGATCAATACTGCTCAGGTGAGCCGACAAATCGCAATCACATTTGACGGTCACCAGATGCTGCGCCTGCGGCAGCCAGTCCAGCGCACGACGCAAATTTTCACCCACCACGCCGCCAATATCCTTGGCATGGGCTATCACGCTCTCCAGCGTGCCATATTGGGTGAGCCATTTCACGGCCGTCTTGGGACCGACTTTTTCGACACCGGGTACGTTGTCTACCGTATCGCCAACCAGGGTGAGGTAATCCACGATGCGCTCAGGCGGTACGCCGAATTTGGCGATCACACCGGCGCGATCGAGTTTCTCGTTACTCATGGTGTTGACCAGCGTGACCCGCTCATTGACCAGCTGAGCCAGATCCTTGTCACCGGTAGACACCACGGTATCCAAGCCCAGCGAGGCCGCCTGCACTGCGAGCGTGCCGATCACGTCATCGGCCTCGATACCTTCGACCATCAGGATAGGCCAGCCCATCGCCCGCACGACTTCATGGATGGGTTCGATCTGCCGCACCAGGTCTTCAGGCATGGCGGCCCGATTGGCTTTGTATTCGGGATAGAGGTCGTCGCGAAAGGTTTTCCCTTTTGCATCGAACACGCAGGCAATGTATGCTGCATCGTAGTCCTGGCGCAGCCGTCGCAGCATGTTGATCATGCCGTAGATGGCGCCTGTGGGCGCACCCTCTGCATTGCGCAAATCGGGCATCGCATGAAAAGCCCGATATAAATAACTCGAACCATCCACCAGCAACAGGGTTTTATTCATATGGAACGCGACCGGAAAGATGTACCGCGGCTGCGGCAGCTGAACAATCTTGAGCATGCCACGTCGCGCAAGGCCAGCGATTCGTGGCAATTGTTCACGATTATGGCAGAGTTTATTGACGTGGCTGAGCACCTCTCGGAGATCCGACCGGCAGTCTCCATCTTCGGCTCGGCGCGCATCAGCGCCGACAATCCTTACTACGCAACGGCCACAGATATCGCACGGCGCCTATCGGATGAGGGCTTTTCCATCATCACCGGCGGTGGTCCAGGCATCATGGAAGCGGCCAACAAAGGTGCTTTTGAGGGCAACTCAGCCTCCATCGGGCTCAACATCGAGCTGCCGCACGAACAGACCCGCAATGGCTGGCAAAACATCTCACTGTCATTCCGCCACTTCTTTGCACGCAAAGTCGCTTTCGTAAAATATGCCGATGCTTACGTCATTCTGCCCGGGGGCTTTGGCACGCTTGATGAGCTGAGCGAAGTCATCACCCTGATACAGACCGGCAAATCCCGTCGCATACCGGTCATTCTGGTCGGCACAACGTTCTGGCATGGCTTGCTGCAGTGGATGCGCGAGCAGATGGCGGAACCGGGTCTGATCCACCCCGAAGATCTGGATCTGGTGCAGCTGATGGACGAGCCCGCGCGCATCGTGGACGCCATTTTTGCCTTTTATGAAGGCAGAGAAATTGTGCCGGCCGAGACCGAGAGGCCGCACAAATCCTTCCTCTGACCCGCTACCGGGTGGTTTGCTAGAATGGTGGCTTGCGCGCATGGCGTGGCGCTCACCCTCCTTACGGGGCCTTTTCATGAAACAGCACTCATCCGGCTTGCGTCAATGGCACCGTGTCTGTATCGGTACCGCCCTCAGCGCCTGCATTAGCATCGCCCACAGCGTGTCCCTTGAGCCCTTGCCTGATGACAGCATGCCGGCTGCGGCACCCGATGGCACCACGCAGATTACCCAGACGCGCGAGCAAAACGCCGTTACTTCCGTGCGGGTGAAACGTGGCGGCAACGTCTATCACGTCACCCCGGCGGAGCAAATTCCCGCGCATGAAGGCGGTGGCCGCGCCGCCCAATGGGAAATCTTCGAGTTCCGCAGCAAATCTGCGAAGGATCGTCCCTCGGCACCGCCGCCACCCAGCCGTTGAATCGTCAAGCGCACAACGCCCGACTCAGGCTGAATTTTTTTTCTGTTTTCTTTTATGGCAGTTTTCACACCGGTCAGCCTTGCAGACGTCATTCCCTGGGCTGAGCAGTTCCCTATCGGTCACGTCAAGTCCCTGGAAGGCATCGCCTCCGGGATTGAGAACAGTAATTTTTTTCTCACCACAGATCGTGGCGAGTTCGTGTTGACGCTGTTCGAAAAACTCAGTTTCGACCAGCTACCTTTCTACCTGAACCTGATGCGACATCTCGCCGAGCGTGAGGTGCTGGTGCCGGCGCCGATGGCGAACCAGCAAGGCGAGATCATCCATTCGCTCAACGGCAAGCCCGCCTCGGTCGTCACCCGCTTGAAGGGCAACTGGCAGCCATCGCCGCAAGCGGTTCACTGCCGCGCCGTAGGCAGCATGCTGGCTCGCATGCATCTGGCGGCGCAGGACTATACGCTCTATCAACCGAATTTACGCGGTCTGGACTGGTGGCGCGAAACCACGCCAGTGGTATTGCCTCACCTGAATGAGGAAACCGGGCATCTGCTGAAAACCGAGATGCATTTTCAAGAGGCTTTTGCCGCATCCGACCGCTATCATGCGCTGCCACGTGGCCCGATTCATGCGGATCTGTTTCGCAATAACGTGATGTTCGATGGTGAGCAGCTGACTGGCTTTTTTGATTTTTATTTTGCCGGTTGTGATACCTGGCTGTTTGATGTGGCCGTGACCGTCAACGACTGGTGTATCGATCTGGAGACAGGTGCCAGTGACCCACTGCGAGTACGCGCAATGACCGATGCCTATCGCGCTGTCAGGCCATTTACTGCCGCTGAAAAAGATGCCTGGCCCGCCATGCTACGCGCAGCAGCGCTGCGGTTCTGGATATCCCGGCTCTATGATTTCTACCTCCCTCGCGAAGCCGAAATGCTGACACCCCACGACCCGACCCATTTCGAGCGCATATTACGGCACCGTATCGATACCGCCGTCGAAGGTCTGGCATGAACACTGACAATATCAGCGCCCGCCAGGGTATCGAGTGGATTCGTCAGGGGTTTGCGTTGTTTCGCAAACAGCCCGCCGAACTATCGATGCTTTTTCTGCTTTACATGCTGCTGATGTTTGTGTTGTCTCTGATACCGGTCGTCGGCCAGCTGCTACCGCTTTTGCTGGTGCCGACATTTTCCGTGGCCTTCATGCAGGCTTGCGTGGAAATCGAGGCAGACCGCAAGGTGCGTCCGGATTTGCTGCTGACTGCCTTCCGCTCCCCCGCACTGGGTACGCTGCTGCGTCTGGGCGTGCTGTATCTGCTGGCAGCCATTCTGGCGGTTGCCGCGTCAACCATCATCGATGATGGCATCTTCTGGAAGCTGATGTCGGGCCAACTGCGTGCCGATGAGCAAAACATACCTGTCGCCAATCTTCCGCTGGCGATGATGTTTTCAGCGCTGATCTATGTGCCCTTCGCCATGGCCTTCTGGCATGCGGCGCCGCTGGCCATCTGGCAGCGCATGGGCTTATTCAAAGCCATTTTTTACAGTTTCTTCGCCGTACGCCGCTGTGGTAAAGCCTTCCTCGCGTACGCACTCGGCTGGATCGTGGTCGGCATCGCGCTGCCCGCGATCGTCAGCGCGCTCCTGGGCTTGATTCTCGGCAAGGCTATTGTCGCGGTCATGTTACTCATGCCCCTGACCGTGTTCTACATGCTAAGTTTCTTGTTAAATGTCTCGCATTGACAACAATTTGAACGTAGCGATAGGGTGAAGACAGCAGAGAGGAGAGTTTTCCTATGTCAAGCAGAGTTCCACAACAATCCAGCAAGCGCCTCGATGAGAACTACCGCAATCAAGGAAGTCCGGTCGAAGCGGACATCACCACCAAACCGGGACGCACAGAAAAACCAACAGATATTCTCATTTTTGATCGCATCGGTTCGACCAGAAAAATAAATGACAACGGTTCTGTAGAAGGCATGTTATTCAGAGGGGCTTCTCACAAAGCGCTGGCTGGTTTGATAGGACGAAAGAAAGCCGGCGATCAGGACGTATTCAATATTTTCAGAACCGCCGGGATGACAGCTGAACAGGCTTCTGATGCGTTACACAATGTGAAAAATAAAAGTGCGAGGTTAGGGCTGACTGGGTTATCAGCCTCAGCAGTCAGTGACCAGCTAAGCGCCATAAAGAATTGGAATATTGACACATAACGACGGAAGCGCTGATTAAAAA
Source organism: Oxalobacteraceae bacterium (assembly GCA_021298975.1). GTDB lineage: Bacteria > Pseudomonadota > Gammaproteobacteria > Burkholderiales > Burkholderiaceae_D > Pernthalerella. The sequence goes on from JAJTGC010000089.1 coordinate 14,889, forward strand.
AACCGGAAAGTTTTCCAGCCAAATTAATCGTTATGGGTCAATGATTTTAACTGGCCCCGCGTCGCACAGCTTTGCTGACTCGCCGTAAAACGTTGACCTACTCAGCATCTCACTATTTTTACAAACCGAAAATTCGAATGATTCAAATATAACTTCTACGACATCAAAACAAGTACATCAAACCTGAATTTAATATCCTAATGTAGCAAGACTTTCAGCAATCCGAATAATTCTTAAAAAATCGCTCTGAATATGGCAAACATTTCCAGAGATCATTCAAGGTCGAACAGCACGCCAATTCAACGCAACTCTGAAAATAAGGAAGGCAATCAAGCTTACGAAGTCAAGAAAAACCACACACTATCAAAATCAATACAAAGCCGACTGAAAAATCTAGGTCATACACACGGCCGGCTTTGTCAATTTTTGATGACAGGACATATTGAAAAGTCAATCAAAACTCGGCATTCTGCAATCGCGATAAAGGGCATAAAAGGACCCGTCACATCGATCTGCACGACACAATCAGCTTTGGCGAGATCACCGAAAACATCCGAAAACACTCACCTGCCACCAAGCCAAGCGAATGACGGAATTGCCGGTGGCAAAAGTGATCATCGTTCACCCACTTTTGCTGAAAAATTTTTACAACCGACGCCAACTACTGACACCAATCGCTAATCAACGCGATCCAGCTTCGCCACCCCCAAATCCAGCAGCTTCATTCCATTCTTGCCAAAATTGATATGGGCACGCGACTGCGTACCACTGCCTTCGATAATCACAATGACACCCTCACCAAATTTTTGGTGAAATTCTTCAAAGAAACGCGAACGCAGGTTGTAACGGGTCTGGCCGTGCAGCATGCGTGTCTGCGCAAAGCTCATATAGAGTCGCTTGCGAGCGCGCGTGATTGCGACGTACATGAGCCGGCGTTCTTCTTCGACGCCGTCTTCAGCTTGTTCGCTGTTTTCATGCGGGAACAAGCCTTCTTCCAGACCAGTGATGAACACTGCATCGAATTCCAGGCCTTTGGCCGCGTGCACGGTCATGAGCTGAATCGCGTCCTGACCTGCTTGCGCCTGATTGTCGCCGGCCTCAAGCGAAGCATGTGACAAGAAGGCTGACAAGGGTGACATCAGAGTCGATAGCGGCGCATCCGCGTCAATAGTCTCGACACCTTCACCGATCGCGATCGGTGCCACAGCATCCACCCGCGGCCCCAGCAAGGCAGGCGCATCGATGCCAAAACCTTCTTCGGAAACGAACAAGGTGGCCGCACTGACGAGCTGCTCGAGATTTTCAATGCGGTCGGCGCCATCTTTGTCGGCCTGATAGTGCTGCATCAGCGTGCACTTATCGAGTGTGATCTGCACCATCTCCGGCAAAGGCAGCCGATCGGTTTCAACACGCAGACCCTCAATCAACTTCACGAAACTGCCGAGCACCGTACCCGCCTTGCCCGCGACATAAGGCACTGCTGCATAAAGAGAGATGCCGTACTGGCGCGCAGCGTCCTGCAATTGCTCAATACTGCGCGCACCAATGCCGCGCGTGGGGAAATTCACCACACGCAAAAATGCTGAATCGTTATGGGCATTGTCGATCAGCTGCAAATAGGCGATC
>JAJTGC010000090.1 GCA_021298975.1 Oxalobacteraceae bacterium
TTTTCACCTGCGATTGACCGGTAAACATATTTTTCAAGAGCAGTTCATGCAGATTATTTTTTTCTACTAATGCACACTCAAGGGCATCACGATAGCCACGGTCACCCTCTGCAGTATCAGCAAAAAAACTGTATTTTTGTATAAGAAAATTTTTCCTGATCTATGGGATCGAGCTGAAAAGATTCCTGGTCCGTCGTGCTGCGAGAGCTTAATTGAGGCTTGGAATGCTGGTTTAATAAAGATGCTCCGCTTGGCTGATCTTCGTTTTTTTCATCTTCAAGATCTTCGCGCCCGGTTTGCCTCTGACGCATGGCTGGTCGCCTCGCTTGACCTTCGCGCTCTTGTTCATCGGTCAAGTTATCTGTCCGTTGATCGGCCTGACCAACATAGGCATTGCGCGCGCTGCTGCTTGGCAAGCGATCCATACTCATACTGAAATTCCGTGAAATGAATGTCCGACTCGCGATGAGTCGGTATGGTGAAATGGCGGTATGGTGAAATGGGAAACTGCGAAAAACACCGCTAAGTAACAACACACCACCATTAGTTCAGATCAATGAACACCACCAGCATCAGTTGGCCAATGCCTGTGAAATTCGCGCGCAGAAAAAGCTTGGCGCAAAAAGAGTCCTCAGCAGAATACCGAGGATATAAGAGGGGAGATGAAGAAGACTAGCGGGTACGATCAGGCGCTACGGAAAGTCGCCTGAGTCCACTGCAAAAAAGCCGCCACTTCCGGACGCTCAGCGGCCTGCTTTTCATACACCACGTAGTAAGCATGCGGCGGTGTCGCTGTCTGCATGTCAAACAGACGCACGATCTCGCCACTATCAAGCAATTCACGCGCGAAGTGTTCGCGAGTCAAACCAATGCCATGGCCGCGACGCACAGCTTCCAGCAGCAAACCGAGATCATCAACCCGCAGCCCGGTACTGGGCTCAGACCAGTCAAGACCAGCCGCCTCGAACCAAGGTTGCCAAGGCTCAAGCGCAGACCGAATCAATACGGCCTTCTGCAAATCCTCTGGCTGACTGATATCGCCCACGTTACGCAAATAGTCCGGGCTGGCCACCGCAAAGGTGGGCTCGGAAAATAATTTTTCGCATTGCAGGTTCGGATACTTGCCCGGGCCGAAACGAACCTCGACATCACTCTCGCCCAGTGCCAGATCATACAGCGGTACTGACAAATAAATTTCGACCGCGATATCGGGATTCGCTTCCGTGAACGATGCCAGCTTGGGTACGAGCAAATAGCGCGCAAAAGTCGGTGGTACCGTGATCTTGATACGTGGTTGCACCGAAGCGGCACGGCGCGGCATGGGAAAATCAGTCAGTGTGCGCAAGGCCTGACGCACCACATCGAGATAGCGACGTCCGAATTCAGACAAGCCGACGTTACGACCGTCTCGCAGAAACAAGCGCTCGCCAACAAACTCTTCCAGCAAGCGAATCCGATGCGACAGCGCCGATGGGGTGATGCAAAGCTCTTCTGCCGCCAGCGCGAAGGAACCGTGCCGCGCTGCTGCCTCAAACGCGGATAGCGCGTGGACCGGTGGGATGCGTGTTGCCATGGGTAGGTAATCTATGCCTGAGGAAAGCTGCCAGAAAAATTACCAGCGGATGATCTTTCCAGGATTGAAAATATTATTCGGGTCGAGCGCATGCTTGATCGATCGCATCATGCCAACTGCATCTTCACCCGTTTCGTGAATCAGAAAATCCATTTTGTGCAAACCAATGCCATGTTCGCCGGTGCAGGTGCCGTCCATCGCGATGGCACGGTGCACCATGCGCTCGTTGACACCTTCTGCGCGGGCGATATCTTCAGGATCATTCGGATCGACCAACATCTGCACGTGAAAGTTTCCATCGCCGACATGACCCACAATGCCGTGGATGATTTTTTCTCGTTCGCAGTCGGCCTTGGTCTCCAACAGACACTCTGCCAGGCGTGAAATCGGCACACAGCAATCGGTGGATATCGCACGACAGCCAGGGCGCAATTGCAGCAGCGCGAAATAGGCGTTATGACGCGCCTGCCAGAGCCGGGAACGGTCTTCAGGGCGCGTTGCCCATTCAAAACCGATCGCCTGATGCTCATCGGCGATTTGCTGCACCAGTTCAGCCTGCTCCTTCACACCGTACTCGCTGCCATGAAATTCGAACAACAGCAGTGGTTTTTCGGGCAGGGTCAGCTTGTCGTGTTTATTGAAGGCACGCACACCATTCTCATCAACGAATTCAACCCGCGCCACCGGCACACCCATTTGTATCGTCTGAATGACGGTATTGACGGCACTGGCGATATCGTTAAACGAGCAGACCGCTGCGGAGATGGCTTCGGGCTGCGGATAAATTTTCAAGGTGATTTCGGTAATGATGCCCAGCGTACCTTCGCTGCCGACGAACAAGCGCGTCAGGTCGTAACCAGCCGATGATTTTTTGGCACGTGTACCGGTTCGGATGATTTTGCCTTCAGCTGTCACCACGGTCAGCGACAAAACGTTTTCCCGCATCGTGCCGTAGCGCACCGCGTTCGTACCGGACGCACGGGTGGCGGCCATGCCACCGATCGAGGCATCCGCACCTGGATCAATCGGAAAGAACAATCCAGTGTCCTTGATTTCCGTATTCAACTGCTTGCGTGTCACGCCAGCCTGCACCGTTACGGTCAGGTCTTCAGGATTGACCGCCACCATCTGATTCATTTGCGACAGATCGATCGACAATCCGCCCTGCAGCGCCAGAATGTGGCCTTCCAGCGAAGTGCCGGTGCCATAGGCAATGATGGGAAAACGATGCTGATTGCACAAACGGACCGCAGCAGCGACCTCTTCCGAGCTGTGTGCAAACACTACCGCATCCGGCAGCATGGGATCGTAAGACGATTCGTCGCGACCATGGTGTTCGCGCATCGCCATGGAGGTCGACAGACGATCGGCGAAAACGGCCTTCAATTCGGCCAGCAGTGCCTCCGGCAGTTCGCGTCTGAGGGCAGAAGGTGGAGCAGGATGGTTCATGGAAGTTTCTCCGTAAGCAATCTATTGTACCCTCTGGCTGTTAATCGAACGGCTCAACATCAGCGAAAAACCTTGTTTTTGCGGCGAAAGAAGGCATTTTCCCGTATCCTGCGCCCTCAACTATTTAATTTTCTCTCTCTATGGGCAACCGACTTTCCAAAATCGCCACTCGCACGGGGGACGACGGTACTACCGGACTGGGTGATGGCAGCCGCACCACCAAGGACGCGCTGCGCGTTCAGGCGATGGGCGATGTGGATGAATTGAATTCCCATCTGGGTCTGCTGCTGTGCGAAGACATGCCGGAAGATTTGCGGGAAGAGCTGGTCACGATCCAGCATGATTTGTTCGATCTCGGTGGCGAGTTATGCATACCGGGTTTCAGTCTCATCACGGATACCCACGTCATCCGGCTCGACACCTTGCTGGCGAAATATAACGCCACGCTGCCTGTGCTCGCGGAATTCATTTTGCCTGCGGGCTCACGTGCTGCGGCCCAATCTCATATCTGCCGCACTGTTTGCCGACGTGCTGAGCGGGCGATTGTGGCACTCGGCCTCACTGAAGAACTCAACGCGCAGCCGCGACAGTATGTTAATCGCTTGTCGGATCTACTGTTTGTATTAGCGCGTGTGCTAAACCGCCACGCGGGCGGTGGCGATGTGTTGTGGGAAAAAGGTCGGAACGCCCCACCTTAAAAGTGCCGAAGTGCGACGCTCCTTCTCTGCCCGCTTTCGTAACGGTTCAGCTTGCCATGTCGCTGCAATCACGATGGCCTGTCGAATAACACAGAGAGCATTTCTCTGTTGGCTCTTACCGAGGGCGTACTACTTAATACCCCCATCGCAGAACGACCTTCGCTGCCATTCTTGAGCACTGGCACACCCTTAATGACTAGTCGCCGCGCCGCTTCCACTTGCCCACTGCCTACTGCGGCGCATAGCGCATCCACACCTGCAACATTTTTATGCAGTTCAAAATCATCCCTTGCCATTACTTGGGACAGTATATCCAGTTGGCCTTTCATGGCTGCCGTTGCGAAGGCACTTAGCCTGATGCCGGGCCTGACAATCCAGGGATCCTCCCCTTTGATCAGGAGTTGCTTGGCCAATGTCGCGTTACCTTGCAATAGCGCGAGCGTTAGCGGTGGAATTCTTGCCTCAGGCTGATCACGATTACCCTGCGCGGCTTTGCTCGTGTTTTGATTTTCTGCTGGCGGCACCCCGATGTTCACTGGTGGTGGCATCACAGCCGCTTGCAGAACCGATACCGAACGCGCCTGACGTGAAACGGAGCGATTTGGATCAAACTGATCACCCTGCAAGCCATAGGCGCTGTATTGATAAAGCCGCTCATTCACCGCAACGGCGAGATCGCGCGGTGTCTGCTGGCGAGCATTTTTTAACTCCGGATTCGCACCCTGCGACAATAGCCAACTGATGTGCTCGCGATATCCAAACTCATAAGCCTTGTGGAGCAACGTGGATTTGAAAGGATCAACCGACTGATTGATATCAACACCTGACTTGATCAGCCTGGCGATTATCCGAAAATAGTCAGGATTGACAGACTGATTTGATATCTTGCTACGTTGCACATTGGCAGCAAGCGCTTGCACGAGCTCTGCCAGCATAGTTTTACCCGAAGCATTTATTTGACATCCTGGCATACCTGCACGAAGTAATGTCTTTACCGCAGTGTAATCAGGCTTGAGCATGGCATCGTGCAGCAATTTAACAAGCGTAGAGTGCAATTCGCTATTTCCAGAAGTGCTATTGAGTAACACGCGCGCCATCCGCCAATCACCTCGTCCGACGACCCAATTCAGATGCGCAAGCCCTTCCTGATCGGACAAAAATTTTGTACACAATCCCAGCTTGATCAATTCGCCTACTGCCTGATGACTTCCCGCTGCCATCATTATCAACAGTGCAATCTGACAGACGCTATTTTCTTTTATTTCTCGAGGACCCACGCCCCCCCACAAAACGCAGCGCTCAAGAGAATCAACATCATTATTCCTTACGGCTGCATAAAACGCTTCAGACAAATTTCTTTTGATATCTGCTTGATGCTCGCGCAGGATACGTTCCATCTCGTCCGAGTTCAGCTCGATATCATCGGATTCAGCCTCTTTCGCAATAATTGTTTTACGCCGTTTTAACTCAGGCTCGCTCGATTCATGCCAATCGGAATTCATTTTGATCAGCGTATCCGCTGCCGCTAAAATGTCTGCCGACATCGTCGCCGACTCAGGGATGGATGACATTATTGTTTCCGTCCCAACCACACCGTCTGCCATCACCTCGTGAAGCATGCCGGATTTTTCTTTCGAGGACATTTGGTCCCCTGAAGAACTAAATTTCAGCCGAATATGCGAACGCGTTGGGGTCATCGCTTGTTCTGCATTCGGTGCGGCGGATGAATTATTTTGATTCGCCACTTGCTCCCATGGCTGTGTTCGGGAGGGCACTTTCAGCTTCAATGTGTATTTGGGTGGCTGTGGTGTGCTTTGTGCAAGACCTGATTCTTGCTCGACAACCGAATCCGGAGTTTTTCGTTTACGTGGAAGATGTGACTGATCGAGGGTGTGAGTACTATGCGGCGTGGCGCTGTTTTGATCACGATAAGTGCTGTGCGGTTGTGTTTTCATGGTAATTGTCTCGGACGGATATAGAGAAAGGTGAAAAACCTGTGGCCACTGCAAAACACGTAGCCCGTCGGCGCTCATCCTGATTCATTGGCGCAATATCAATGTCCCATGTTCGTAACACCCGTTCGATCACAGTTCCTTCGGACAACCTCGCTCAGGCCATGAAAAAACGGCACTGCGGTGCCGTTTTTTTAGAGCATCGAATCACGTTAGTAATTATTGACGACCAATCGTGGTTCAGTTTTTCCGAGACGCTGCGTGACCGATGCGGCGATGCCTTCACCATCCAATCCGCATTGCGAAAGCAAGTGCTGTGCATCGCCGTGATCAATGAACGGATCAGGCAATCCCAAGTGCCGCAGCGGCTTGATAAAACGCCTATTCTCAACAGTGGACCGGGCCGGCATAGCGAAAAGCGGTCGTCAGCGTTTGTCGGCGTGCTCAGCGGGCGATTGTCGCATTGGGTAATGCAGAAGCGCTCAATCCCCAACCGAGACAGTATGTGAACCGGCTATCCGACGTGATGTTTGTTCTCGCACGAGTATTGAATCGGTACGCAGGTGGTGGTGACGTATTTTGGGAAAAAGGTTGTGAGCGCGCTGAATATCACGACAAAACGACTTGCGAATTCTTGGATACATCCGCATACGACCTTGATAGATCATCCCCACCACTTATCCACATTAGAAACAGCCGATAGGCGCTGACTGCCGATTCAGTTCTCCGACCCAAAGATGACTTCGCCTCTCGCCTGCTGCGAGAGCTGAGTATCGCCCCTACCGCGTTGAACTTGTTTGTCATGGTGGTTACAAAATTGCACTTCAATAGCCCACCTTCAAACGATTATGAAACGAACACTGAATGCAGCTTTTCATCAAGCCAATAACAACACTGACATCCCTGACGAAGACACACACAACGACCCCGCTCCCAAGCGCGTGGCGCCGACGATGCACGTGCGGGATTCAACACCTGATCCGATAGCACCAGCCGGCCCATCACCAGCGACGCCTATTCAAGCGCTCGGCCCGACCAGTCAGCCGCTCTTCGTATCCAGAGGGCAGGCAACCGCACCAGAGCAAGCGCCGGGATCAACGCAAGAAAGGTCAATCCAAGACGCCGATGTCAATCTTGCCAATAAAAACGGCCAGATACGATTGATGCTCGCCGCTCGAGATGGCGACCTTCCGACCGTGGAAGCCCTACTTTCCAGTGGCGCGGCCATCAACGCCACCTACAACAATGGCCAGACACTCCTGATGTATGCCGCGAACAAGGACCATCTGACGACCGTGCAGGCTTTGCTGGGCGCATCCGGCATCGACATCCATGCCCAAAATAAAGCCGGAGTAACTGCCTTGACTGTGGCTGCACTCAAGGGTCATTCCGATATTGTGAAAGTGCTCCTCGACCGTGGCGCTAATGTCAACGTCGCCAACAACGAGGGCTGGACACCGTTGATGCAGGCCGCAGGAAAGGGACATCTGACGACCGCATCGACATCCATGCCCAAAATAAAGCCGGAGCAACTGCCTTGACTGTGGCCGCATTCAATGGTCACTCCGATATTGTGAAAGTGCTCCTCGGCCGTGGCGCTAATGTCAACAACATCGACAACAACGAGGGCTGGACACCGTTGATGCAGGCCGCAGGAAAGGGACATCTGACGACCGTGCAGGCTTTGCTGGGCGCATCCGGCATCGACATCCATGCCCAAAATAAAGACGGAGTAACTGCCTTGACTGTGGCTGCATTCAATGGTCACTCCGATATTGTGAAAGTGCTCCTCGGCCATGGCGCATATGTCAACAACATCGACAACAACGAGGGCTGGACACCGTTGATGCAGGCCGCGAAAACGGGCCATCTGACGACCGTGCAGGCTTTGCTGGGCGCATCCGGCATCGACATCCATGCCCAAAATAAAGCCGGAGCAACTGCCTTGACTGTGGCTGCATTCAATGGTCACTCCGATATTGTGAAAGTGCTCCTCGACCGTGGCGCTAATGTCAACGTCGCCAACAAC
>JAJTGC010000020.1 GCA_021298975.1 Oxalobacteraceae bacterium
ACTCATGCCAAAACCGAGCAGTTCGGCGTAAATTCTTGCACCGCGGGCTTTTGCGTGTTCGTACTCTTCGAGCACCATCACGCCAGCACCTTCGCCCAGCACGAAACCATCCCGGTCAGTATCCCAGGGACGCGAGGCGGTGGCCGGATCATCATTTCGGGAGGACAGCGCGCGCGCCGCGGCAAATCCACCCAGGCCAAGCGGCGACACCGTGGATTCGGCACCACCGGCAATCATCACATCGGCATCACCGTATTCAATGAGACGCCCCGCTTCGCCGATGCAATGCAAACCCGTTGTGCAAGCGGTAACGATGGCGAGATTGGGGCCTTTGAGGCCGTACTTGATCGACAGATGCCCAGAGATCATGTTGATGATCGAAGCGGGAACAAAGAAGGGGCTGATACGGCGGGGGCCACGACTGGTCAGTTCGGCGTGGGTTTGCTCAATCAGGGGCAAACCACCGATACCAGAGCCGACGATAACCCCGATGCGCTCTGCGTTGGTTTCCGTCACTGCAAGGCCGCTGTCCTGCATTGCCTGCATGCCGGCAGCCATGCCGTAATGGATGAAGGTATCCATGTGACGCGCCTCTTTACCGGGGATGTAATCCTCGATATTGAAGCCCTTGACCTCACCCGCAAAATGCGTGGAGAAGGCAGCGGCGTCAAACTTGGTGATGGTCGCGATGCCGGACTGTCCGGCGAGAAGCGCGTCCCATGAGGTTGCGACCGTGTTACCAACAGGTGAGATGCAACCGAGACCCGTGACAACAACCCGGCGACGATTCGGACGAGTCAAACAATACTCCTGAAAACAATCAGAAACAGGTCGATCAGGCTTTTACGTTGGCCTTCGCATAATCAATCGCCTGCTGAACAGTCGTAATCTTCTCGGCTTGTTCATCAGGGATCTCCATCTCGAACTCATCTTCGAGCGCCATCACGAGTTCAACCGTGTCCAGCGAGTCTGCACCGAGATCATCAACGAACGAAGATTCATTCTTGATGTCGGCTTCTGCAACACCGAGTTGCTCAGCAACTATTTTTTTTACACGTGCGTCGATGTCAGACATCTTGGTCCTCCAGAGGGTAGGTTACACAAAGTGCGCGCATTTTATCAGGTTTGCGCGCTGCAAATTAAGTTTTAGATTCTGCTTTTACTAACACTATCGGTCGTTAAAAATCAGGCTTGAACCCGCTTTAGCCGCCACTCATGTACATACCGCCGTTTACATGCAGCGTGGAGCCCGTAATGTAAGACGCCTCATTTGATGCAAGAAAAGCCACAGCAGCAGCAATATCCTCAGGCAGACCAAAGCGACCGGCCGGTATTTGCTGAAGCAGTGCGGCTACTTGCTGCTCAGTTAACGTTCGTGTCATGTCGGTGTCGATGAAGCCCGGCGCCACGCAATTGACCGTAATGTTACGGCTACCCACCTCGCGCGCCAGCGCGCGGCTCATGCCAGCGACGCCAGCTTTTGCTGCAGCATAGTTCATCTGTCCGGGATTACCCGCAGAACCGACGACCGAGGTGATATTGATAATACGACCCTGCTTGGCTTTCATCATCCCACGCAAGACAGCGCGCGACAAACGTCCTACCGCGGTCAGGTTGGTTGAGATCACGGTGTCCCACTCGGCATCTTTCATGCGCATGGCGAGCTGGTCCTGTGTGACGCCGGCATTATTAACCAGAATGCTGATGCCACCCAGATCCTTACCGAGCGTATCAACAAGCTGCAGGGCGGCTTCTGCGTCATTTACATCGAGCACGACCCCATGACCTGCCTCAGGCCGGATGGCTTTCAGATAATCCGAAATGGCAGCCGCACCCGCAGCCGAGGTTGCGGTGCCGACCACCGTCGCACCCCGTTGCGCAAGCGCCATTGCAATCGCGCGCCCAATACCGCGTGATGCGCCCGTCACCAGCGCCACTTGTTTCTCGAGTGATGATTGCGTCGTTGTCATTTGCTCGCCTCCAGAAGCGACTCCATGGATGCCTGATCGACAATCGCCTCGGCAGTCAATGTGCCATCAATTCGTTTGGCAAGACCGGTCAGGACTTTGCCCGGCCCGCATTCGATCAACTGCGTGATACCCAGACTAGCCATCTTTTGCACACTTTCTACCCACCGTACGGGACTGGCTGCCTGACGCACCAGCGCATCCCGGATGGCCGAGGGATCCTCAACGATGGCGACATCGACGTTATTGATCAGTCGAATGTGCGGTACTGAAAATTCAACGCTTGCCAGATAATCGCGCAGACGGTCCGAGGCCGGTTTGAGGAGCGAAGAGTGAAAGGGTGCGGAAACGGGCAGAGTTAATGCACGCTTGGCACCTTTGGCTTTGGCTACGTCACAAGCGCGCTCAACCGCGGCCTTGTGGCCTGCGATAACGACCTGAGCTGGCGCATTGAAATTGACCGGCTCGACCACCTCGCCCTGAGCGGCTTCGATGCAGGCAGCCCGGACGTCGTCGTCCGATAAGCCAAGAATTGCTGCCATGCCGCCCTGACCGACCGGGACAGCTTCCTGCATGGCTTGTGCGCGGAACCGAACCATCGGTATCGCATCCTTGAATTGAATGACGCCGGCGGCAACCAGCGCGGAATACTCACCCAGGCTGTGGCCAGCCACTAATTGAGGCACCTGCCCGCCGGCGGCCAGCCAGGCGCGATAAAAAGCGACCGCACATGCGAGCATCACCGGCTGCGTGTTGGTGGTGAGGTCGAGCGCCTCTTTAGGACCCTCGGCGATCAGTTTTGTCAGATCAAACTGGAGTGCGTCAGACGCTTCTGCGATGGTATCGCGCACCGCCGCGTTGTCGGCGAAACCATTCAGCATGCCAATGGCTTGCGAGCCCTGACCAGGAAATACGAAAGCAAATGAAGTCATGATGGAAACATGTCAAATACGTGCCAAAACGGCGCCCCAGGTAAAACCGCCACCGACGGCTTCGAGCATGATGTGCTGTCCGGCCTTGATCCGGCCATCGCGCATGGCGACATCCAGTGCCAGCGGGATGGATGCAGCGGAGGTATTGCCATGCTGGTCTACCGTGACCACCATTTTTTCCAAAGGCAATCCGAGCTTCTTCGCGGTGCCTTGCATGATGCGAATATTGGCCTGATGCGGAATCAGCCAGTCGATCTGCGCGGCTTCCATGCCAGCGATCTGCAGCACTTCGTTGGCGACTTTCTCCAGGACGGATACCGCCAGTTTGAACACCGCCTGGCCATCCATGTACAGCAAGGCACTGCCTGTAATGACACCCCCCTGAACCGCACCGGGCACACACAAAATATCCGCGTGGCGGCCATCAGCATGAAGACGCGTGGCCAGCACGCCCGGCTCATCGGAAGCAGCAAGCACCACCGCACCGGCACCATCACCGAACAACACGCAGGTGGTTCGGTCATTGAAATCAAGAATGCGCGAGAATACTTCCGACCCGATCACAAGCACGCGCTTGTGCATGCCGCAGCGGATGAAATTGTCAGCCACCGACATTGCATACACAAAACCGCTGCACACAGCTTGCACATCAAACGCAGCGCACGCATTGGTAATACCAAGCTTGCGCTGCACAACGCACGCGGTACTTGGGAAACCGCCGAGAAAATCCGGCGTAGACGTCGCAACGATAATGAGATCGATATCGTCCGGTTTGAGTCCCGCCATATCGAGCGCCTGACGCGCAGCCGCCGTACCCAGATCACTGGAAAGCACGCCATCATCCACGAAGTGTCGGGCAGAAATGCCACTGCGAGAGACAATCCATTCATCCGACGTATCAAGACCCCTGCCTGCCAGAAGTACTGCCATATCGTGGTTGGTCACACGCCTCGGCGGCAAACAGCTGCCCGTACCTGCAATTCGAGTGTATTTACTCATGCCGTTTTCTGTTGATTGATCTCGCGAGAGCCGTCTGGCTGAGGCATCAGTTCGGCGATCGAGGTTTCTATACGCGACAGCACATCATGTCGGGCCGCCTCATAGGCACGCCGTATCGCCCATTCAAAGCCATACGCATTTTCACCACCATGACTTTTGAACACCAGGCCGCGCAAGCCCAGCAGACTGGCGCCATTGTAGCGGGAGGGATTGAGGCGTTGTGAAATTCGTTTGAGTGCCCGCTGCGCAATGAACGCGCCCAGCATGTTGATCCAGCCTTTGCGCATTTCGCTGACCATGACGCCTTTGATCAAGCGGCCCAGACCCTCGGCAGCTTTCAAGGTGACATTACCCACGAATCCATCGCATACGACGATGTCGGTGGTCCCTTCGAAGATGTCATTGCCTTCGACATTGCCGTAAAAATTAATCAGGCCTTTTTCATGATCTGCGCGCAGCAATTGCGCTGTTTGCTTGACCAACTCGTTGCCCTTGATGTCTTCTTCACCGACATTGAGAAGGCCGACGGTGGGTCTCGCGTGACCCTCCACCGCGGACACGAGTGCCGAACCCATCAGCGCAAACTGATGAAGATGCAGCGGTTCGCAGTCAACATTGGCACCCAGGTCAAGAACGTAGGTGGGACCGTCTTTCTGATTGGGCAGTATCGTGCAGATGGCAGGTCGGTCGACGCCGGCGAGGGTTTTCAGTACGTAGCGCGAGACCGCCATCAACGCGCCGGTGTTACCAGCGGATACGCAGGCTTGTGCCGCGCCGTCTTTCACCATGGTGACGGCAACTCGCATCGAGGAATCTTTTTTTCGGCGTAATGCGACTTCGAGCGAGTCGTCCATTTCAACGACTTCTTCGGCATGCACCACGGAGAGTCTCGGATGGTTGGCAGCACCCAATTTCCCGAGTTCGGCGCGCACGAGAGGTTCGCGACCCACCAGAATCATTTCGGCATCGGGCACGCGGTTGGCAAACGCCAGTGCGGCAGCAACAGTGACTTTTGGGCCGTGGTCGCCACCCATGCAGTCAATGGAAATTCGGATTGTCATGATCCGTCGCGGGGTGTGCTGAGCGGATTCGGGTGCGAGTCACTCATTCGAGGACCTGACCTTGCAGATAGGCTTGCACGTGAAAAAACGGCGCGAGACAAATTCAGAGCGTGTATCAATGTGCTGCTGGTCGCGTCGCGCTGGTTTTTATGGTTGCCGCGTGGACGAAATTATTCGTCGTTCTTGGTATTCAAAACCTTGCGGCCACGATAGGTGCCATTCGGGCTGATATGGTGGCGCAAATGCGTTTCACCCGTAGTCGACTCAACGGCCAACGGCGGCGCTGAGAGCGCCGAGTGCGAGCGATGCATGCCGCGTTTGGACGGGGTTTTTTTGTTCTGTTGGACTGCCATGGCTAACTCCTGATCAAATCAATTCAAAATTTTAACATAGGGTAAGTCGGTTCCTGCCATATAGCCAAACCGACAATCTTGCCACTATCTGAGCTTTTTCAGTACTGCAAAGGGCGACTCCGCCTTTTCCGCGCCGGCTTGAGGCACATCGCCCGGGCATTGTGCATGTCTTGGCGACAGGGGCAATGCCAGCAAAGCCTCGTCCTCGACCAACACCATCAAATCCTGAGATGTCGATCCGACAATCACATCCAGGCGCTCATCATCAAGCCGCGTCTCGATTTCATCCGCATCGACATCGTCTATTGCCAGCACGAGCGTTGACACGGATTCCAGTTGATGCAGCATCGGTGACAAGCACCGCTGACACACCAGCTCGACCTGCCCGCTCACGTTCAGCAAAAGCTGCGGAACACCCGCGGCATGCCGACCCCCGGCAATCACCCAGTCCAGTGCGCCAGCCGAACTGGACAGCTCGGCTGAAAGTCTTGCAAATTCAGCCACCGGAGCTTGCCCGGCTGCCTGCTGCTGCTGTTTGCAAAACTCGAAGCTGTCGACGATTTTGGCGCTCATGGCAGCAGAATGCTTCGGAAAACCAGCTATGATAGCAGGGTTTATTCCAGATTCCCATAGGGGGCTGGCCGATTTATGACCCGATGCCGCCCATTTGTCCGCAATGTCATCCCAGTACCCTCCCCGACTGATTCTGGCCTCTGGCTCTGCCTACCGACGCGAACTGCTGGCCCGCCTGCGGCTGCCGTTCGAAGTCATTCCGCCCGATCTGGATGAGACGCCAATGCCCGGCGAAACCCCGCCTGAGACGGCGCTGCGACTGTCCTGCGCCAAAGCGGAAGCCGTGGTCAATCAGGTTGGTCCGGCGCTGGTAATTGGATCAGATCAGGTGGCGACCCTTGATGGTGAACACATAGGCAAGCCGGGAAATCATCAGCGCGCTCTTGAACAACTGAAAAAAATGCGTGGTCGCACCGTGATTTTTCACACGGCGCTGTGCTTGCGGGACAGCCGACCGGGCATGGAGCACGGCTTGCAACTGGTGAATGTTCAGACCGTCGTTCGTTTGCGTGACTTACCGGATAACGAACTCGATGCTTACCTGAAAATCGAGCAGCCCTATGACTGCGCTGGCAGCGCAAAAAACGAAGGGCTGGGAATTGCACTTATTGCGAGTATCAACAGCGAGGACCCGACAGCGCTGACAGGATTACCGCTGATTGCACTCACGGACATGCTGCGACGCGCGGGCGTCAGTTTTTTTGGTAGCTGAAACGATGAAAGGCACGCTTTTTCTTATCCCCAATGCTCTGGGCGCGGGCGCACTGGCGCAGGTGCTAACGGCAGATGTGCGGGCCATCACGGCCGATCTGGATTACTTCATCGCAGAAAACGCAAAAACGGCGCGCGCCTTTTTGAATCAGGTGGCGCTGACTCACCCGCTGCGCTTGCGTCTGCAGGATATCGAGATACGCGAGCTGAATGTGCAGACACCGGCCTCGGCCCTGCCTGGTCTGCTGGCGCCCTTGGTTGCAGGACGTCACGGCGGCTTGGTGTCTGAAGCCGGCGTACCTGCCGTCGCCGATCCCGGCGCAGATCTGGTCAGCCTCGCCCATGAGCGAGGCATTCGCATACGCCCACTGGTGGGGCCTTCGTCCATACTACTGGCCTTGATGAGCAGTGGCCTGAGTGGACAGAATTTTGCATTCAATGGCTACCTGCCCACCGATGCCGCGGAGCGCGCCACCCGCATTCGCCAACTGGAACAGCGCTCGAAACAAGAACAGCAAACGCAAATTTTTATCGAGACGCCGTACCGGAATGAAGCGCTGCTGCAGGCGCTGAGTACCCATTGCCAACCGGGTACGCAGATCTGCATTGCCACTCACCTGACGCTCGAGGACGAATCTCTGCAACGCAGGTCGGCCCAGTCATGGAAGCGCGAGCTTGCGGAAAACCGGATGCCGGATTTCCGCAAGAAACCCACGGTGTTTTTGATGCTGGCAGCCTGAGGCCGCGCAGAGAGGTAGCGCTTCAGCGCACCTTGAGCGCTTCAAGTGCCAGTACTTTTGCCGCAGACTCGCCCACCGCAGCGCCAAATTTCTTCAAGACCCGATCGGACAAACCTTCACGAACGGTGTAATCAATGATGTCTTCGGCCTTGAGCACATCGCGCGCGACGCTGCTGACGGAACCGAGACCATCGGCCAGGCCGAGCGTGATTGCATGACTGCCTGTCCAGAACAGCCCGGAAAAAATTTCAGGCGACTCTTTGAGTCGCTTGCCCCGCCCTGTGCGCACTGCACGAATGAACTGCTGGTGAATTTCCTTCAACATCACCTGCGTAAATTCTTTGTGCCTGGGATTTTCTGCAGAAAATGGATCGAGCAAGCCCTTGTTTTCACCCGCTGTCATCAGGCGACGCTCGATACCCAGCTTGTCCATCAGTCCCTTGAAACCAAAGCTGCTCATGAGCACACCAATCGAGCCGACGATACTTGCCTCGCTGACATAAATCTTGTCGGCCGCTGCTGCGATGTAATAGCAACCGGATGCACACATATCTTCAACAACGACATATACCGGTTTTTTGGGATACATTTTTTTCAACCGCGTGATCTCGTCATTGACGATAGCGGATTGCACGGGACTTCCGCCCGGGCTATTCATGCGCAGGATCACACCGACCGATCCGGGATCGCTGAAGGCCTCGCCGAGCGCGGGCAGTATCGAATTGACAGAAGCATTGGCGCTGCTTGCATCGATCTCGCCATCAATCTCGACAAGGGCAGTATGCCGTGCGTTATCTTGCTTTGACGCGCCCTTGAAATCGAATGCCGCCCATACCGCGAACAGCGCAACGCCAACGCCAACAAAGCGGAAAATATTCCGCCACCGCCTGCTGATACGCTGCTCTTTCAGGATTTCCTGCGCGAGCTTCTCCAGCGCGACATACTGGGGTGGCACCGGGGGTTGGGGGACGGTCTCGCTACCGCTGTCAGTGGTTTGGTCGTTCATTGAGCGTTTTTATCGTTGATTAGTTTAATGAAATGAAATTCGCAAAAAATCTCTGTGCTTGTTCAAGGTTTTTTCAAGCGCGGGCGGCACGGATATCGTCATCCGGCAACCAGAAAATCTGCTTGTCCTGCTCAATTACCTGCAGTGGCTGGAGCTTTCCGCCACGACACGGTCCGCCGGCACAATGCCCTGTATCCGGTTCATACAGCGCTCCATGCGTTGCGCACATCAGATACAAACCGCTGGACTCGAAGAAGTCACCCTCTGTCCAATCCAACTCCATGGGTACATGTGCGCAACGATTCAAATAAGCATAAGGCTGCTGACCATAACGCACCACGAAGGCCACTGCATCTTCACCAAAGGCTGTCACCGGAAAGCGTATGCCTTTGCCCCCATCGATAAGTGCATCCGCCGCGCAGATGAAGATTTCCGTACTCACGCATGCTCCGTCAACCACTGATGAAGCGATGTCACCGAATCTGCACCGAATAACGGGCTGAGCGCTTCGAGCTCATGCGCCGGATGGGCGCCATAGTGAACCCCAATGGCAGATGCACCCGCATTGCCGGCCATTTGGAGATCATGCGTGGTGTCGCCGATCATCACCGTGCGTTTCATATCTTGCCCGAGCTCGCGCGTAATCTCCTGGAGCATGGCCGGGTGCGGTTTGGAAAAAGTCTCATCGGCGCAGCGGGTCGAATCAAACAGCGACATCAGCCCCGATGTCGTCAGGGCACGGTTGAGTCCGACCCGGCTTTTACCCGTTGCCACCGCAAGAAAATATCCCTGCGCCGACAAATCCAGCAGCATGTCGTGCGCACCATCGAACAGAGTCAGGCTTTTGTCCTGCGAAAGATAATGGTAGCGGTAGCGTTCCACCACACGCGGATAAGATTTGGGATCCAGACCCGGTAAAACCACACGCATTGCATCTTCCAGCCCCAGGCCGATCACATAAGAAGCGGCGCGATGGTCCGGCACGGCCAGCCCGAGATCTCGTGCAGCCGCCTGAATGCTGGCGACAATCGTTGCCGTGCTATCCATGAGGGTACCGTCCCAGTCGAACACGATCAGGTCAAATTTTTTTCTGGGCATCGGAGGCAGCTCGGAGGAGGGTCTTGCTTTCAATCTCGGTATCAAGGGTAGCAAATTACGCTGCAACCCTCATCGTATCGGTTCAGCTCCGAGTGCGCCATCAATTCCTAGGCCCTTGAGAAATTGTTGACATTCTTTTGGCAGGTTCGACTCCAGTGCAATCGCAGCACCGGTGGCGGGATGCTCGAATTTCAGCCGGAACGCATGCAGGAACATGCGTTTCAATGCCGGTCTTCCCGGTTCCGCTTTTTGCAACTGGCGATTGAGGCCAAAATCGCCGTATTTGTCATCGCCGGCAATGGGAAAACCGGATGAAGCCAGATGCACCCTGATCTGATGCGTACGGCCAGTTTTGAGCTCGGCTTCCAGCAAGGCATAACCCGCGCACTGACGCACGAGATTGAAGATGGTGTGCGAGGCCATGCCATCCGACTGAACACGTACGCGACGCTCGCCCTCAGGGGTGGTGTATTTGTGCAGAGGCAAGCGCACATGCTGGCGCCGGTTGGGCCAGACACCGCTGACCATGGCCAGGTAACGCTTGTCCAGCAGTCCGGCACGAATCTGCTCATGCAGCGCCGTCAGCGCACTGCGTTTTTTTGCCAGCATCAGGATGCCTGAGGTTTCACGGTCCAGCCGGTGCACCAACTCCAGAAAAGGCGCGTCCGGGCGCGCGGCACGCAACTGCTCGATCACGCCATAACTGACCCCTGAGCCGCCATGAACAGCGACGCCGGCTGGCTTGTCGATGACCAGCATGTGACTGTCCTCGAAAAGCACGGCAAATTCCGCTCCGGGAACATGTACCGTGCTCCGCTCGGCAAGGCGCATGGGCGGGACGCGAACGGTATCCCCCTCGACCAGGCGGTAGGTCTGCGCTATGCGTCCTTTGTTGACCCGGACCTGCCCGGACCGCAGCACCTGATAGATATGGCTTTTGGGAACCCCTTTGCAAATCCTTAGCAAAAAGTTATCGATGCGCTGCCCGGCATCATCCGGCCCTATGGTCAGCAGACGTACGCTGGGACCCTCAGTGGTGAGCGGGGGGCTGAGATCGGTAGGCGTGGCGAAGGTCAATTCAGACCTCCACCCATGGCCCACCGCTGATGTCCTGACGTACCGACTGACAGACACACGGGAGGCGGGGCGCCGTTCAAGCCAGCCCCGGTCATGCTTTTCCTCATGCAAACCTTCCCTAAGTCCTTCATTTTGAATATATAATCAATTCGGCGAAATCAATCGCTGAATGTGCTTCAACTAAAAAAGCCATTCTACACAGGGGCGTCTCCATCGGCCTCGCCCGTTTTGCAAATTCGATGGAAGAGCTGTGTATGCATTATTCCCGCGCCGTCAGGGTCGCACCCGAGATGTGATCGGACAGTGCGCTGGAATGATGGAACAGTAAGCCTGAAATGTAAGGATTAGTCTGGCAAGCCGCTCATTACCGAGAGGCTCGCTGGCAGATGTGACTGATTTTTTTGCCCGACTTGCTATTAACGACATTTGACAACCTCATGATTGAATTTACCGTCCACACCAACAGCAAGCAGCCCGATGCGGCAAGCTTGCGTGTGGACGCAGATTTTGTTGTGCCGGAGTCCATCGTTTAAAGCAAGCGGCGCGAGCCGCCAGTTTCATCCTCGCCTTGTGGGTTTGTGCATAGCAGGTCATGCACATCGCCCACGTTACGGCAATACTCCTCCCCAGGCTTCCGTTCCCCGCATACATCCTATGACTTTGCTGCGCAATCAGGCGTTGATCGCCATGCGCTGCAAATATCGGCCTTCACCGGCCGCGGAGCCATAAAATGAAACGCATGCTGTTTAACGCCACACAACAAGAAGAATTGCGCGTGGCCATCGTCGACGGGCAAAAGCTCATTGACATTGATATCGAGACCACCGGTCGCGAACAACGTAAATCCAATATCTACAAAGGCGTGATCACGCGCATCGAGCCCTCGCTCGAAGCCTGCTTCGTCAACTACGGCGAAGAACGTCATGGCTTCCTGCCCTTCAAGGAAGTCGCCCGCAGCTACTTCCGCGAAGGTGTCGATGTACGCAACGCCAGCATCCGCGATGCGCTGCGCGAAGGTCAGGAAATCATGGTTCAGGTCGAAAAAGAGGAGCGCGGCAACAAGGGCGCTGCACTGACCTCATTCGTTTCCCTCGCCGGCCGCTACCTGGTACTGATGCCCAACAATCCGCGCGGCGGTGGCGTTTCTCGTCGCGTTGAAGGCGAAGACCGCCAGGAACTGCGCGAAACCATGGACAAGCTGGATCTGCCCCAGGGCATGTCCGTGATCGCACGCACCGCCGGCATTGGCCGTAATGTCGATGAACTGCAGTGGGACTTGAACTACCTGATGCAATTGTGGAGCGCGATTGACGGTGCCAGCCGATCTGCCTCGGGTGCTTTCCTGATTTATCAGGAATCGTCGCTGGTCATTCGCGCTATCCGGGATTATTTCCAGCCTGATATCGGCGAAATTCTGATCGATACCGATGACATTTACGAGCAGGCGCAGCAGTTCATGAGCCACGTGATGCCCGACATGGTTCAGCGCGTGAAGCGCTACCGTGATGATGTGCCATTGTTCTCGCGTTTCCAGATCGAGCACCAGATCGAAAGCGCGTATTCCCGCACCGTTGCCCTGCCCTCGGGCGGTGCGATTGTCATCGATCACACCGAAGCACTCGTGTCTGTGGACGTCAACTCAGCGCGCGCCACCCGCGGCAGTGATATCGAAACCACGGCGTTCAACACCAATCTTGAAGCCGCCGATGAAGTGGCCCGCCAGTTGCGCTTGCGCGACTTGGGTGGCCTGATCGTGATCGACTTCATCGACATGGAGAACTCCAAAAACCAGCGCGAAATCGAAAACCGCCTGAAAGATGCGCTGCACTACGATCGCGCCCGCGTTCAGATGGGCAAGATCTCCCGCTTCGGTTTGATGGAACTGTCGCGTCAGCGTCTGCGTCCATCCTTGTCCGAGGGCAGTCACGTGACTTGCCCGCGCTGCAATGGCACCGGGCACATCCGTGACACCGACTCCTCGGCATTGCAGGTTCTGCGCATCATTCAGGAAGAAGCAATGAAGGAAAACTCGGCCGCGATTCACGTGCAGGTGCCGGTGGATGTCGCCGCCTTCCTGCTCAATGAAAAACGTGGCGAGATTTTGAAGATCGAAACCCGTCATCGTGTCAGCGTCGTGCTGATCCCGAACAAGCACCTCGAAACACCGCACTACAAACTTGATCGCCTCAAGCACGATGATCCACGCCTCGATGACATGCCCAGCAGCTATGCCATGGCAGAAGAAGCCGACACGGATGTGGGCTACAGCAAACGCAAGCAGGAAGAAAGCAAGCCGCGCCAGGAGGCCGTGGTCAAAACCATTACGCCAGATCAGCCCGCACCTGTCGTCGAACGGCGTGAGCGTGTTCCCGTCAGTACCGCGACCGATGAAGCTGCTGAAGGTTTCCTCTCGCGGCTTTTTGGTCTGTTCCGCAAAAAAGCCTCGGCACCTGCTGAAGCCGTCCCGGCTGTCAAAACCACATCGCGTGAACACACGGATCGTGGTGGTCGTACCGGGCGCGGCCGTGGTCGCGGCGGTCGCGGTCGTGACAAGCAGGAAGAACGCACAGGCGTAGAAGCCAAAGCCCCCAAAGAGCAGCGCGAGCCAAAAGAAATCAAGGAGGCGCGCGAACCCAAGGAAGCGACTAACCAACGCCAACCAAAACCACCGCGCGAACCACGCGAAGCCGGTGAAGGTCGTCAACGTCAGCCTCGTGCGCCACGAGAAGACCGCAAGCCAGTACAAACTGATGAGCTCGCACCGGTAACAGCCGCTGCGGATCTGGGTCTGGATCACGATGCCGTTCAGTCCGAGCTGCTCTCGCCACAAGTCGAAGGCGGCGCTCCTGAGAACGGCGAAGACGCACCCCGTCGTCGTCGTCGTCGTGGTGGTCGCAACCGTAATCGTCGCGATCGTACCAACGACGAGGCAATGCCAGGCGATCAGGACGGTGAATTCTCGGAGATGTCAGCGGGTTCGGATATACCAACCGCAGCGCCCACTGAAGCTTTGCCGCCCGCATCGGAGTTATGGGCAAAGCCTGCAACGACGCACCCGACCCCGAGCGATACTGAGCACGCACCCGCTTTGGAGGCGGCTGTTGCGCAAGCGCCTACCGCATCTCCCGCTGTAACGAACACCATCGCAGCAGCAGCGGTGGATCAGGTTGCGCCTGAGGCAGTTGCTCAGCCCGCAGCGGAGGTCGCGCAACAAACTGTGGTGCATGAAGCCGCGGCGACGGTTTCCGAGCCAGAAGTCCCTGTACAGGCGACGTCACCCGCACCTGTGGTTGCTGCGCCTGTGGTTGCTGCGCCAGTGGTAGCTGCACCCGTGGTCACGGCGCCCGTAGTTGCTGCGCCTGTAATCTCGGCACCCGCGGTCGCGGCACCCGTTGTGCAGGCAGCACCGGCACCACAGGCAAGCGCTGCCGAGATCGAGCGTCTGCTGCGTGAAGCTGGACTGACCATGGCGGTGACCGACCCGAAGAAGCTCCATGCCGTGCAAGCTGTCAGCGAAAACGTTGCGCCCGCAGCACGCGCGCCACGAGAGCGCAAGCAGATGCCAACGGTACCGGATGAGCCATTGATGCAGGTCGAGACGCGCTCCTGACCCGCCTCGCACCGTGACATAAAAAATCCCGCCGCGGGACACCGCTGCGGGATTTTTTTTTGGGGTTATTTCTGCCCCCGCGAGAGCATCATTTTTTCTCAAAGAAAAAATTTCTACCATCCGGGAATTTTCCTTCAACCAACCGGCGGATTCCACTCTCCGCGGCGCAGCTTGTCCAGCCAGAATGCGCCAATGATTGTCTTTACGTCGGTCACTCCCCCCTGCCGTATCCGATCGAGAAGTTCATCGATGGGTAGTCTGAATACATCCAAAAACTCGCCCGCATCCAGCTGACGTTCACCTGCAGTCAATCCCTCTGCGAGATAGATGTCCAGATGCTCGTCCGAATACGCAATGGCATTGTGTATGGTGCACAGAAACTGCCAGTGCTTTGCGGTATAGCCCGTTTCTTCACGCAATTCTCGCTGTGCGCACAATAGCGGGTCTTCGCCTAGCTCGAGCTTCCCGGCCGGGAATTCAACGAAGACTTGCGCATTGGGATAACGGAACTGGCGCTCGAGCAAAACCTCGCCATTGTCAAACAGGGGCAGTATCACGACCGCACCCGGGTGTCGAAAGTACTCGCGATGCGTCTCGCTGCCATCCGGCAGCTTTACCCGATCGCGCCGTACTTGCAGAAATGAGCCGTCGTAAACCAGATCGCTGCTAACGGGGGTTTCTTTGAGGTGTTTGTCATCCATACGCAATAGTCAGGCAGTCGCGACGTCTGACAACTTGCCTGTCAAGAAGGCCGACGGCGCAAGTGACGAAAAACAAAACCAGGAAATGCCAACACCAGAAACAGGCAGACAGTCACCGCATAGAATTGCCAGCCCTGGCTGAAAGCATTGCCGGCATTGGACTCCAGCAGTCTGGCGATACCCAGCACCATGAAGTACAGAAATATCAGCTCCATCAGCCGCATGTAAAACGGTTTTTCCGCTCGCTTCAGACGCCACACCCCGAGCAGAGACTCCGTCATAAAAGGAAAGTTGGCCGAAACTACCATCAAAAAAATAATGATCCAGCCGGCAGTAGAGTTATTCAATCGATGGATCCATTCAGTTAGCCAGTGCCTGAGATATCGCATAAAGACAAGCAGTCATGAGTGGCCCCGGCAAAATCCCGAGCAAGACCACCGCAATGCCATTGGCAGATAAAGTGATTTGCATGCCACGGCTGGCAGTAATAGGCGACGTATCAGTGGGCGCATCAAAGTACATCAGCTTCACGATACGCAAATAATAGTAGGCGCCAACCAGCGAGAGCAGCACGGCAACAATCACCAGCCACAAGTGTCCGGCTGCCAGCGCTGCCTCCAGCACGATGAGCTTGGCAAAGAATCCCACCATGGGCGGGACGCCTGCCAGCGACAGCAACAGCACCATCATGACGGCGGCAAACCATGGACTACGCTGATTCAAACCTTTGAAATCTTCCAGCGACTCCGCCTCAAAGCCACTGCGCGAGAGCAACATGATGACCGCAAAGCTGCCCAGTGTCGTCAGCACATAGGTCATCACATAAAACATAGACGCGCTATACGCATGCGCTGCTGATGCTGTGGTGCTGCCGTCGAACACACCCGAGAGCAGACCCAGCAGCATGAATCCCATCTGAGAGATCGTGGAATAGGCAAGCATGCGCTTGATATTGGTTTGGGCAATCGCGGTGATATTGCCAACCGCCATCGATGCCACTGCCATCACAATCAACATCTGCTGCCAGTCCGCTGCCAGCGCACCCAGCGCTTCCACCAACAGACGCATGCAGATGGCGAAAGCGGCGAGCTTGGGTGCCGCACCCAGCAACAGGGTGACCGAGGTAGGTGCGCCCTGATAGACATCGGGCGCCCACATATGAAAAGGCGCAGCACCCAATTTGAACGCCAGACCAGCCACCAGGAAAACCAGCCCCAGTAACAGCACCATTTGATTGACCGTGCCAGATGAGACCGCGGCCGCCACTTGCGTTAAATTCAGCGAGCCCGATGCGCCATACAGCAAGGACATGCCATACAGCAGGAAGCCCGAAGCCATCGCGCCGAGCACAAAGTATTTCATTGCTGCTTCGGTGGAGACCGGGTGATCACGCCGCAGCGCGACCAAGGCATAGAGCGAGAGCGACATCAGCTCCAGCCCCAGATAAATGATCAGGAAGCTGTTACCAGAGATCATGATCATCTGGCCCAGCAGGGTCATCAGCGCCAGGACGTAAAATTCACCACTGAGCGTTCCACCCAGCATGCCGCGGGCAACCGTGTACTGTCGCGCGTAGACCAGCGTGGCAAAGGTTGCGACGCACGCAAACAGCTTGAGCAGCTGTGCCATGGGGTCCTTGACGAACATCTGATTGAACGCATAGCTGCTGCCGCCCGATTCGAATCCGTTTATCGCAACCAACGCAGTCACCGCAATCGCCAGCAGCGACAGCCCGTAACTGAGGGGCTGCTGTTCTTCACGCACAAACAGCCCAGCCACCAGGATAACCATGATGGCTACCGCCAGGACTATTTCAGCCATTGCCGGAATCAGATTCAGTTCATTCATTGTCGGCCGCTCTCGCCTTGAAATTATTGGGGTAGTTTGCTGTTGGCGACATGGTCGAGCAAATCGCTCACCGAGGTCTGCATCGCGTCGGTAAAGGGCGCTGGATAAATACCCATCCAGATCACGGCGAGTGCCAGCACACCCAGCATCAGAAACTCACGCAGGCTCAGGTCTTGCAGCGCGGCCACTTCCTTATTCGCTACTTCACCAAAAACGACACGCTTGACCAGCCACAGCGAATAAGCCGCACCCAGAATCAGTGCCGTTGCCGCCAGTGCGCCGATCCAGAAATCATATTTGACGGAACCCAGAATCACCATGAATTCGCCGATAAAGCCCGATGTTCCAGGCAAACCGGCATTGGCCAGTGAGAACAGCACGAACAGGGCCGCGAAGCGCGGCATTGTGTTGATCACGCCGCCGTAAGCGGCAATTTCACGGGAATGCACACGATCATAAAGAACACCGATACACAAGAACATGGCACCCGAAACAAAGCCATGCGAAATCATTTGCATCAGACCGCCCTGCACCGCCATGTCGCTAAACAGGAAGAAGCCCAGCGTCACAAAACCCATGTGAGCAATCGAGGAGTAGGCCACCAGCTTTTTCATGTCCGCCTGCACCAGCGCGACCAAGCCAATGTAAATCACGGCAATCAGTGACAACGCAATCATCAGGCCGGCCAGACTGTGACTGGCGTCCGGGGCGATGGGCAATGACAAGCGCAGAAAACCATAGCCGCCCAGCTTGAGCATGATTGCCGCCAGCACCACGGAACCGCCCGTAGGCGCCTCAACGTGCGCATCCGGCAGCCAGGTGTGTACCGGCCACATCGGCACCTTCACGGCAAAGGCCGCGAGGAAAGCCAGGAAGATCAGTTCCTGTACCTCCAGCGCCAACGGCAGCTGATGCCATACCAGTATGTCGAAACTGCCCGACTGAAAATACAGGTAAATCAGCGCCACCAGCATCAGCAGCGAACCAAGAAAGGTGTACAGAAAGAATTTGATCGCTGCGTATACGCGGCGCGGCCCGCCCCAGACACCGATAATAATAAACATCGGTATCAGCGTGGCTTCAAAAAACACATAGAACAGCACGCCATCAAGCGCGCAAAACACGCCAATCATCGCACCTGACAAGATCAGAAAAGCACCCATGTACTGGGCCACTCGTTTTTCGATGACTTCCCATGCAGCGATTACCACGATCACGGTAATGAAGGCGGTCAGTGGCAAGAACCATAACGACAAACCATCAACACCGAGGTAATACGCCACATGAAAGCGCGCTATCCACGAAGATTTTTCGACCAGCTGCATCCCGTGGGCCGCCGAATCAAAGTGGCTCACCACCGGCAGTGTCACCAGCAGGCTGACAACGGCACCCACCAGCGACAGTACCCGAACCAGATTCGCCCGACTGTCGCTGCCAACAGCAAGCACCAAAGCGCCGAAGGCAATAGGTACCCAGATGGCCAGGCTCAGATAAGGAAGTGTTGACTGCATAGTGTTTTTCGCGGGCGGCTGATTTGATTCGGATCGGTCACGAGTTCATCAGCAAATAGCCCAGATACAGGGCCACAGCCACGATCATCGTGAATGCATAGTGATAGATGTAACCCGTCTGCAAGGTGCGTGTGACCGTGGAAAACCACGCCACCAGCTTCGCACTGCCGTTGACCATCAGGCCATCGATCAGCGTGCGGTCGCCTGCAACCGAAAGGCCCGTACCCACTTGACGAGCCCCACCAGCAAACACGAACTCGTTTATTTTGTCCATGTAGTACTTGTTATCGAGAAGCTTGTGCAGCGGGCTGAAGGTACGGAAAAACCAGGCGGGCACTGCCGGATTGATCAGGTAGCAGTACCAGGCACTCACCACACCCGCCAGCGCCAGTGCAAACGGCAAGGTCGTCAATGCATGCAGCCCCATCGCTGCAGCACCATGGAATTCATGCGAGAGCTCGGCCATTGCCGTATGTTGGTCAGCGACGAAAATGACACCCTTGAAGAAATCACCATGCAGCATGGGCGCAATGGTCAGAAAGCCAATCACCACTGAAGGAATCGCCAGCAGCACCAGCGGCAAGGTCACCACCCAAGGTGCTTCATGCGGCTTCTCGCCCGGTGCGAGGCCGTGATGCTCATCACCATGATCATCGTGATGATCATGATGCGCCTTGCCAAAACGCTCTTCACCATGAAACACAAGGAAGTACATACGGAAGGAATAGAAGGCCGTGACAAAGACGCCCGCGAGCACCGCGAAATTCGCAAAACCGCTGCCCGCAATATGGGTTGCGTGCACGGCTTCGATAATGCTGTCCTTGGAATAAAAACCGGAAAAGAACGGCGTTCCGATCAAGGCCAGCGATCCGAGCAAGCTGGTAATCCATGTGATGGGCATGTATTTGCGCAACCCACCCATGTTGCGGATGTCCTGATCATGATGCATGCCGATGATGACGGCACCCGCTGCAAGAAAGAGCAATGCTTTGAAAAATGCATGGGTCATCAGGTGAAACACAGCCACTGAATAAGCGGAGGTACCCAGCGCCACGGTCATGTAGCCCAACTGTGACAGCGTTGAGTACGCAACAACACGCTTGATATCGTTCTGAATAATCCCGAGAAAGCCCATGAACAAGGCCGTGATCGAACCAATGACGAGCACAAAGGACAAGGCCGTGTCGGACAATTCAAACAGCGGCGACATGCGTGCCACCATGAAGATACCGGCGGTCACCATGGTCGCTGCGTGAATCAGCGCGGAGATCGGCGTTGGGCCCTCCATTGAGTCAGGCAGCCACACATGCAAAGGAAACTGCGCCGACTTGCCCATCGCCCCGATGAACAGGCAGATGCAGGCGACGGTAATCAACATCCAGTCGGTACCGGGCAAAGTCAGCCCGACCAGAGACTCGCGTTTGGCAAACACTTCGGCATAATTCATCGAACCCGCATAAGCCAGCAAAAGACCAATGCCGAGAATGAAACCAAAATCGCCGACCCGATTGACGAGGAAGGCTTTCATGTTGGCGAATATTGCTGTGGGTCGTTTGAACCAGAAACCAATCAGCAGGTAAGACACCAGACCCACCGCTTCCCAGCCAAAGAACAGCTGCAGGAAGTTATTGCTCATCACGAGCATGAGCATCGCGAAGGTAAACAGCGAGATATAGGCAAAAAATCGGTTATAGCCCTCATCGTCCTGCATGTAGCCGATGGTGTAGATATGCACCATCAGCGAGACGAAGGTCACGACACACATCATCATGGCGGTGAGGCTGTCTACCAGGAAGCCGATTTCCATGGTGAGACTACCGACCGTCATCCAGGTATACAAGGTACCGTTGTAGGTTGCGCCATCCAGAACCTGCTGCAAGGTCAGGGCAGAGATCAGGAAGGCAATCAGCACGCCCACGATGGTTACCGTGTGCGATGCCGTGCGACCAATCAGATTACCAAAGAAGCGCGTGCCAAAAAGGCCCGCGATCAGGGAGCCCGCCAGAGGCGCCAGCGGGACACACAGCAGCAGGTTTGGGTTAAGTTGCCCAGCCATAAAAACCTTGTCCTTGTTTTGCTTTAGCCCTTGAGACGATCAAGCTCTTCTACATTGATCGTATCGAGGTTACGGAACAGCACGACGAGAATCGCCAGACCGATCGCCGACTCGGCGGCGGCAACAGTCAAAATGAAAAACACAAAAATCTGACCTGAGGCGTCGCCCAGATAGTGCGAGAAGGCGACGAAGTTCATGTTCACCGCCAGCAGCATGAGCTCAATGGACATCAAAATGACGATGAGATTTTTTCGGTTCATGAAAATACCAACGACCGCAATCGCAAAAAGGATAGCGCCCAGCGTCAGGAAATGTGCAAGGGAAAGTGTCACGTTATTCGCCCCTCAGGATTTGTCGACGGCTGGATCAGCCGATTCGCGCGCCTCGGCAGGCATGCTGATGATGCGTATACGATCAGCGCTTTTCACCTTGACAGCGTCACCAGGATTGAAATACTTCGTATCCTTGCGTCGGCGCATCGTCAGCGCAACCGCCGCGACGATCGCTGCCAGCAGAATGACGGCCGCGATTTCAAATGCATACAAGTATTGCGTGTAAATCAGTTTGCCCAGCTCGCGCGTGTCACCGATGTTAATCGCGGCCTCGGGACTAGCGCCCTGCGTAACAAATCCGCGTACCAGTACCGTGACCATCTCCGCCGCAATGATGGCACCCACCGTTAATGCGAGTGGCAGATGACTCCAGAATCCGGCGCGCAGCTTGGTCATGTCAATATCAAGCATCATCACGACGAACAAGAACAGCACCATCACTGCACCCACATAGACCAGTACCAGTACGATCGCCAGAAACTCGGCCTTGAGCAGCATCCAGAGGGCAGCGGCCGAGAAGAACGACAGAATCAAAAACAATGCAGCGTGCACCGGATTGCTGGCCGAGATCACGCGCAGCGCGGCGAAGATCAGCACCGCGGAGAAAACGTAAAAGAGGACGGTCGTAAATTCCATGAATGATCTCAGCGATAGCGGGCGTCAGCGGCCCGGTTGGCCGCAATCTCGGCTTCGTATTTGTCACCAATGGCCAGCAACATGTCTTTGGTGTAGTACAGGTCACCCCGCTTCTCACCGTGGTATTCGAGAATGTGCGTCTCGACAATCGAGTCGACCGGGCAGGATTCTTCACAGAACCCGCAGAAAATACATTTCGTCAGGTCGATGTCATAGCGTGTGGTGCGGCGTGAGCCGTCATCGCGCTGCTCCGATTCGATACTGATGGCCATGGCCGGACAAACCGCCTCGCAGAGTTTGCAGGCAATGCAGCGTTCTTCACCATTGGGATAGCGACGCAAGGCGTGCAGCCCGCGGAATCGTGGTGACTGCGGTGTTTTTTCTTCAGGAAATTGCACCGTGATCTTGCGCGCAAACATGTAGCGGCCAGTCAGCGCCAGTCCCTTGAAGAGTTCCCGCAGCATCAGACTTCCAAAGAAATCCTTGATCGCTTCCATGATTATTCAGCCTCTATATTCAATTTTCAGCGCCGCATTCAATTCGAATGCCACGCCTACTTCCAGATATTCCATGGGGTTTGCATCCAGATCGCCACGATGACCAGGTAGATCACGGTCAGTGGGATGAAAACCTTCCAGCCCAGACGCATGATCTGATCGTAGCGATAGCGCGGGAAAGAAGCGCGTACCCAGACGAAGATCGAAACCACCAGGAAGGTCTTGACGCCCAGCCAGATCCAACCAGGAATGAAACTTAAAATTTCCAGCGGTGCGCTCCAGCCGCCCAGGAACATCAGCGTGGCCAGAATCGAGACCAGAATCATGTTCGCGTATTCGGCGAGGAAGAACATCGCAAACGACATACCGGAATACTCCACCATGTGTCCGGCGACGATTTCCGACTCGCCCTCGACGACATCGAAGGGATGACGCGAGGTTTCTGCAATACCCGAAATGATGTAAACACCGAACATGGGCAAGAGCGGCAGCCAGTTCCATGACAGGAAATTGAGACCCATGTCGGCGAACACACCGCGCGTCTGCCCGGCGACGATTTCCGAGAGATTCAAACTGCCCGACACCATCAGCACGATGACAAATACAAAGCCCATCGCAATTTCATACGACACCATCTGCGCGGATGCCCGCATCGCACCCAGGAATGCATACTTCGAATTCGATGCCCAGCCAGCGATGATGACGCCATACACTTCCATGGAGGTGATCGCCATCACGAACAAGAGCCCTGCATTCACATTGGCCAGAACAACTTCAGGCCCAAAGGGAATGACGGACCAGGCCGCCAGCGCCGGCATGATCGTCATCACGGGAGCGAGCACAAACAAGGCTTTATTCGCCTTGGCCGGAACGATAATTTCCTTGAGCAGCAACTTGAGCGCATCCGCGATAGGCTGCAGTAGCCCGGCAGGACCGACACGATTCGGGCCCAGACGCACGTGCATCCAGCCAATCATCTTGCGCTCCCACAGGGTGAGATAGGCAACACAGCCCATCAGCGGCAGCACCACCGCGACAATCTTGATCAGGGTCCAGACAACGGGCCACGCCGGACCCAGGAGACCCGATCCCGTCATCGTCAATGTCGAGAGCAGCGCATCCATCAGGCCTTCTCCACCGACAACGCACCGAACATGGGGCCCAGTGCTGCCGTGGAAGTGTGCGCAGCAGCGACACGCACGACATTGTCTGGCAGACCGCTATCCACCGCACAATCGATCACGATCGTCGTTGTCCCCTGACTGACGCGCAATTTGGCTCCTGGGATTACGCCGAGTTTTTCAGCCAGGGCTGCGGAAAGCACGGCTCGTGGCGTTTGCGCATCGGTGGTCTGCTGCAGTGACTCGGCGCGCCGGACAATCGCATCGCTGAAATAGATCGGCACATCAGCCACGCGCTCTATTCCCTGTGATCGCTGCACGGGTTTCAAGGCGATGTCAGCATGATTATTGAGCCGCGCCGTGATATCCAGACCATCAAGGCTTGTGGCACCCAGGATCTCGTTGCGTATCTCTTCGGAACTCTCGTAGGCAAATCCTTCGAGCGACAACAGATTGCCCAGCACACGCAACACCTTCCAGGCAGGACGTGTTTCGCCCAAAGGCTTGACGCTGCCATTGAAGCTTTGCACACGGCCCTCGGCACTGATAAAGGTACCCGCGGTTTCGGTAAAGGGTGCTACTGGCAGCAGCACATCGGCATAGGCCATCGCATGTTTGAAAGGCGACATGACCACGACCATCTCGGCCTGGTTGACCGCTGTATGGGCGGTACGCGGGTCAGCGCAATCCAGCTCAGGTTCTGCATGCAACAGCAGATAAGCCTTGCGACCTTGCACCACCAGGCTGTGAGCATTGTCCGTCCCGGAGGGCCGGGCATTCGCGACATACGCACCGACCGTATTGGCCGCCTCGGTGAGATACCCAAAATGCGCATCGGTGTGGGACGCTATCCATTGGGCCAGCGCATGCAGTTGCGTCGCCTGCGGATGCTGAGACGCGGCGTTACCCAGAAAAATCGCGCGGGGCTCGCCAGAGAGCAGGCTGGCAGCGATCTGCTTAGCCATCGCCGACGGTTGCAGGTGGGCCAGTTCGGCAGGCGCAGTTATGTTTTTGCTCTGCGCGATGGCAACAGCGACTTCACCGAGTTGTGCGACCCAGTCGCCGGGCGCGGCAATCAGTTTGTTCGCGACAGGCATCAGCAAATCGTCATCAACCGCGTGCAGAATCGACAGACTCGCACCACGGCGCACGGCGCTGCGTAATTTTGCGGAAAACAGCGGATGATCCTTGCGCAGGAAAGAACCAATCACAAACACCCGCTTGAGCTGGCTGAACGCCTCAATCGACATACCCAGCCAGGGAACGAAGGTCGGATCGGGAATGGTGTCGGTCTGACGCAAACGAAAATCGATATTGTCCGATCCCAGTCCGCGTACCAGTTTCTGCAAAAGCGACAGCTCTTCCAGAGTCGAGTAAGGTGTGGCGAGTGCCGCTATCGCATCCGCGCCATGTTCATGGCGAATATTACGCAGTCCATGGGCCACATACTCCAGCGCAGTCTGCCAGTCGGTCGTTTGCCACTGACCATTCTGCTTGATCATGGGTGCCGTCAAACGCTCTTCGCTGTTCAGCCCTTCATATGAAAAACGATCTCGGTCAGACAGCCAGCATTCATTGATCGCTTCGTTTTCCAAAGGCAGAACGCGCATCACTTTGGCGCCTTTGACCTGCACGATGAGATTGGAGCCGAGGCTGTCATGCGGACTCACGGATTTGCGGCGTGACAGCTCCCAGGTGCGGGCGCTGTAGCGGAAAGGCTTGGATGTCAGCGCACCGACCGGACACAAATCAATCATGTTGCCGGACAATTCGGAATCAACGGTCTTGCCAACAAACGAAGTGATCTCAGCGTGCTCGCCACGACCCAGCATGCCGAACTCCATGACACCCGCGATCTCCTGACCAAAACGAACACAACGGGTGCAATGGATGCAGCGGCTCATTTCCTTCATCGAAATCAGTGACCCAACATCCTTGGCATGCACCACGCGTTTTTCTTCGTGGTAGCGCGAGGCCGAAGGACCGTAGCCAACCGCCAGATCCTGCAACTGGCATTCGCCACCCTGATCGCAGATCGGACAATCCAGCGGATGATTCAGCAGCAGGAACTGCATGACATCCTTTTGCGCACGCACGGCTTTTTCGCTGTGGGTACGCACGATCATGCCTGGCGTGACTGGCGTTGCGCAGGCAGGCAGAGGCTTGGGTGCTTTTTCGACTTCGACCAGACACATGCGGCAGTTGGCCGCAATCGACAGTTTCTTGTGATAGCAAAAATGCGGGATGTAGGTACCCAGCTGGTTGGCAGCATCCATCACCATGCTGCCTTCGAGCACTTCGACTTTTTTGCCGTCTATTTCAATCTCAACCATGGCGAGTCCGCTCAGAGGTACGTGGGCACAAGACAGCGCTTGTACTCGATGTGATACGCAAATTCATCCGTAAAATTCTTGACCATCGCGCGAACTGGCATTGCGGCGGCATCGCCCAGTGCGCAAATGGTGCGCCCCTGAATGCCATCAGCAACCGTATTGAGCATGTCGAGATCATCTGCTCTGCCCTGTCCGTGTTCGATACGATGCACCATGCGGTAGAGCCAGCCTGTGCCTTCGCGACAGGGGGTGCACTGACCACAGGATTCCTCGTAGTAGAAATACGACAGACGCAGCAGCGATTTCACCATGCAACGCGTCTCATCCATCACGATCACTGCCCCCGAGCCCAGCATGGAACCGGCTTTCGCGATCGAGTCATAGTCCATATCGATTTGCATCATCACGTCGCCGGTCAGCACTGGCATGGATGAGCCACCGGGAATGACGGCCTTGATCTTTTTACCATCGCGCATGCCACCGGCGAGCTCAAGCAGCGATGCGAACGGCGTACCGAGCGGCACTTCGTAATTACCGGGACGCGCAACGTCACCCGAGACAGAAAAAATCTTCGTACCACCATTGTTGGGCTTGCCGGCCGCCAGATACGCTGCACCACCGAGATTCATCACGAAGGGGACTGCCGCAAACGTCTCGGTGTTATTGATCGTGGTCGGCTTGCCATACAAACCAAAGCTCGCGGGAAAAGGCGGCTTGAACCGGGGCTGGCCTTTTTTGCCTTCAATCGATTCCAACAATGCAGTCTCTTCACCACAGATGTAGGCACCGTAGCCATGAAAAGCATGCAACTGGAACGAG
>JAJTGC010000002.1 GCA_021298975.1 Oxalobacteraceae bacterium
GACAAGATTGCCAAAGAATCAGGCCAAAAGCTCAAGTGCCAGATTTATCCGCAAATGCAATTGAGCGGTACGCCGCAGCAGTTGTTTGATCAGGCCAAGGATGGTGTCGTGGATATCATCTGGACGGTGCCCAGCTATCAGGCCGGACGCTTTCCGGTGGTGGAGGCGTTCGAATTACCTTTCATGGTGCTCGATTCCGAACGCGCCAGCCGCGGCCTCTGGCATTACGCAACGAAAAATGCCGCGGCTGAATTCAAGGGTGTCAAGCCGCTGTTGTTTCATGTGCATGACGGTTCATTGATTCACACCACCAAAAAATCTGTGAAAGTGCTGGAAGATTTCAAGGGCCTGAAGATGCGTGCACCGAATCGTCAGGCATCCCGCATGATTGAAGCGTTGGGCGCTGCTCCTGTGCAAATGCCGCTGCCACAGGCCGCCGAGGCGCTATCCAAAGGCGTGATTGATGGCGCGATCATTCCTTGGGAAGTCGTGCCTGCAATGAAATTCGAAGAGGTCACCAAGTTCCATACGGAGATGCCGGCCGGTAGTGCGCAGATTTCCAATACGGTATTTGTTTTCGCGATGAATCAGGCCAAGTACGACAGTCTGCCGCCTGAACTCAAAAAAGTCATTGATGCAAACAGCGGGCCCGAGCCGTCGGCGTGGGTGGGCAAGGTGTTCACCGAAGATGCAACGCCCGGACGTAAAACCGCCGAGGTGCGTAACAATAATTTTTACACGCTGCCGGCCGCCGAACTCAAGCGCTGGGAGGCCGCGACTTCGCGTGTGGCCGATGAATGGGTGAAGGATCTGAACGCCAAAGGGCTCAATGGCAAGCAATTGCTCAGTGAAGCCAAGGCTGCGTGTAAATAAATCCGGACAAAAGCCGATTCAAAAGCACCCGTGTGACGGGTGCTTTTTTTTCGCCCCTCGTGCGTGAGGGAATGGCTGTCAACCCCGTTCGCGCGCAGGTCGCGTTGAGAAATTGTTTATAAAATAACTTTTATTTAAGTAATTGTTTTTTAACAAAAAAATTACCGACCGCGGTTACGGCATTATTTTTATTGCAACAATTTATTAAAAAAATGTATGTTTGAAGCGCTATTTTCGATCAAACGCTTGAAAATGTTGCTGCGATGACATATAAATTAGCATTCGGGTAATTGCCCGCTGGCAACAGTACAAATAGATAAACGCTGCCAGTTTTAATCATTCCGCGAGGAGAGACGTCATGGACAAACATCCTCTGGTATCGCAGGACGGCTACGATCCTAATCGTTTGCTAGATGCGCTGATCCAGAAGCTCAACCTGAAAAACGATGCGGCGTTGTCGCGTGCTCTGGAAGTGCGACCACCCGTCATCAGCAAGATACGTCATCGTACGCTGCCAGTCGGAGCTTCTTTATTGATTCGTATGCATGAGGTCACCGATCTCAGCATTCGTGAACTTCGTGAGCTCATGGGCGATCGTCGCAAACGCATGCGCATTAGCGAAGTCGACGGCAAGCCAAGAAAAATCGACGACGACGAGTAAATCAGCTTACTGCATGTGGGGCGTCATGCCCCGCGCAGGTTGGCCCCGACGACGGTTGCTGCGAGCAGTATGACCACGGCAACCGTCAGCCTTGCTCTGAGCCGGATCAGCCATCCCGGCATGCCGTAACGGCTGAACATGCGCTTGTCGACTTCCAGCGCAGCGATGAAGCCGCCCATCAGCACCGCCATACCAAACCCACCTGACAGGGTGGCACCCCACGCTATGAGTGATGGCGTGACACTCCACACTAAAGCTTTTTTCGTGTCATTCAGTGAGAGTGTGCCGCACAGCATGGCGGCACCCCAGTGTATTCCGCCCAGAAATGACAAGATCACCATCGCGTAGGCTTTTTGACCGCGCAGAAAATCACCCAGCCAGGAAACATCGGCCAGCCATACACCCAGCATCAGCAGGAAAAAAGGCAGGAGCCCGGCAAAGCCCAGCTGGTGGGAAAGTCGTTTATTCAAAAAGTGGGGATTCATGAGCTTATCGGATCAGACGAGTCAGGTATTTTACGAAAGTTGAGCGATCTACAAGACAGACAATGCAGGTCAGCAGGGTGCCGCCCGCTTCACTCATCAGACAGCACAAAGTTTTTCACGGACGCCATCAGCTGCGATGGCTGATCTCTGTGGGGCGAATGTCCGCAGGCCTCCAGCATCAGCAACCGGGTCTGAGGACACTGACTGCGGATGCCATGCACTTGTTGCATCGTGCCGTATTCGTCCTCTTTTCCCTGAACGGCCAGTAACGGGCAGCGTATTGCGGCAAGTTCCGGCGTGATGTCCCAGGATCGGAAAGCGGGAGACAGCCAGATATCGTTCCAGCCAAAAAAAGCGGAATCCACATCATCGTGATAACGCGCGAGTTTTTCGCGCAGTCCGTGGTGCAGATAGGCTTCGCGCGCGACACGTATGCTCGCGACACTGATATCTTCAACAAAAATATGCGGTGCCATCACGACGGCGCCCGCCAGTGCTTCAGGAAAGCGTGCCGCAAACAGCAAAGCGATCGAGCCACCATCGCTGTGACCGAAGAGCCAGGGCCGATTGATACTCAGCGCTTGCAACAATGCGGGCAGGATGTCGGTGGCCTGATGATGCATGAAATTCACATCCCAGTGCTCATCGATGGCGCGTGGCGTCGATGTCCCATAACCGGGACGAGAGTAAACCAGACCACGCATATTCAGACGCTGGCACAGTGTGTCCGGAAAATCCTTCCACATAGCCACCGAGCCCAGACCTTCATGCAGGAAGACCATGACGGGCGCGTCAGCGACGGTGACGCCGACCCAGTGATACTCAATGTCGATATGCCGAGTATTCCAGATGAGCGACAGCTTAAAGTTCATGCGAATCCGACTCTCGCAATCTGAAACGCTGTATTTTCCCGGTCGCAGTTTTTGGTAAATCTCGCACAAAGATGATCTCGCGCGGGTATTTGTGGGGTGCGAGGCAGGTTTTCACGAAGGCTTTCAGTTCAGCCTCGATCTCTCTGGGTGCGCGTGCAGGATCGCGCAACACGACATAGGCCATCGTTTTCATCAGGCCTTGACCATCCGGCTTGCCGACAACGGCGCACTCAAGTACAGCCTCATGACCCATCAGCGCATTTTCTACCTCAATCGGCGACACATATTGTCCGCTCACCTTGAGCATGTCATCGCTGCGACCGGCATACACATAGTAGCCATCCGCATCTACCTGATATTTGTCACCGCTTTTTACCCATGGCCCTTGAAATGTTGCCAGCGTTTTTTCACGCTGGTTCCAGTACAGATGCGCCGCGCTGGGGCCTTGAATATACAGATCGCCAATCTCGCCCTGAGCAACCGGATGTCCGTGCTCATCACGCAATTCAACCGCGTAACCGGGTACTGGTTTGCCTGTTGCGCCGTAGCGCAGATCATCGCAGCGATTGGAGAGAAAGATATGCAGCATTTCCGTCGAGCCCAGCCCGTCCAGAATGTCGCAGCCAACATGCTGACTGAATTTTTCTCCGACTTCTTTGGGTAGCGACTCACCGGCGGAAACGCACAAGCGCAGATTGATTTGCTCGCGCTTGGGCAGTGTATCGCTGGCCAGCAGTGCAACATACAAGGTGGGTACGCCGTAAAACACCGTCGGTTGATGTGTCCGCAGGCGTTGAGATACGGCTTCCGGTGTGGCCCGCTCGGCCATCAGCAGCGTGCTCGCGCCGACGGACAAGGGGAAGGTCAGCGCATTACCCAGCCCGTAGGCAAAGAACAATTTGGCCGCTGAAAATACGAGATCGTTTTCCTGCAATTGCAGGATGGGTTTTCCATACAGCTCTGCAGTCCAGTACAGATTCGCATGCGAGTGCACCGCGCCTTTGGGTTGGCCTGTCGAGCCGCTGGAATACAACCAGAAGGCAAACTGATCGGCATGCGTGTCAGCGTGGCCATCGTCGGGGAGCGGATCAACATCAATCAAGGTATCGAAGTGCAAGGCGCTCGCGGTAGCCGAGGCCTCTTGATAGCCTGTGGTTGCGCCTGATATCACCACGGGAATCTGACGCCCTGCCTGTGCCATTGCGTCCTTCACTGCAGGCAGCACGCTGGCTGAGGTGATGATCAGCTTGGCATCACAGTGCTCAAGCATGTAGGCGTAGTTCGTCGCTGGCAGAAGGGTGTTCACTGGCACCGGTACTACCCCGGCAAACAACGCGCCGAGAAATGCAACGGGCAGATCAATGCTGTCCTGCATGACGAGCAGGATGCGTTGTTCTGGCTGTATGCCCTGATGCTGCAAGCCGGCAGCAAAGCGGCGCACGCGTTCATCGAGTTCGCCGTAGCTCAGGTCATGATGGTCATCACGATAAGCCAGGCGCTGTTTGCGTCTGGCGTTCAGACGAAGGGTGTGACGTGCGAAGTTGAATCGCACGGGAAGCGATGGTCGCGCTGCGGTCATGCCTGTCTCCTGTTGCGACAAGCGCTTTTTTAATGAGGGCGCTTTATCGCGGTTGCACCGACATGCAGAGCCGCCCCTGTAGCGACTGCCCATGTCGTCAAAACGCTTCAGTAACTCAGTGGTGTGCTGTTTTGTTTCGCGATATCCAGCGCGGCGCTGGGGCCTTGTATCGCACTTTTGCGATGATAGAACGCCAGCGCGCGCAAGCCGCCCAGCTCTTCACCGCCACCGGCACGTCCGGGACCGCCATGGATCGATGCAGGCATCACATTGCCATGGCCGGTATGTGTCTTGGCGACTTCCGGGCTCACCAGATGGACACGACCATGCGAGCCCGCCAGTTCCTGCGCCGCACTGGCCATCCATGCGTTGTCAGCGCTGTAGACGGAGGCCACCAGCGAGCCCAATCCGCGATGGGCAATATCCATCGCATGGGCGAGATCGCGGTATCCCATCAAGGAAGACACCGGGCCGAACACTTCGAGCTCATGAACCCGCGTGGCGGCATCGGTATCGCGTACACCCAGCAGGGTGGGGGCGACGCAGGCGGAACGCTCATCGGCATCCAGCAGCGGTTGTGCGCTGCCGTCAAACAGGGTGCTGGATTCGATCTTGAGTTGAGCCAGACCGGCCTGAACACTGTCGTATTGCTCGCGGCTGACCAGTGCACCCATGCCAGTCTCGGCATGACGTGGATTGCCGGTGCGGATGGCGGCGAGTTTGCCGGCAGCTGCTTCGGCAACGGCATGCATGTAGCCTTTGGGGACCAGTGCGCGGCGCGGTGCAGTGCAACGCTGACCGCTCTTGATGGTCATGTCGCGCACCAGATTGTCGACATACAGATTGAATGCCTCAGTGCCCGGTGCTGCGTCTTCGCCGAGTATCGTGACGTTGAGACTATCGGCTTCAATGTTCACGCGCACCGAATCGCGTGCTATGGATGAGTGACTGCGGATTTTGGTGGCGGTGTCAGCGGAGCCAGTAAACGACATCACATCAAAGGGTGTGAGTGCATCCATCAGCCCGTTGGAATTGCCACAGACAATCGAGAGCGCACCCGGTGGCAGCAGCCCTGCTTCAATCACATCCGCCACCATGCGGTGGGTAAGCCACGCGGTCACGGTCGCGGGCTTGATCACGACGGGCACACCGGACAGCAGCGCGGGTGCGGCTTTCTCCCACAAACCCCAGCTCGGAAAATTGAATGCATTGATGAAGAGCGCCAGACCACGCACCGGCACCATCAGGTGCTGTGATTGGAATAACTGGTCTTTTGACATGACGGCGGCAGCGCCGTCCGTGAGTGTCTTTGCATCGCCCAAACCGGCGCCCAGCTTTGCGTAGTAGCCGAGCGTGAATAGGCCACCGTCGACATCAATGCCAGAGTCGGCCTTCGTGGTGCCTGAGTTCGCCAGCGAGATGGCGTAGTACTCATCTCGTTTGGATTGCATCAGCTTGACCATCTCTGAGAGCATCGCGGCCCGTTGCGCAAAGCTCATGGCCTTGAGCGCCTGGCCGCCTTCCCTGCGTGCGAACTCAAAAGCCTGCGGCAGCCCGGTCGCTGCGCCGCCGGTTTGTGCCAGCGCTTCGCCGGTGATGGGGTCGAGCAGGGTGTGCACTGCCGGGGCGGGTGATTGCCATTGGCCACCAAGGTAATTCGAGAGGAAGGTCGTCATGAGATCAGAGTTGGTTAAAAAAGAATGTCTGGAGAAGTGTGACCGGCTGCGCCTGTGTCGTCTTTTATGAACAGGTCGTTTTATGAACGATTGCTGGCTTTTCGGTAGCTCACAGGATTGCTGCGTTTGTCGTAATGAATTTATAATGCATCAAATTTTAGTGTAAGTGCAATATCTTGCTTGCGTCAAGCCAAGGCCAATACAGGCCTTCATTACTTCACCTCATGACGATAACACCGACCGATTCTGACAAAGATCCCTTTCTGGCAGCGCTAGGCGAGCGGCTCAAGCTGCTGCGTGCCCGGCGCGGGCTCACCCGCAAGGCGCTGGCCAAGCTCGCTGAGGTATCGGAGCGCCATGTGGCTAACGTGGAGTCGGGCGTGGGCAATGCGTCCATCCAGTTTCTGCGTCAGCTATGCACAGTGCTGAATTGCTCATTGGCCGAAATGACGGGTGACGAAACCGCTTCCTCACCCGACTGGCTAATGATTCGTGAAATCCTGCGTGGTCGCAGCGATGAGGCATTGGCTCAAGCTCGCGCGGCACTGAGTGAATTGTTCGATGCGCCAGCCAGCGAAAGCTCGCGTCGTCAGCGGATTGCGCTGGTCGGATTGCGCGGCGCAGGGAAATCCAGTCTGGGGCGCTTGCTGGGCAAGCATTTGAATGTGCCTTTTATTGAATTGTCAGCGCAAATTGAGCAGATCGCGGGTTGCAGTATCGCGGAGATTCATGCCTTGTACGGTCAGACAGCTTATCGTCGCTATGAACAAAGGGCGCTGGAAGAAGTCATTCGGCATCACGCACAGGTCGTGATCGCAACACCCGGCGGCATCGTCTCCGAACCAGCCACCTTTAATATGCTGCTCTCGCATTGCTATACCGTCTGGCTCAGGGCTTCGCCGGAGGAGCACATGAACCGCGTACTGGCACAGGGCGACCGTCGCCCCATGTCCGGCAACCGGGAGGCTATGGAGGACTTGAAGCGCATTCTAGAAAGCCGAGCGCAATTTTATTCAAAAGCAGATCATCTGTTTGACACCAGCGACATGACGCTTGATGTTGCGTTCAATCGGCTCTCCGGCCTTCTGTCGTCCTGAAATTACCGCCTGTCTGTTCTGAATATACGGCGGTGCGACGCACACACCACATAAAAATCCAGTGCGCATGTTGGAAATTCCCTTCTGATGTCTTTCTGATGTGTCTGTAGGGAACCATTAGCGATCTGCCTGCACATATCCCCCACACTCAAAGACACTTGCTTTCTTTGATCTGCCGTCGAATTGCGAAAGAACGCGCTTTTTTACTCACCGGATTCCAGATACATCATTCGCCCATGAACGCTACCCATCTACCGATATCTCACCTGGCGCGAGCCAGTTCACTCAACAACGCAACTCAGACAGTTCAGCCAAGTGCATCCATACCTGCCGTCGATCTCGGTCCAAACGCACGGCCTGGTGAGCCACTGCAGGTGTTGTACATCACCTCCAGGAAAGATTTTCCGGAAGAAGTTGAAGCGATAGAGGAGAGCTTTCGTCGGCACCAGCTGAATGCTGGCCTGTTTGAGCTTGGCAATATTGAGGGCCAAGATCGCCATGAAAAACAATGCGATCTGGAGGCAAAGCTCGCGCAATTACATAAAAATTGGTGTATCAGCGGTGAAATCAAGATGTTTATTAGTATGCATAGTGGCGATGATCTGGCATCGGATGATGATGAATCATCCTTGGAAAATAATCAGACTAATTCAGACAGGGCGAGTAATAGCTCAGCCTTGTCGATTAAACCCTATCTGCTCAGCGTCATGGATGGTGCATTGGAAGTTGATTTTCATTGGTTGATGTCGCGTATTCGGAATATTGCTGGCGATGGAGTTACGTTCAAGGGGCAGATTCATCTTTCGGCTTGTAAGGCGAAGCGCTGCATGGATTTGGTTGCCGGTGATGGGTTTACTTATGCTGCCTACGGTGGCCGGAAAAGCGTCTTCAAACAGGATGCCCAGGTAACTTTTCTCGCGGTGATCGATTTGATAGGTCATTATCACTGGAACCGGTTGGAGTTACCGGGACCCGAAAAAATTGCAGAGCATGTGGCGGTAGTCAGCGGTTCGAGTGTGTCGGTTATAACATCAGAAAAATCAATTTATTTTCCAGTACTTAAATCTAAGCCACAGTGCCTGATTCTCAATAAGCTTGTTGTTGGTTGGCTTCAAACGAAGGCTTCACGTGTTTTAGACGAAAAATTAATGCATGGAAGTTTTAATTCCGTCCAGAAAACTGAGGAAAAATTTGGCAAGATAATTTGGTTTTCTCCTCATCCGGAAGCGGCTTTTTATGCGATCAAGTCAAAAAGAGATGTGATGGATAAATTAATTTTTCTTAAAAATAATAGATGGTCATTTGAGACGAAAGACCATAAAGGAAATAGTCTGTTGCACAAAGCTATAAAGTCTGAGGATATGGATGTAATCAATTTTTGTATCGCCCAATATCTAGACACAAATACTGAAAATAACAAGGGCGATAGCCCACTGCACTATGCGTTGACATCGGGAATGGTCGATGCAGTCAAAAGTTTAATTAGTGGAGGTGCGAATCCTAATTTATACTTCGTTGAAAAAAATGAAAAATTTAACTTCCTGCATTACGCTATAGCCTTCGCAAACAATGATTGTATTTCAGCATTACTTGAATCGCCGCTTTTAGAAATCAATGCATTGGGCGGAGAGCAAGAATACTCCGCGTTACATTACGCAGTGGGGCTTGATCGAAGCGAGCTGATTCCAATTTTGGTGGCCAAGGGGGCAGATTTAAATATCCGGAGCAAGGAAGGCGATACGCCGCTTCAGTTGGCGCTGGAGATGGGAAAAATGGACGCTGCGAAAGCTTTGCAGGAAGCCGGGGCAATCTGAGATCCATGGCTGCTTGTGGTCATCACCGGCGGCTTCCTTCTAAATCAATGTTTTGAGGTCAGAGTTTTGCCGCTCCAGGTTTTATCGTCGGTTCACGCTTTGCGATGATGGCATCCCCAACCCG
Source organism: Oxalobacteraceae bacterium (assembly GCA_021298975.1). Lineage (GTDB taxonomy): Bacteria > Pseudomonadota > Gammaproteobacteria > Burkholderiales > Burkholderiaceae_D > Pernthalerella. The sequence continues at coordinate 9,182 of JAJTGC010000002.1, forward strand.
GCTTCCCGATTTGCGGCCAAGTTGATCCAGAATAAATCGACCCGTATCAGCGACTGCATTTAAATCGACCCCTGTCTTGATTCCCAATTCGTGCAGCAAATAAAGCACGTCTTCCGTCGCGACATTGCCGGTAGCGCCTTTGGCATAGGGGCAGCCTCCAAGGCCAGCGACTGAAGAATCGAAAGTCGTTACGCCCGCTTGAAGGCTGGCGCAGATATTCCCCATGCCTTGTCCATAAGTATCGTGAAAATGCAGGGAGAGCTGGTTGACTGGAACCTCATCCTTGAGGTGCTCCAGAAGGGTGTACACATGGTTGGGTGTTGCCACGCCAATGGTGTCGGCAATATTAATATCATCACAGTCAAGCTCGCGGAAATTGGCCACAACGTCGGTCACGTCTTCCAGCGTGACGGTATCGCCATAAAAGCCAAATGCACAGCTGACCGTGCCGCGTAACTGCATGCCGTATTCCTTGGTCTTCCGCGCAACCTCGCTAAAGCGCTCCATCGATTCCGCTTTCGAGCAATTGATATTTTTTTTGGAAAATACTTCAGACGCTGAGCCGAAGATCACTATTTTTTCAGGCAAAAATTCGCCTGCGACTGCGGCTTTAAAGCCTTTCATATTGGGCACCAAGACGGAATACTCCACGCCTTCTTTGTGAGTGATCCCTGCCAGTACCTCAGCCGAACCCGCCATTTGAGGCACCCAATCGGGCGAAACAAAAGATCCCACTTCAATTTTTTTGAATCCGGCCTGGGTATAGCGGTTGATTAATTCGATCTTGACATGGTTGGGAACCGTTTTTGGTTCGTTTTGCAAGCCATCCCGCGCACCCACTTCGACAATAGTGACTCGTTCAGGCAAGTCATTGAGAAATGTCCTGTAAGTATTTGGTCTTTCTTTCATAGCAGGCATCTTGGGGGGCGCGGTATCGTCAGCGAGGTGCACTGGTTGAGGTGGCAGAGTGTTTGAAACAGAGCGGCTGATAGGTTTCATGAATGACTCTTTAAAAGTTGGTGGTAAAAGAGGGTGATATTCATGTCATGGTGATGCCGTTGACCGACACGATTCTACGCAGTGTCAATCCAGCAAGTTTGATCTAAAACGAATGACTGGTGGGCATTTCCGATTTAGTGAGCGGTTATCGCCACCCCCATACAAACCAGCCCAGCGCGCCCATTTCTCCCATTTTCAATGGATAAGCTGCGACATTGACGCGCCCTCTGTAATGCAATATAGTGCCTATTCAAATATTAAGTGCACAATATTGCAACTAAACCAGCCATGACCGCCCCATTTACCGTTAACTATGCGACGTCTCCCGACCAGTACCGGCACTGGACGCTGGAGATCGACGGGCAGGGTGCGCCGATTGCTACCCTGACGATGAAAGTCGATGAGGACGGCGGGCTTCGCGAAGGCTACAAGCTCAAACTCAATTCTTATGATCTGGGCGTCGATATCGAGCTGTATGACGCTGTCCAGCGGATTCGTTTCGAGCACCCTCAAGTGCGGACAGTAATCATCACTGGCGGACGCGATCGCATATTTTGTTCGGGCGCGAACATCTTCATGCTAGGCAAATCTTCGCATGCATGGAAGGTCAATTTCTGCAAATTCACCAATGAGACACGCAATGGTCTGGAGGACTCCAGCCAGCATGGCGGGCTGAAATTTCTTGCAGCCGTCAATGGCGCTTGCGCCGGTGGTGGCTATGAGCTGGCTGCGGCCTGTGACGAGATCCTCCTGATAGATGACCGCTCCTCGGCAGTGAGCTTGCCCGAAGTGCCGCTGCTCGGTGTCTTGCCCGGCACGGGTGGGCTCACGCGACTGACCGACAAGCGCAAGGTCAGGCACGACCTCGCAGATATTTTTTGCACGACCTCCGAGGGGGTGCGCGGACAAAAGGCAAAAGACTGGAAGTTGGTTGACGAAATCGCCAAGCCGGCTGTCTTTGCAGAGACCGTTCGAGCCCATGCGCTGAAACTGGCCGAGCAGAGCGAGCGCCCCGCGAACGCACAGGGCGTCAAGCTGGCGGCACTCTCGCGTACATTGTCAGACGATGGCGTTGATTATGAATTTGTCTCAGCCAGGATAGACCGCAATGCACGCACGGTCACGTTGACCGTGAAAGCACCCACCACAGACCAACCAACAGGGATCACCGATATCGAGGCGGCGGGCGTTTACTGGTGGCCACTGCAAATGGCGCGTGAGTTGGATGACGCCATACTGCACCTGCGAACGAATGTGATTGATGTCGGTACGTGGCTGTTGAAGACTGAGGGTGATGCAGCCAAAGTACTCGCCTGCGATGCCGTGCTGGTTGCGCACCAGTCGCACTGGCTGGTACGCGAAACCATCGGGCTGCTGCGTCGCACCTTTGCTCGCATTGATGTGTCCTCACGCAGTTTGTTCGCGCTGATCGATGAGGGGTCATGCTTTGCCGGCACGCTGGCCGAGCTGGCGTTTGCCGCTGACCGCAGCTACATGCTCGCGTTACCCGATCATCCCGATTCAGCGCCGAGGCTCGTGCTCTCCGACATGAATTTCGGTTTGCTTCCCATGATCACCGGGCAGTCCCGCCTGTCCAGACGTTTCTATGATGAGGAAGCGCAACTCTCGCCCGCTCGTGCCCAGATCGGTAATGCATTGGACGCCGATACGGCGATGCAGCTGGGGCTGATTACCTCGAATCCTGATGATATCGACTGGGCGGATGAAGTCCGCATGGCGCTGGAAGAGCGCGCCAGCATGTCACCGGATGCACTGACAGGTTTGGAAGCAAACCTGCGTTTCAATGGCAAGGAGAACATGGCCACGCGCGTGTTTGGGCGCTTGTCTGCCTGGCAGAACTGGATTTTCAATCGCCCGAATGCGGTGGGCGAGCTTGGGGCATTGAAAGTCTACGGTAGCGGTACCAAAGCCAAGTTTGATTTCGAACGTGTTTAAGAAGAGCTTATTTTGAGTCGATCATGAAATCCATGCAGTAATCCAGCGTCGTTTCTGAGTAACCGATGACTTTGAAGATGATGACGACGAAGCTACCTGACAGCGATAGCCCAGCAGATTTTGAAAAAATCCACATAACGAACCCACCAAGATAACGAGGACATAACGTGAGCGCGATTGACTACAGCGAAAAAATTCCGAACAACGTCAACCTGTCGGAAGACCGGGCCTTGCAGCGTGCGCTTGAGCACTGGCAGCCGAATTATCTACAGTGGTGGAATGACATGGGCCCGGATGGCTCGCAAGGCTTTGATGTGTATCTGCGCACCGCCATCAACACCACGCCTGAGGGCTGGGCACAGTTCGGTCATGTGAAGATGCCAGACTATCGCTGGGGTATTTTTCTTGCAGCTCAGGATCAGGAGCGCAAGGTGCATTTTGGCGAACACAAAGGTGAAGCGGTCTGGCAGGATGTGCCCGGCGAGCATCGAGCGAATCTGCGCCGCATTATCGTCACCCAAGGCGATACCGAGCCGGCCTCGGTCGAGCAGCAGCGCCATCTGGGTCTGACCGCGCCATCGCAATATGACTTGCGTAATCTTTTTCAGATCAATGTGGAAGAGGGTCGTCATCTGTGGGCGATGGTATACCTGCTGCACAAATATTTTGGTCGTGATGGCCGCGAGGAAGCCGAGTCACTGCTGCACCGGAATTCAGGCGATCAGGACAATCCACGTATTCTCGAGGCCTTCAATGAAGAGACGCCGGACTGGCTGGCGTTTTACATGTTTACTTACTTCACTGATCGCGATGGCAAGTTTCAGTTGTGCGCATTGGCTGAGTCGGGCTTCGATCCGCTCTCGCGCACCTGCCGCTTCATGCTGACCGAAGAGGCGCATCACATGTTCGTCGGAGAATCGGGTATTTCGCGCACCATACTGCGCACCTGCGAGATCATGAAGCAGCACGGTATTGAAGATCCCGAGCAGGTACGTCGTCACGGTGTGATTGATTTGCCGACCATACAGCGCTATTTGAATTTCCATTTCAGCGTCACTATTGATCTGTTTGGCGCAGACCAGTCATCGAATGCCGCGACTTTTTACAGCTCGGGCTTGAAGGGTCGCTACGAAGAGACCAAGCGCACGGATGATCATGTCCTCAAGGGCGACCATTACCGCATTCTTGAGGTCAAAGATGGCAAGCTTGTCGAGCGTGAAGTGCCGATGCTCAATTCACTCAATGAAGTGCTGCGCGATGATTACATTAAAGACTCCGTTGCCGGCATCAATCGCTGGAACAAGGTGATAGAAAAAGCAGGTTTGGCATTCCGCTTGCAAGCGCCTCACAAGGCCTTCAATCGTCATATCGGCAGTTTTTCGGGGCTGCGCGTGTCACCGGAAGGACAAGTGATTTCCGAAGCGGAATGGCAAACCCACGCACGCAGCTGGTTGCCTACCGAAGAAGACCGCGCCTATGTGGCGTCGCTGATGGGTCGGGTGATCGAGCCGGGCAAGATGGCCAACTGGATCGCGCCGCCACCGACAGGCATCAATCGTCAGGCAGTGGATTTTGACTACGTTCGCTTCAACTGACGCTGATGGGTGCCTCTGAATCCGAGCTGCTGATCCGTCAGCACCTGATCGACCCCGAGGTATGCATACGCTGCAATACCTGCGAAGAGACTTGTCCGATTGATGCAATCACGCATGACGATCGCAACTACGTGGTCGACCCGAATATCTGCAATGGCTGCAATGCCTGTGTGCCGCCATGTCCGACGGGATCGATTGATCACTGGCGCACCATCGCGAAAGTGGCGGCCTACAGCGTTGAGGATCAGCTCACCTGGGATGAGCTGCCACCCCAGCAGGAGATTGATGCAGATGCGATGCTGCCAGCAGTCTCCAGCGATGCGGTTCAACAGAATGCAGCCACCTCAGGCGCCTCCCTGATTGCGCCGCGCTCGGCTGCTCAACCGCAGATACATTTGCATGACGTAAAAAATCCGCTGACAGCGACGGTGGCGGGTAATTTTCGTCTGACGGAGGCAGATGCGGAGAGTGATATTCGTCACATCGTGCTGGACTTTGGCAACCAGGTATTTCCGGTACTTGAAGGCCAATCGATAGGCATCATTCCCCCGGGCACGGATGCATCGGGCAAGCCGCATTATCTGCGCTTGTATTCCATTGCCAGTCCGCGTGACGGCGAACGGCAGGGGCACAATAATCTTTCGCTGACCGTCAAGCGCGTGATCGTTGATCCGCAAGGTCAGGCGATCAAAGGGGTCGCATCCAATTATTTGTGCGATCTGAACAAGGGCGACAAGGTATTGGTGACCGGACCCTATGGCAGCAGCTTCCTCATGCCCAATCATGCAGGTTCCAATCTGCTGATGATTTGCACGGGTACCGGTGCGGCACCGATGCGGGCGATGACGGAGTATCGCCGGCGTCTGGCGGCACAAGGGAATCCGGTGGCTGGCAAGCTGATGCTGTTCTTCGGTGCCAGAGCGCCGGAAGAGCTGCCTTACTTCGGACCCTTGCGCAAACTGCCTGACAGTCTCATCACGAGTCATTTGGCATTTTCACGTGTCGATGGTGAACCGCGCACCTATGTTCAGGACAAATTGCGTGAACACGGCAAGGACGTGGCGCGGTTGCTGCGCTCGGATACCTATATCTATATCTGCGGATTGCGCGGCATGGAAGCCGGTGTGATGGCGGCCCTGCGCGAGATCTGTGATGGCGCCGGTTTTGACTGGACTTTTCTGCATCCGAATATGGTGGCCGAAGGTCGCTTTCATGTTGAAACCTACTGAGTCACGATGCGCTTTCCTCCAATAGAAAAAACAGCCGTGATCGGTGTCATTGGTGCAGGCACCATGGGCGCGGGTATCGCGCAGCTTGCAGCAATGCATGGCCATCCGGTTCGGCTGATGGACACCAATCAAGGTGCTGCTGCTGCTGCAATCACTCGGATTGAGAAGGCGCTGACCACGCTGGTAGAAAAAGGTCGCCTCAAAGAAGAAGACCGCATCGCTTCGATAGCGCGGCTGCAGCCGGTCGACAAGCTCGATGCGATGGCGGATGCATCGCTGGTCATTGAGGCGATCGTTGAAAACCTGCAGATCAAGCAGCAATTGATGCGCAGTCTTGAGCAGCATGTCCAACCCGCTGCGATTCTGGCGACGAATACCTCATCGATTTCTGTTACGGCCATTGCGAATGGCATGCAGCATCCCGGTCGGCTGGCGGGTATGCATTTCTTTAATCCTGTGCCGCTGATGAAACTGGTGGAAGTCATCGCGGGTGCGGAGACGCAGGCGGATGTGCTGGATACGCTGGCGGCGCTGTCTGAGCGCTGGGGCAAGACGGCTGTGCGTGCGGCATCGACACCGGGTTTTATTGTCAATCGTATCGCACGACCTTTTTACGCCGAGACTTTGCAGCTATTGCAGGAGCAGGCAGCCACACCGGCACAAATCGATCGCGCGATGCGCAGCATTGGCTTTCGTATGGGCCCTTGCGAGGTGATGGATTTGATAGGTCACGATGTCAACTACGCGGTGACGACCTCGGTGTTTGAAGCCAATTATGGTGACCGTCGCTATCAACCCTCACTGGTGCAAAAAGCGCTGCTGGATGGTGGCCGGCTCGGACGCAAGGTGGGCAAAGGTTTTTACGAGGGCACGCCGAGTGCGGTGCCCGAACCGGCTGCATTGCCTTTGGTTGCACCCGCCAGGGTTGCAGTTGCTGGTAACGATGCCATCTCTACGCATCTTGCGGATTTTTTCATTCAGCGCGGGCTGCGCATCGACTATCAGCTGGAAGCATCCTGGTCGGGTGTGGTGATCGGCGATGTGCAGCTCAGGTTCAGCGATGGCCGTTGCGCTGCGCAGCTGTCTCATGAGCTGGGGATAGACTCGCTGGGTGTCATCGACTGGCCGCTCCTCAGCGAGTCGGGCAATGCGATCGCAGTGTCCTGTGCGCCGCGCATGTCCGAGGCATCGCGGCAGCAGGTTGGGGCTGCGCTGAATCAGGCGGGCCTGGAGGCAGTCATCCTGAGGGATGTGCCGGGCCTGGTCGTCGCGCGAACGGTGGCCATGCTGATCAATGAAGCCTGTGACGCGGTCTGGCAAGGTGTTTGCACCGAGCCAGCAGCAGATCTGGCGATGAAACTCGGCGTGAACTATCCCGCGGGACCTTTTGAATGGCTGCAGCTGCTGGGTCCGCAGCGTGTCATTGTGACGCTCGATCATTTGTTTCAGGCGTATCGCGGCGAGCGCTACCGGGTCAGTCCCTTGCTGCGTCAGATGGCTTGGGTGGCGTGAGACTGTGCGATTAATTGGTTCGTCCTGCCGCGGATGGTGCAGCGCAAGATGACGGCAGCCGCCATAGTCGGCACAATCACGTCGCTGTAATAAAAAAATCTATCGCCAGAAGAGCGAGGGGAGACATAAGCCCGCCATGCAAGCTGCCTGGCGGGCTTGTTTTTTCTGACTTCGGCTGCCCCCAAGTGATGCCCATATATACTTTCCATGTTCTGTTTTTTACAAGTCATCACTCAGACACATATCTGGCATCACCAATCGAAAGCAGACCTGGGTGGGGGCGGTTGATATAGTTCCACCTGTCTCCTCCAGCCTTCTCATAAGGATGGATTTAACCCGACAGACTCCTGGTCTCGTCGGGTTTTTTTTCGCGTCATTGCCGGATATCCACCGATTGACCTGATCTCGATCAACTGCAGAATATCGATAGAAATCAATGATTTGGTCAGCAATCCGCCTGCTTATCCACAAAGCTATCCACTGAAACTGTGCACAAATTACCTGACCGGTAGGGAATTGCCCGGGCGAGTCTCTTGGTGTAGCTTAGGCCGATGCTGAGTCAATTCGCGTTTTATGGCGGGCCAGCCCAGCCGTGCGGTGCGGCGTGACGCCGAGACCAAAAAATCAAGGACGTGTCAGCACGTATTTAGTGTTTAAACGTTTTTTTGGATAAAAACGGCTGAAACGCCGCTGAATGCTTACCGACTACCCGGGAGATATCGATGTATCAGAACATTCTGGTGGCTTATAACGGCAGTCCCGAGAGTCGGCTGGCTTTGGAGGAATGTCTGCGACTATCACCCTCTCCGTCGGCGCAGATACATTTGCTGGTGGTGGTGAGTCCGCCGCCCTACCTGCTGGTGGGTGAATTCGCTGCCGCTGCCGTGCTCAGCGTGGAGGAGGGACTCGCTGCCGAGCGCGAAAAAATGGAAAAAGAGCTGGAAGCGGGTGCCAGCCTGCTGACCGCAGGCGGATTGAAGGTGACGCGTCATTTGGAAGTGGGTGAGCCGGTTACGACAATCGAAGAGCTGGCGCATCAGTTGCAGGTTGAACTGGTGATCGTCGGCCATTCTCGTCAAAAGCCGCTGGCGTTGCGCTGGTGGCGCGGCAGTACCGATACGCTGCTGGTTGAAAAACTGCGCTGCAGTTTACTGGTTGCTTCCGGTCCCCATTGAAGCACTGAGCTATACGGACGAACCGGATAACCGGCGCAGGTGACTGCGGGTAGCGCGCAGCGCTTTTTGCAGAGACAAGACAGTGTGTGCGATCTTTCCGGGATGCGCTTGTGTGTGAAGATCTTCCAGCCAGGTTCTGAGGCGATAGACCAGCGACTTTCTCGCGAGAAGGGCAAGATTGAGTAGATCTTTTGCCATGAATAGCTGCGACCGATAGAGGCGAATGTCGTAGAGCTTGTGTCGTCTTCCCAGTGCTTTGCGCTTGGTTGATAATTGACCGCCCAGCAGGTGAAACCGATGTACGCCCGCCCGTATGGATGCATTGATCAAAAGGTAGCGACTGAGATTGCCCATGCTGTACCCGTTGTACTGCGGATCATGGGCATTCACCATCGAATACACGGCATCGCCAAAGCGACAAGCTAGTGTGCCGGCGCAAATGCGATCACTGCCACTGATGACACCTACCCAGCCACGAGCACGTAACAAGCGCATCAGATGCGTACGCGCTTTTTCATCAATGGCAGAACGACGCTGCTTGTGTGCCATGCGCGCATGATTGAAGCCGATGATCTGTTCCACCAGTGTTTCGCTGATTGCTTCACCAGTCACCACCGTATGGTGAAAGCCGGGAAGTTCATTTCGTGCTTTCAATAAATGCTGTTTGAGGGACTTTCGACTCGATTTTCCCATTTGTGCGAGATAGCTTTGCTCATCGCCGGGCAGGTCGATCACGATATCTTCGGTTACCGCCATGCGGGTATAAGGGCGTTGTGGTGTCCTCTGGCTGACGGATTGTGCGTGCAAGCTGATCACGGAGACCTTTGCGTAGTGCGCAAAAAGCGTGTTGGCAAAGCGGTCGAGCTCCTCCGGTGGCAGGTACATGCCTTCGTTGATCACTCTGATTTGAGAGCCATCAAGGCAATACAACAAGATCGCAGACAGCCGATCATCGCGCCAGGCGGCATAAGTATGTACTTGCGTGAGATCGTCGCACTGCAGTTGGGGAAGGGATGCGTACAAGCTGCCGTAGAGATCTTCGAGCCCTCGCTCGACAAAGGGCGGTATGCAATCCGCATAGATGGACTCCGTGGAACTTTCCACGGCCAGAGTTTCAGCTGCTGTAAATTTTGTCATGCATCTTTAGATGCGGGAGTCTTGCGGAGTTCAGGTGCGCCCAGCCGTGGGTCGGGTCTGGTCAATCTCGCCAGTTGCCACGCGGAGATTCGCGGTCTCTCAGGCTAATTTACTTTGCGGTTAAACTAAGGGGTTAGCATCTGTCAAAGCCATTTACTCCATGTCCAGCAACACCGAAATCCAGTTGACCGAGCAAGGCGCAGCCTTGCCGTCGCCAAGTCTGTCGCGAGAGCATATTGCGCGCGAGGTGGCGCGTCGCCGCACCTTTGGCATTATTTCTCACCCCGATGCAGGCAAGACCACGCTGACGGAAAAGTTGCTCTTGTTTTCTGGCGCGATCCAACTGGCCGGCACGGTCAAGGCGCGCAAGAGCGGTCGCCATGCGACATCGGACTGGATGGAAATCGAAAAGCAGCGTGGTATTTCTGTTGCCAGCTCCGTGATGCAGTTCGAGTATCGCGACCATGTGGTCAATCTTCTTGACACGCCGGGTCACCAGGATTTTTCGGAAGATACTTATCGTGTGCTGACAGCAGTGGATTCTGCATTGATGGTGATTGATGCTGCCAAGGGCGTGGAAGCCCAGACCATCAAATTGCTCAATGTCTGCCGTATGCGTAACACGCCCATCATCACGTTCATGAACAAGATGGATCGCGAAACGCGCGATCCTCTTGAGCTGCTTGATGAACTTGAGTCGGTACTGGAGATTCAGTGTGCCCCCGTAACCTGGCCCATAGGCATGGGCAAATCATTCCGAGGTGTCTACCACCTGATGCGTGACGAGATCATGCTGTTTGCGGCAGGCAGCGAACGCGCCGATCAGGAATTCGAAATCATCAAGGGTATCGACAATCCCCGACTGGCCGAAATGTTCCCTCTCGAAATCGAGCAACTGAAAATGGAAGTCGAGCTCGTACATGGCGCCTCGCATCCCTTCGAGCTTGATGCATTTTTGGCGGGGAAACAGACCCCGGTGTTCTTTGGTTCTGCGATCAACAATTTCGGTGTGCGTGAAATCCTCAATGCCCTGCTGGATTGGGCGCAGCCACCTCGCGAGCGCGATGCAAGCGTTCGCAGTGTTGCACCTGCCGAGGTGCCTTTTTCGGGTTTTATATTTAAAATTCAAGCCAACATGGATCCTGCGCACCGTGACCGTATCGCGTTTCTGCGCGTGTGTTCCGGGCGTTTCGAGCGCGGCATGAAGGTACGTCATCTGCGACTGGAGCGCGATGTGAAATTATCGTCAGTCGTGACCTTCATGGCGTCGAGTCGCGAGCAGGTTGAAGAAGCTTATGCGGGCGACATCATCGGTCTGCCCAACCACGGCAACATGCAGATTGGCGACAGCTTCTCCGAAGGAGAATTGCTTCAGTTCACAGGTATTCCTTATTTTGCGCCAGATTTTTTTCGCTCTGTGCGCATTCGTAATCCGCTCAAGATCAAGCAGCTTCACAAAGGTCTGCAGCAACTGGGCGAGGAGGGGGCGGTTCAGGTTTTCAAGCCCGTGACCGGTGGTGATCTGGTGCTGGGCGCGGTGGGCGTACTGCAGTTCGAAGTGGTCGCTAGCCGGTTGATGAACGAATATGGCGTGGATGCCGTGTTCGAAGGTACTAGTATCAGCAGTGCCCGCTGGGTCTCGTGTGATGACAAGCGCATGCTCGCTGAGTTTGAAAGATCCTCAGCGGGTGCCAATCTCTCTCACGATGCGGCAGGTAATTTGGCCTATCTGGCGAGTTCGGGCGTCAATCTCAAGCTCACACAAGAGCGCTGGCCTGGGGTGACCTTTCACTCGACTCGCGAGCATGCGGTGAAAGTCACCTGATCTTCCTGTTGTCGGTGTCGCCGTACTGATTGCCCAGCGTTTGCAGCGGCTGCAGGGCATCGCAGGCGCACACTTGATCTGGCAGCCTGATGGACATTTGCGCTGTATCAACTGCGCATTGCTTTGTTGTTTCTATACTAAGCGTGTCTTCGCGGTCTTCTCCGCACCATCTACCTAATCCATTTCCAATGCGGGCATTCGTCACGCAGGAGGAAACTATCGAATTTGATCGGACACGACTATGCTGACTGTTACCTATTCTATTGTCGCACTAAGAGTGGAGCACAAAAAAGCTCGCTGGACTTTTTCTTCCATACAGCAGTACATCATGAATGGCATCCGCAATATCAAGGGTGCAAGCAAAATAGATTTTGAAAACATGCTGCATCAGTTATCTCAGTTTGAACAATATTATTGTGAGCGAAAAATACAAGTGTTTCTGATTCCTGCGCTGCGCAAGCTAACGCACGAGGCAGATCCATTGCTGGATGAAATCGAATCTTTGGGCGCGCATAGCAACTCACTGCTGAGATCGCTAGGCGAAAGAATTCAGGAAGGGTTGCGTCAGGGCAGGGTGCTCGTGGAGGAAGTCTGTTCCTCGCTTGAGTTGTGTTGTTCAAATTTTTATCGACGATTGGCGCGAGAGGAAGAGTTGGTTCGGGTCGCGGAGCGACTTATTCCGAGTGATGCCTGGTTTGGTATTGCAGCGAATTTTCTGTCACACGATGCCAGCCGGTGCACGTCATCCGCAGTGCCGGACGAAGAGGAGTGAGTTTTTGCACAGGGTGTTCTGCAAATGATGAGTCAGGCACCCACCCACCCATTCATTCATCCATCCATCCACCCAAGTCAGGTTTTGCATGCAACTACCAACCATCGTTTTGCGGTGGCCTCACTCGTTGCGATCACGCGCCATGACTCGTCCGTCCTGGTCGGGTTCTGCCTGAGTTCGCACATCCATGCGCTCCCCGTCCCAATGGCCTCGTACTAGCCAATAAGTTTCTTGTGGGGTCAACGCGCTCTGGCGGTTGAGTGCCAAGCCGAGAGGCGCATAAAAAAGCACCAATAGGGTGCAGTTTTCCTAAAACGCACTTTATTGGTGAATCAGCGGCAGCCGCGATTTTTCGGTGAACCCCGTAAAAGCTCGATTCTGTCTGGTAATTTTGATTCGTCATGGGTTTGAACCGAGCCTTGGCGCCAGCTAGTTTATGGCATGGAATCTGCTATCATCGCGGGTCAAGTCTCAGTGGCATTGTCATGCCTCGCACCGCAGGTTCAAGCGGTTTGCGTCAGGTCAGCCCACAGCTTAATCCCGTTAATCACTTCGCAACTTTTAGGAGATCCGCATGTCAACGTCGGCCGCTGATGTATTGAAAATGGTCAAGGACAACGAAGTCAAATTCGTTGATTTCCGTTTTACGGACACGCGTGGCAAAGAGCAGCATGTCACCGTACCCGTGTCCCATTTCGATATGGATAAATTTGAGTCGGGCCACGCATTCGATGGCTCCTCCATCGCTGGTTGGAAAGGCATTGAAGCCTCGGACATGTTGCTCATGCCCGATCCAGGCACCGCGCGGGTCGATCCGTTCATGGAAGAAACCACGATGTTCATCCAGTGTGACGTCGTTGAGCCCAGTGATGGCAAAGGCTATGACCGCGATCCTCGTTCAATAGCCAAGCGTGCCGAGGCCTATCTGAAATCCTCCGGTATTGGTGATACCGCTTACTTTGGCCCCGAGCCGGAATTTTTCATATTTGACAGCGTCCGCTGGAACGTCGACATGTCGGGTTCCTTCTGCAAGATCGATTCCGAGGAAGCTTCCTGGAGCACCGGCGAGAAAATCGAGGGTGGCAACAGTGGCCATCGTCCCGCCGTCAAGGGCGGTTACTTCCCTGTACCGCCGGTGGACAGCTTTCAGGACATGCGCTCTGAAATGTGTCTGATCCTTGAAAGCCTGGGCATTCCGGTCGAAGTGCACCACCACGAAGTGGCGGGCGCCGGTCAGAATGAAATTGGTACCAAGTTTTCCACGCTGGTGGAGCGCGCCGACTGGACCCAGACCCTGAAATATGTGGTCTGGAACGTTGCACACAACTATGGCAAAACAGCCACCTTCATGCCCAAGCCCATCGTTGGCGATAACGGTTCCGGCATGCACGTGCACCAGTCGGTCTGGAAAGACGGCAAGAACCTGTTCGCAGGTGACGGCTATGCGGGGCTCTCTGATTTCGCGCTGTACTATATCGGCGGCATCATCAAGCATGCGCGTGCACTCAATGCGATCACCAACCCGGGAACCAACTCGTACAAGCGTCTGGTACCGGGTTTCGAAGCCCCGGTGAAACTGGCTTACTCGTCACGTAACCGCTCGGCATCAATTCGTATTCCACACGTTGCCAATCCTAAGGGTCGTCGCATCGAAACACGCTTCCCGGATCCTTTGGCCAATCCGTACCTGTGCTTTGCCGCATTGCTGATGGCGGGTCTGGACGGCGTGCAAAATAAAATTCATCCGGGCGAGGCCGCATCGAAAGACCTGTACCACTTGCCACCTGAGGAAGATGCACAGATCCCAACGGTGTGCTCGTCACTCGATCAGGCGCTCGAGTATCTGGACAAGGATCGCGAATTCCTGACTCGAGGTGGTGTGTTCAGCGACACGATGATTGATGCTTACATCGAACTGAAGATGCAAGAAGTCACTCGTTTCCGCATGACGACGCACCCAGTCGAGTTCGACATGTACTACTCGATGTAATCCGGAGCCTGGGTTCGCGAAACAAGAGGGGCGGCTTCGGTCGCCTCTTTTTTGGGAAAAATGTTGTTTTTATGATAAAAAAATTGGGCGACTTTCTGGTATAAAAACAAGGCCCTGCTGCTCAAGCTTGTTTTAATCATCCCTTGGTTACTTGCCAATGAAAAGTCGCCTACTTGCCTGCCTTAGTCTCTGGGTCCTTGCTGCGCCGGTCATTGCGCAAGGCGTCTTTGTCTGTGTACAAGCCAATGGAACGCGCGAGTACCGCAACAATGGCGATATGCGCGGCTGTCGAAAGCTTGATCTGGAGGCGATCTCGACCATTCCTGCACCCCCCGCGAATCAGCAGGCCAAGGCTGCAGCGCTCGATCCCTCCTTCCCGCGTATTGACAGCCAGATTCAGAAACGTCGCGACCAGGATCGTTTCCAAATCCTGATGGAGGAAGTACGAACCGAGGAGTCCCGGCTCGCCGAGCTCCGCCGTGACTATCAGAATGGCGAGCCCGAGCGTCTGGGCAGTGAGCGCAACTATGCGAAATATCAGGAGCGCGTCGCGCAGATGAAAGACGACATACAGCGAACCGAAAAAAATATCGAAGCGCTGAAAAGAGAGATAGGTAATTTAAAATAGTTCGCTTGCACAGCCGTGCCATTCGGGTCGCTCTGCGGCCTTTTTCTTTTTCAGGACCGAGTGAATATCTTATCGACATCGTTGGGAGGGCTGGATCTGCTGGCCTCCGCTGTGATCATTCTGGAAAGGCAGGGGCGCATCGCGTATGCAAACGCCGCCGCAGAGACCTTGCTGGAGAGCTCATTCAAGGTGCTGCACCAGCAGCGCTTGTCCGACCTTTTCATGAATGGTGACAAAATCGCCCGTATCTTCGAGCAGGCCAAGAGCCGCCAGTTTGATGAAAAGCGCGAGGATATCCTTCTCGAGCGGGTGGCGCGGTTGCCGCTCCATGTGAACATGATCGTGACCACCATCGACGATCCGGAGAATCCGGTACTCATCGAGCTGCGCGCCAATGTGCAGCAGCTCAAGCTGGACCGCGAAGAGCGCCTGCTGGATCAGACCCAGGCCAACAAGGAGCTGATTCGTAATCTCGCCCATGAGATCAAAAATCCGCTGGGCGGTATTCGTGGCGCAGCCCAGCTGCTGGAGCTTGAGCTGCCGCAGCATGATCTCAAGGACTTGCGTGAGTACACGCAGGTCATCATCAAAGAGTCTGATCGTTTGCAGACGCTGGTTGACCGGCTGCTGGCGCCACATCGACGTCCTCAAATCGTTGGTGATGTGAATATTCACGAAGTCTTCGAGCGGGTACGCAGCTTGATCATGGCAGAGTTCCCGCAAGGTCTTTCCATACAACGTGATTACGATCTCTCTTTGCCAGACTTCCGCGGTGACAAGGAGCAGCTGATTCAGGCTGTGCTGAATATTGCTCACAACGCAGCACAGGCGCTGGCACCTCGAATTGCGCAAGGCGATGCGGCGCTGGTCTTCCGCACGCGTGTTGCACGTTCGATCACCCTCGCAAAGGTCCGTTATCGGCTGGCACTAGATTTGCATATCATCGACAACGGCCCGGGTATACCGGCTGAGTTGAAGGACAGAATTTTCTTTCCACTGGTCTCCGGCAGAGATGGCGGCAGCGGATTGGGGCTGACACTGGCACAAACCTTCATTCAGCAGCACCTGGGCGTGATTGAGTGTGAAAGCCGGCCGGGTTGTACCGACTTCCGTATCCTGATTGCGCTGCCCTGATCTTGGGCAGTGCCGGAGGGTGGTAAGCATAGTGAAGCCGGCTTCGCCATAATGGCACCAATTTGGTGCTTACCGTCGACTGGGCATGCACCAGCGGCAGCGTGATGAGGCTCAGGCAAGATACATGAAACCAATCTGGATAGTTGACGACGACGAATCAATTCGCTGGGTGCTGGAGAAAGCACTGGCACGCGAAAATCTGGCAACGCGCAGTTTTTCGAATGTCCGTGATGCGTTGGCAGCGCTGGAATCGGGAACGCCTCAGGTACTTGTCTCGGATATTCGCATGCCCGGCCAGTCAGGTCTGGAACTGTTGCAGATCGTCAGGGCGCGCTATCCCGGTTTGCCCGTGATCGTCATGACCGCCTTTTCCGATCTCGATTCGGCAGTCGCCGCATTTCAGGGCGGTGCGTTCGAATATCTTGCCAAGCCATTTGATCTCGATAAAGCAGTGGAGCTCATTCGTCGCGCACTCGAAGAGAGCTTGCGCGAATCCGGTGATGAGCAGACCGAGACTGAGACACCCGAGATCTTGGGTCAGGCAGCTGCCATGCAGGATGTGTTCCGTGCAATCGGACGACTGTCCCAATCCAATGTCACGGTATTGATCACCGGGGAGTCCGGCACGGGCAAAGAGCTCGTGGCTCGCGCGCTGCACAAACACAGCCCCAGAGCAGCCCAGCCTTTTATTGCACTCAACACCGCAGCCATACCCAAAGATTTGCTTGAATCCGAATTATTCGGTCACGAGCGCGGCGCATTCACTGGCGCGCAAGCTACGCGGCGCGGACGATTCGAGCAAGCCGAAGGCGGCACGCTCTTTCTTGATGAGATTGGCGACATGCCGTTTGATCTCCAGACACGCTTGTTGCGGGTTCTGTCAGACGGGCATTTCTATCGGGTCGGTGGCCATCAATCGCTCAAGGCCAATGTGCGCGTGATCGCTGCCACCCATCAGAATCTTGAGCAGCGTGTGCGCGAAGGTTTGTTTCGCGAAGACTTGTATCACCGCCTCAACGTTATCCGTCTGCGATTGCCATCCTTGCGCGAGCGACGCGATGACATACCTCTGCTGGTGCGACACTTCCTTGCACAAAGTGCACGCCAGCTGGGCGTGGATGCCAAGCGCTTGTCCGACCCGGCGATGCATTTTCTGGCATCCCTGGATCTGCCAGGGAATGTGCGTCAGCTCGAAAATCTGTGCAATTGGATCACCGTCATGGCGCCGGGCCAGACCGTCGAAATCAAAGATTTGCCGGCGGAGCTGACCGGTGGCACGGGGGCGACGCTGTCTCTAACGAGTGCATCGCATCAGCCGTCTGCCGGGCCAATGGAGCCAATGACAGTCGACATCAGTCCTGTTGCTGCGCCGGCTTCGGTGGGCACCCCGGATGAACGCAGCAGCTGGATCATCATGCTGGAAACCGAAGCCGCAAAAATGCTGTCGGCCGGCAGGCCGGAAGTCATGGATGCGCTCGGTCGACAATTCGAATCTGCACTCATCAAAACGGCGCTCCGGCATACCCACGGACGCAAGAACGATGCCGCAATACGGCTGGGGATTGGTCGCAACACCATCACACGCAAGATTCAGGAATTGGGTATTGAGGGTGGCCGGGACGACTGATTCATCACCACTTGAAACCCCTCATCCACGCACGATGCGCAGGGGTGGTTTGGGTGCATCAACCGGCGCTTTGTCTGCGCGTCGCTTTTCGCTGGGCGGCGTCCAGCCGTGACGTTTCCACAAAGATTGAACATCCGATCCGGGTGTCCATTGATGATGGCCGGCGCGCTTGCCGGCAGCCGGCAGCACGAAATTTTCTTCGGGCCGTTTTTGTTCCATGAGATTTTCTCCAGCCAGATCAGACACAATTCGACCTTCTAAAAATCGTCAGTTGCGAAAAAAACTTGAGCGGATTGCTGTGAATATTTTGAGTGTATTTCACAGGGGCTGACTGGATTTGACGCGGCGCCACAGGGTCGTGCGGCTGATGCCAAGATAGGCCGCTGCCTCAGCCCGATTGCCACCAAAGCGGGCCAGCACGGTCTCGATGTCCGCCGGAGGCTGGGACGTCTCGAGAGGCACTGACGATAACGGAGCCGCCTGTATTTCTGGCGCAAGTTGGGTCAGAAAAACCGGCGTCAGCGCCTGTAATGGCTCAGCCGACAGAAACAACGCGACACGCTGCATCAGATTGCGCACCTCGCGTACATTGCCCGGCCAGTGATAAGCCTGCAGCACAGAGGCGCAGGCTTGCAACTCTGCGCGCAGATTGGCACCCGGACGCACGCCCATCTCTGCCAGTGCATTTTTCAAGCACCAGGCGGCCAGCTCGATCACATCATCCTGACGCTCGCGCAGCGGCGGTATCGCAATTCGCAACACGCCCAAGCGGTAAAAAAGATCTGCTCGAAATTCACCCCTGACGACACGCTGTTCCAGATCGCAATGGGTCGCACTAATGATGCGCACATCCACCGGAACAGGGCGAGTGCCACCGACGCGGACTATTTCTTTCTCTTCCAGAACGCGCAGTAATCGTGTCTGCAGTGCCAGAGGCATTTCACCGATCTCGTCAAGAAACAAGGTTCCCCGATGCGCTGCTTCAAACAAGCCGGCATGGCCACCGCGACGTGATCCGGTGAAAGCACCTTCCTCGTAGCCGAACAGTTCGGATTCGAGCAATGACTCCGCAATTGCACCGCAATTCACCGCAACAAAAGGACGAGCACCTGCCTGGCCACGCGGACTCTCGCGGTGAATTGCCTGCGCGACGAGTTCCTTGCCGGTGCCAGTTTCGCCCTCGATGAGCACCGTCGCCGGCGAGCGGCTGTAGAGCGACACGGTGCGACGCAAGTCCTGCATGCTCTCGGAGCCACCGCGCAGATCCGGCAGGCTATGTCTGGCCTGAAGATTGCCGGCCACCGGGTAGGGTCTGCTGCGCGGTGCTTCAAGTTGCGTAGCACGTGCAATATCGAACGCATCCTCAAAAGCCTGTCGTATCGATGCAGCAGAGTAGACAAAGACGCCAGACAGTCCCGCTTCTTCCGCCAGATCCGTGATCAGGCCAGCACCGACAATCGCCTGGATGCCTGCGGATTTCATCTCGCTCACCTGGGCGCGTGCATCCTCGACCGTCACGTAGGTGCGCTGCACGATTGGCAGGCCGAAGGTTTGCTGAAACTCCTCGAGCTCAGGCAGCGGCGCCTGATAGTTGATCAGGCCAATATGGGGTGTGATCTTGCGCGCTCTCGCGAGCGCCTGCATCACATCAAAACCCGTGGCCTTGGCGATCACCACGGGCAATGCCAGTCGGCTCTTCAGGTAAGCGGCGTTGGATCCCGCGGAAATCACCGCATCACACCGCTCGGTTTGCAGGCGCTCGCGGATGTGGGCCACAGCCTCCTCAAACCCCAGTTGTATGGGTTCAATGGTCGCCCGGTCGTCATACTCCAGGGTGATGTCGCGGAAGAGATCGAACAGCCGGGAGATGGATACCGTCCAAAAGACAGGCCGGGCAGCGGGATCACGTGGGTAGGGTGAGGGGCGAACCATGTTTCAAATGTTTCAATGTTTCATAAAGATCGCGTATTGAAACATAAAATGAAACATCACGTCAAAGTGATCGTCGCTGATCCGGTGAGGCGAGGCCTGCAGAGCACTGTTTTCAAAGAGGATTTTGACCAGAGACAACTGCGCTCGGAGCGGGTCTGCCCGTGGCATGCCGATTGCAATACTGCTTGCCAACCCCGTAACTGAAACAGACCACCACAGGAATCATTCATGAGCATGCAATCACCCGGCGCGCGCTTCCGGCAGGCGATCCAAGAAGAGGCCCCGCTGCAAGTCATCGGCGCCATTAATGCCAATCACGCTTTGCTGGCCAAGCGCGCAGGCTTTCGCGCGATTTATCTTTCGGGTGGCGGCGTTGCGGCCGGTTCGCTCGGCTTGCCTGATCTCGGCATTTCCAATCTCGATGATGTGCTCACGGACGTGCGTCGCATCACGGATGTCTGCGACCTGCCGCTGCTCGTCGATGTCGACACCGGGTTTGGTTCATCGGCATTCAATGTGGCGCGCACGGTGAAATCGATGATCAAATTCGGCGCTGCCGCCATGCATATCGAAGATCAGGTAGGCGCCAAGCGTTGTGGCCATCGGCCTAACAAAGAAATCGTCAGCAAGCAGGAAATGGTCGATCGCGTCAAAGCCGCTGTGGATGCGCGTACTGACGAAAATTTCGTCATCATGGCCCGCACCGATGCGCTGGCGGTCGAAGGGCTTGAGGCGGCAATGGAGCGCGCAGTGGCCTGTGTCGAGGCCGGCGCGGACATGATTTTTCCGGAGGCTATCACCGAGCTGTCCATGTATAAACAATTCGCCGCTGCGGTGAAAGTACCTGTTCTCGCCAACATCACCGAATTTGGCGCCACGCCTTTGTACACCGTTGATGAACTGCGGGCGGCTGATGTCGGCATCGTTCTCTATCCGCTGTCAGCATTTCGCGCAATGAACAAGGCAGCAGAAAATGTTTACATGACAGTGCGCCGCGAAGGCACACAAAAGAATGTAGTCGACACCATGCAGACGCGTATGGAACTCTACGACCGCATCGGCTATCACGATTTCGAGCAGCGACTCGACGCATTATTTGCACAACAAAAATCCAAGTAAATTCGGGAGAACCCTCATGAGCGAGCAACAAGCAAGCGGCTTCAAGCCAAAAAAATCGGTGGCATTGTCAGGCGTCACTGCAGGTAACACGGCGCTGTGCACGGTCGGCAAGACCGGCAATGATTTGCACTACCGTGGCTACGACATTCTCGATGTCGCTGATACCTGTGAATTCGAAGAGATTGCGCATCTGCTGGTGCATGGCAAGCTGCCGACCAGCGCCGAGCTGCAAGCGTACAAGCAAAAACTCAAGGCATTGCGCGGTCTGCCTGCAAATGTCAAAGCGATACTGGAATGGCTGCCGGCTTCATCACACCCAATGGATGTGATGCGCTCCGGCGTCTCTGCGCTGGGCTGTGTTTTACCCGAAAAAGAGGATCACAACACGCCGGGCGCGCGCGATATTGCCGACCGCCTGATGGCATCGCTCGGTTCCGTACTCCTGTACTGGTACCACTACAGCCATAATGGCAGACGCATCGAAGTGGAAACCGATGATGATTCGATCGGCGGACATTTTCTGCATCTGCTGCATGGCAAGCCGCCATCAGCGCTGTGGGAAAAAGCGATGCACACCTCGCTTATTCTGTATGCAGAGCATGAGTTCAATGCCTCCACCTTCGCGGGTCGTGTTATTGCCGGCACGGGATCAGACATGTATTCGGCGATCACAGGTGCGATTGGTGCGCTGCGCGGTCCCAAGCATGGTGGTGCCAATGAAGTTGCTTTCGAAATTCAGAAGCGCTATGACAACCCGGATGAAGCAGAAGCCGATATTCGCAAGCGCGTAGAGAACAAGGAAGTCATCATCGGTTTTGGTCATCCTGTCTACACGATTTCCGATCCGCGCAACAAGGTCATCAAGGAAGTTGCGCATCGTTTATCCAAAGACGCAGGCTCGACCAAAATGTTCGATATTGCTGACCGTCTTGAGTCCGTCATGTGGGATGCCAAAAAAATGTTCCCCAATCTTGACTGGTTCTCGGCCGTGTCGTACCACATGATGGGCGTGCCTACGGCGATGTTCACACCCTTGTTCGTTATTTCGCGCACGTCGGGTTGGGCTGCGCACATCATCGAGCAGCGTATTGATAACAAGATTATTCGTCCAAGTGCTAATTATGTCGGACCGGAGAATCTGAAATTTGTGCCGATCGCGAAGCGGAAGTGATCACTTCGATAGCAGGGCAAAGTCGCTGGATCCCGGCCTGTGCCTGGGTGGCAATCTTGAGGCCAACAGTTTTTAAAATGTCATCCCGGCGCAGGCCGGGATCCAGCGTCTTCCGTAGCAAGGCTCAACTCGTCAAAGTGCCTCTGACAGAAACTCACATCACCCAACCATGAACACCGCCCACCGCAAACCCCTCCCCGGAACCCAACTCGACTACTTTGATGCGCGAGCTGCAGTCGACACCATTCAGCCCGGCGCCTATGACAAGCTGCCGTATACCTCTCGCGTGCTTGCCGAAAATCTCGTGCGCCGCTGCGATCCTGCCACGCTGACCGAGTCGCTCAGACAGCTCATTGAGCGCAAGCGCGAGCGCGACTTTCCGTGGTTTCCTGCGCGTGTGGTGTGTCACGACATTCTCGGTCAGACCGCGCTTGTCGATTTGGCGGGTTTGCGCGATGCGATCGCCGATCAGGGAGGCGATCCTGCCAAGGTCAATCCAGTGGTGCCTGTGCAGCTGATTGTCGATCACTCACTTTCGGTGGAGTGCGGTGGATTTGATCCTCAGGCCTTCGAGAAAAACCGGGCCATTGAAGACAGGCGCAATGAAGATCGTTTCGATTTCATCAATTGGACCAAGCACGCCTTCAGGAATGTCGATGTGATCCCGCCGGGGAATGGCATCATGCACCAGATCAATCTCGAGCGCATGTCCCCCGTCATACAGTCGCAGCAGGGCGTGGCCTATCCAGATACCTGTGTTGGTACCGACAGTCATACCCCGCATGTCGATGCGCTCGGTGTCATCGCGATTGGTGTCGGTGGTCTGGAAGCAGAAAACGTCATGCTCGGTCGCGCATCGTGGATGCGTCTGCCGGACATCATTGGTGTCGAGTTGTCCGGCAAGCCGCAGCCGGGCATTACCGCTACCGACATCGTGCTGGCGCTGACTGAATTTCTGCGTCAATCCAAAGTGGTCGGTGCATATCTTGAATTTTATGGCGCAGGTGCACGTGCGCTGACACTCGGCGATCGCGCGACCATCTCCAACATGGCGCCGGAATATGGTGCGACTGCGGCGATGTTCTCGATCGATGAGCAGACGATTCAATACCTGAAGCTGACCGGCCGCAGTGATGAACAGGTAGCGCTGGTGGAAACTTATGCAAAAACAGCGGGCCTGTGGGCAGACAGTCTGTCCAACGTTGATTATGAACGTGTACTGAATTTTGATTTGTCCTCCGTCGTGCGGAATATGGCCGGCCCCTCCAACCCGCATGCGCGTGTCGCCACCACGGATCTGGCAGCCAAAGGCATCGCCAGCGCATGGCAAGACGTGCCCGGCCAGATGCCGGATGGCGCGGTAATCATCGCGGCCATCACCAGCTGCACCAACACCTCCAATCCACGCAATGTCATCGCAGCGGCGCTATTGGCGCGCAATGCAAACAGGCTCGGTCTGACTCGCAAGCCGTGGGTGAAATCCTCACTCGCGCCAGGATCGAAGGCCGTAACGCTCTATCTGGAAGAAGCCGGTCTGATGGGCGATCTGGAGAAGCTGGGCTTTGGCGTGGTGGCGTATGCCTGCACGTCCTGCAATGGCATGTCCGGCGCGCTCGATCCGGCAATACAGCAAGAGATCATCGACCGCGATTTGTATGCAACAGCGGTTCTTTCGGGTAATCGCAATTTCGATGGACGCATTCATCCGTATGCAAAGCAGGCCTTCCTTGCATCGCCACCGCTGGTCGTTGCTTATGCAATTGCAGGCACGATTCGCTTCGATATTGAAAAAGATGTGCTGACCGTAGCGGACGGCAAGGAAATTCGGCTCAAGGATATCTGGCCTGCGGATGAGGAAATTGACGCCATCGTCAAAGCCAGTGTCAAGCCTCAGCACTTCCGGCAAGTGTATGAGCCCATGTTTGCAATTCAGGCCGACAGCGGTACCAAGGTCAATCCCTTGTACGACTGGCGTGCTCAGTCAACTTATATACGCCGTCCACCCTATTGGGAAGGCGCGCTGGCAGGCGAGCGAACGATGACAGGCATGCGGCCGCTGGCGGTATTGGGTGACAACATCACCACCGACCACTTGTCACCATCGAACGCGATCATGCTCGACAGCGCGGCAGGTGAGTACCTTGCGAAGATGGGTTTGCCGGAAGAAGATTTCAATTCCTATGCAACGCATCGCGGTGATCATCTCACCGCACAGCGCGCGACCTTTGCCAACCCAACGCTTACGAATGAAATGTGTGTCGTTGACGGCAAAATCAAGAAGGGATCGCTAGCGCGCATTGAGCCCGAAGGCAAGGTCACGCGCATGTGGGAAGCGATTGAAACGTATATGGAGCGCAAGCAGCCACTGATCATCATTGCGGGCGCCGATTACGGTCAGGGTTCATCGCGTGACTGGGCCGCGAAGGGTGTACGACTCGCAGGTGTTGAAGTCATTGTGGCCGAAGGTTTCGAGCGCATTCACCGCACCAACTTGGTTGGCATGGGGGTGATGCCACTGGAGTTCAAGCCGGGTGTTGACAGGAAAACGTTGCAGATTGATGGCACCGAAACCTTTGATGTCATCGGCGAGCGCCAGCCGCGTGCTGACCTGATATTGGTTATTCATCGCAAGAACGGCGAAAAGGTCGAAGTACCCGTCACCTGCCGTCTCGACAGCGATGAGGAATTGTCGATTTATGATGCGGGCGGTGTACTGCAGCGCTTTGCGCAGGATTTTCTTGCATCGGCGAAGGCTGCGTAAGGCGTCTGCAAGGGGGGATCCAGCGGCGTTTGTTGTAAACCACGATACAAGATACAAAGGTAAACCATGTCCCACCCACCCCAAATCAAAATCCCCGCCACCTACATGCGTGGCGGTACCAGCAAAGGTATTTTTTTCCATCTACAGGACTTGCCCGAGTCAGCACAGAAGCCCGGCAGCGCGCGTGACAAGCTGCTCTTGCGCGTCATTGGCAGCCCCGATCCCTACGGCAAGCAGATTGATGGCATGGGCGGCGCTACCTCCAGCACGAGCAAGACCGTCATTCTGTCGAAAAGCACCAAGGCAGATCATGATGTCGACTATCTGTTCGGTCAGGTATTCATCGATCAGGCCTTTGTGGACTGGAGCGGTAACTGCGGCAATCTGTCGGCGGCGGTTGGTCCATTTGCGATCAGCCATGGCTTGATTGATGCATCGCGCGTGCCGCGTGATGGTGTTGCTGTCGTGCGCATCTGGCAGGCCAATATCGGCAAAACCATCATTGCGCACGTACCGATGACCAACGGCGCCGTACAGGAGACCGGCGATTTTGAATTGGATGGCGTCACATTCCCGGCCGCCGAAGTGCAGCTGGAATTCATGGATCCTGCAGCAGATGAAGACGGCGCAGGAGGCGCCATGTTCCCCACCGGTCAGTTGGTCGATGATCTGGAGGTGCCGGGTGTGGGCGTGCTCAAGGCCACGATGATCAATGCCGGCATACCGACCGTCTTTGTGAATGCGGATGCCATCGGCTACGCGGGTACCGAACTGCAGGACGCCATCAACAGTGACGCCAAAGCCCTGGCGATGTTCGAAACCATACGCGCCCACGGTGCGCTGCGCATGGGATTGATCAAATCACTCGATGAAGCTGCCAGCCGTCAGCACACACCCAAGGTTGCTTTTGTTGCCAAGCCAGCGAGTTATCAGGCCTCCAGCGGCAAACAGGTCGAGGCCGGCAGCATTGACCTGCTGGTACGTGCGCTCTCCATGGGTAAACTGCACCATGCGATGATGGGAACTGCGGCCGTTGCGATTGGCACTGCTGCAGCCATACCCGGCACGCTGGTGAATACGGCCGCCGGTGGGGCTGCGCGCGAGGCGGTGCGTTTTGGTCATCCGTCCGGTACCTTGCGCGTCGGTGCGCAAGCGACCGAAGTGGCGGGTGAGTGGCGTGTCACCAAAGCCATCATGAGTCGTAGTGCGCGTGTGCTGATGGAGGGTTGGGTTCGCATACCCGCTGACGCATTTTGAATTTTGATAGAGACTCTGATAAATAAACAGATGCGGGTTACAAGCATCAGTCAAAGATAAAAATACGTGAGGAGCGCGCGATGAACTACGCAGATTTCCATCGGACGTCGATTGAAGATCCGGAGAACTTCTGGCGCAAGGAGGCAGAGCGCATTGACTGGCATCTACCTTTCACTCAGGTGCTGGATTACTCCCGTCCGCCTTTTGCGAACTGGTTCGTCGGTGGCCAAACCAATCTGTGTCATAACGCGGTTGATCGCTGGGTATCGCGTCAGGGCGAACAGACAGCGCTGATCGCGATCACCACCGAAACATCCGATGGCTCGCCCACCGAAAAGACCTGGAGCTTCAAAGAATTACAGGCCGAAGTCGAACGCATGGCGGCGATCATGCAATCGCTCGGTGTGGTCAAAGGCGACACGGTATTGATCTACATGCCCATGATCGCCGAAGCGGTGTTTGCGATGCTGGCCTGTGCGCGCATCGGCGCGGTTCATTCGGTGGTATTTGGCGGTTTCGCCTCCAACAGTCTGGCAACGCGCATTGAAGATGCGCGGCCTAAATTGATTATCTCCGCAGATGCCGGATCACGCGGTGGCAAGCCTGTGCCTTACAAGCCGCTGCTGGATCAGGCGATTGTCTTGTCTTCGCACAAGCCCGCGCATGTGCTGCTGATTGATCGCAAACGGGTTGCGATGGATATCGTTACAGGTCGCGATGTGGACTACACGTCGCTGCGCGAACAATACCTGCACGCTCGTGTACCCGTTGTCTGGCTGGCCTCGGAAGATATTTCCTATATTTTGTACACCTCCGGCACCACCGGTCGTCCCAAAGGTGTTCAGCGCGATGTGGGGGGCTATGCCGTCGCACTGGCAGCATCGATGGAATATATTTTTGAAGGCAAGCCGGGTGAAACGTATTTCTCGACCTCGGACATTGGCTGGGTCGTCGGTCACTCCTACATTGTTTACGGACCGCTGATTGCCGGCATGGCGACGGTGCTGTATGAGGGTACGCCGCTACGGCCTGACGCCAGCATTTGGTGGCAGATCGTTGAAAAGCACAAAGTTACGCGCATGTTCTCTGCACCGACGGCAGTACGTGTACTGAAAAAGCAACCTCCCGAGTTGATGAAGCAACACGATGTCTCGTCGCTCAAGGCACTCTATCTTGCCGGAGAGCCGCTGGATGAATCGACCTCCGCGTGGATTGCCGGTGAGCTGGGCGTGAGCATCATTGACAACTACTGGCAGACCGAGACCGGCTGGCCTGTGCTGTCGATTGCCAAGGGGCTGGAAGACAAGCCTGCGCGATTGGGTAGCCCCGGCGTGCCCATGCCGGGGTACAAGCTCAAGCTGCTCAATGAAGCGACCGGTGCGCTTTGTGGTGACAATGAAAAAGGCGTACTCGTCATTGAGGGTCCGCTGCCACCGGGATGCATGCAGACGGTCTATCGTGATGATCAGCGATTTATCAATACCTACTGGACGAATTTTGCGAACGAACAGGTGTACTCCACCTTTGATTGGGGCATACGTGATTCAGATGGCTACTACTTCATTCTGGGTCGTACCGATGATGTCATCAATGTGGCTGGGCATCGCTTGGGTACGCGTGAAATTGAAGAGAGCATTTCCAGCCATCCGAATGTGTCCGAGGTTGCGGTAGTGGGCGTAGAAGACCAGCTCAAGGGTCAGGTCGCTGTGGCGTTCGTGATACCCAAGCACGCTTCCAGCACGGCCACGCCAGAGGCGCGTGCCCAGCTGGAGAAAGAAGTCTGGGCTGTGGTGGACAAACAACTCGGAGCGGTCGCTCGACCTTCGCGCGTGCATTGCGTGAATCTGCTGCCGAAGACACGCTCGGGCAAATTGCTGCGGCGTTCAATCCAGGCTCTCTGTGAAGGCAGGGATCCGGGTGATCTGACCACGATCGAAGACCCGGCTTCGCTGGAGCAAATCCGGCAGGCGTTGCAAAACTGAAGATACGGATGATCCCGGCCGGCTCGCTGAGGTCGGTTGACGCAGCTGTCGAAGTTGCCTGATTTCACGGCTGCCTTAGTCGTCCAATCGCACAGGATTTTTCCTAACACTCACCTCAGGCGCCCATGACGTGCATCATGGGCGTATCTGCCTCGCGCGTGCAGAATTTGCACTGCGCTCCTTAGTCAGGCCGACCCAACAATAAATCCGACTGTCCCGAGTGGATGAATGGCCGGCGCCGTCCTCTGCCGCGCCGAATCGGTCGGGCGCGCAGTGATGAGGGCACCATTTTGTTGACGCTTTGCCGCATATCTGCCAACTGTTCCGATTTCATCAGTCTTGCCAGGCTCAGCACGGCTTCGCGCAACAGATAGGATTCGCGTGCGCTGCCTTGGCTTTTTACTGAGGCCTCGAGAAATTCGTTCATCAGGTCTTCGCTACGGGGCAGCGTTTCGTTGGCGTAGTGGATGTCGTCAAGGTATGCATTCATGGGATCGCTCTTTGTGTCAGGCTGGAAGTTAATGACCAGAAACGGCAGTCTAGCGATTATTTTTTTGATGTCTAGCGGTGTGAGCTTGAGACAAATCAACGGCGAGCGACACTCTGCGTTGGCGCAAATTTTTGTTTTTAAAGTAGCAATATTCCCCTTATAAATTTTCGATAAATGCCTGGTTTGAATCGATTTTTTGCATGATCAATCCCGTATTCATCAAGGCTCGGACACCCGTGGTGTCATTGTTATTTATCAAATTCAGTCGGCTTCGCTCGCAACAGAATGGGTCGTGGTAGCAGGCTTGCAATTCATGCAAAGACCTCGCTGCGCACCAACCCACCCGAGACCAAGGAAGCCGCATGGAGAACCTCAATCAGGAGCAAAAAAAGTATTTGTACCAATTGCTCAACGACCGTGAGCAAGACTTGCGTGATGACATCAAGCGTGAGGTCAGTTTGCAGGATGACTATGTGCAGCTGGCCAGCGAAGTTCCTGATCCCGGTGATTTATCTTTTGCCAATCTATCGATTGACATTGGCAATGCCGCCGTTGGTCGCGACCTGCATGAATTGCGTGCCATTGAGCTGGCGCGTAAAAAACTCGATAGCGGCACTTACGGTGAATGCATCAACTGCGGTTACGACATTCCCTTCGAGCGTTTGCAGGCAATTCCGTTTGCAGAGCGCTGTGCACCTTGCCAGGAGAATTTCGAGCGTACCCATCAAGATGGCATGAAGGGCTCCACCATGTAAGCAGCTAGCCAGGTTTGTCGGTTAATCCTGCCTGAAGGTCGTGGATTAGCCTGACGCCCTCAGGAAAAACTTCTCCTGTCATCCCGGCGCAGGCCCACCATTGTCCGGAACATGTGAAGTCATGCACCACTGAACACTGATGAGCAGTTTTTCTGACTAGATTGCACAGGATTTTTGTGAGCATTTAAGTCTTCTAGCTTGCCTATATTTTCTACAGATTGATCATGGACCCCAGCTTTCGCTGGGGTGACGGAATTTAGGACCATCAGCCTGAAAATCGTCACCCCAGCGAAAGCTGTGGTCCATGGTCGTTAACGGCAAGAGACTGATAAGTTGGAATTCGTGTCAGGGCGGATGTTCCGGACAGCAGTGAGCTTTCGCTGGGGTGACGGAATTTAGGACCATCAGCCTGAAAATCGTCACCCCAGCGAAAACTGGGGTCCATGGTCGTTAACGGCAAGAGACTGATAAGTTGGAATTCGTGTCAGGGCGGATGTTCCGGATAGCAGTGAGCTTTCGCTGGGGTGACGGAATTTAGAACCATCAGCCTGAAAATCGTCACCCCAGCGAAAGCTGGGGTCCATGGTCGTTAACGGCGAGAGACTGACAAGAAAGAAGGAATCCGTTTCAGGGTAGATGTTCCGGACAGTAGTGGGTGCAGGCCGGGATCCAGTGTCGTTGATGGCAGACCCGAAGAATTCGAAAAGTACTTCAGGCCAGCCTTTGTCTGCCACTGGAACAGCGACTGGCGGCCTGATTTCAGCTCGCCAGCTTGAATTCCCACAGTCTCTTACAATCGCACCTTGCCTGTGTCTGTCGCGGGTGGGTATTTGGAGACCCTGAATGAGTGTTGCTTCTGACGCGTTGACGATCCTGCGCCATGCGTGGCGCATGACGCGCCGCGACTGGCGGGCCGGCGAGTTACGTTTTTTGCTTGCTGCTCTGGCAGTTGCCGTGGCGGCCTTGTCGGCGGTGGGGTTCTTTGTTGACCGCATGAATGCCGCACTTGAGCGCGATGCAACCGAGCTGCTGGGGGCCGATTTGCTGGTACGCAGCGATTACCCTGTACGTGAGGCATGGCGCGCCGAAGCTGCCGTGCGCGGTCTGCTGAGCGCTGATGTCGTGAGCTTTCCCAGCATGGCCACGACCGGCAGCGCTGAAACAGAAGACACCCGTCTGGTGGCAGTCAAGGCGGTGTCATCCGCTTATCCATTGCGTGGCGATCTTCGTCTGCGCACAAAAAATGCCGAGCTCACCACCAAGGGTGCGCCACAGGCAGGTACGGTCTGGGTCGATACGGCGCTTCTTTCGTTGCGCGGGCTTCGTCTGGGTGATGCAATGACACTGGGCGAGCGACGCTTCACGATCGCTGCTGAAATTCTTCTCGAAAAAGATCGTGGTGCTGGCTTCATGAACTTTGCACCGCGCGTCATGCTGGCGTTGCAAGATCTCGAATCGACCGGTCTGGTGCAAAACGGATCCCGTATCACTTACCGACTGCAGCTTGCCGGAAATTCGTTGGACGTGACTTCTTTTCAGCGCTGGCTGGAAAATGACATCAAGATCAATGAGGTGCGCGGCGTACAGATCGAGTCGCTCGAGTCCGGTCGCCCTGAAATGCGAACAACGCTTGAGCGCGCCCGACAATTTTTATCGCTAGTCAGTTTGTTGACCGCGATGCTGGCTGCGTTGGCTATTGCCATGGCTTCACGCCGTTTCATGCAGCGGCATCTGGATGCAGTGGCCATGCTGCGTTGCCTGGGTCTGAGGCAAAGCGACGTCACGAGAATTTATTTGATCGAATTCATCCTGATCGGCACCGTCGGTGGTTTGCTGGGAGCCGCCATTGGTTTTGGTGCGCATTTCCTGCTGCTGGAATGGCTGGGGTCATTGATGACGACTCGTCTGCCACCGCCGGGCTGGATGCCGCTGGTGCAGGGGGTAGCGACCGGTCTCCTGCTTCTGCTCGGGTTTGCAATACCGCCGGTACTGCAATTGCGCAATGTGCCGCATAACCGCGTGATTCGTCGCGAGCAGGATCCACCGAAAGCATTTACGGTTTCCGGATATCTGCTCGCATTGGCTTCGTTCATGGGATTGCTGCTCTGGCAGGCGCGTGATCTGCGGCTGGGACTGCTGACCTCGGGTGGTTTCATTGTCTTGCTGGCCGTCTCGTTTCTGGCAGGCTGGCTGTTGCTGCGACTACTGCAAAGTGCGCGTGTACCACCGGGATGGCCTGCATGGCGTTTTGCACAGACATCGCTCAAGCGCAGGCCAGCGGCCACGGTATTGCAAATCGTTGCGCTGTCGCTCGGCCTGATGGCATTGCTGCTGCTGACCGTTGTCAGGCAGGATCTGGTCGCTGCCTGGCGGCAGTCGTCGCCGCCGGATGCGCCCAATCATTTCATCATCAACATACAACCTGATCAGCAAGAAGCGGTCGCGCAGGAACTCACACAAAACGGCATCGCCGATGTCAATCTCGCGCCGATGATACGCGGGCGTCTGTTGCAGGTTGATGGACGCAACATCAGCAGCGCCACCTATACCGAAGAGCGCGCACAGCGACTGATCGAGCGGGAATTCAATCTGTCCACGCTGACCGAGCTGCCCGCTCACAACACCATTACCGACGGTCGCTGGTTTGATACGGCGCAGCCCGAAGCATCCGTTGAGCAGGGTCTGGCAAAAACGCTGGGACTCAAACTGGGTGATTTACTGCGCTTCGATGTCGGCGGACAAAGTGTTGATGTCAAAATCACGAGTCTGCGCAAGCTGGACTGGGGCTCCATGCGCGTGAATTTCTTCGTGATACTCAATCCGGCAGCTGCACAAAATCTGCCAGCGACCTACATCACCGCGTTTCATCTGCCCGCCACACAGCAGACATTGGTCAATCAACTGGTACGTCACTATCCCAACTTGACGATTGTCGATGTCGGTAGCATGGTCGTTCAGGTACAGCAAGTGATTGATCAGGTGATCGCTGCCGTTGAATTTCTGTTTCTGTTCACACTGGTCTCCGGTGTCATGGTACTCGCCGCCGCCATGCTGATTTCACAAAATGAACGTGCGCATGAAGCCGGATTGCTGCGGGCGCTGGGTGCCACGCGACGTGAATTGTCACGTGCGCAGTGGGTCGAGTGCCTGCTGGTCGGGACCGCCGCCGGGCTGCTGGCCGCCAGCGGCGCATCGCTGGTCGGGTGGGTGTTGGCGCATCAGGTCTTCGAATTTGAGTGGCAGTTCAGTCCGCTGGTATGGGTTATCGGTATCGCCGCCGGTGTCGTCTGTGCCTTTTCGGGTGGATGGTTCGGCCTGCGTAACGTTCTCTCGAGGCCGCCCATAGAGACCTTGCGAGAAGCATGAGGGGTATCAAGAGCGCCTCCTGACGATCCCCCTACAGTCATCCCCAGAGCTCGGTATGCCGATGTGTTTCAGGGGAGGTAGTTCATCATGCGCAGCAGGGGGTTGGCAGTGGGAGTGGTGGTTTGGCTGTCTGCTTGTACAGCGATGGCACCGGGTATCCAGTTTGGCAAAGCGCAGCCAGCCTCCACGGAGGCAGACGCGGCCGATGCCGATGCCGTCGTATCACCAGCCGAGATTCTTGCCATCACACCGCGTCTGGTAAGACAGGAAAAAGCGCTGCGCGATCAGCAGATCGCCGAAGACATCACTGCACTTTTACAGCCGGCACAGATCTACCGGATCGAAGCGGGCGATGTCTTGCATATCGTCGTTTGGGATCATCCTGAATTATCTGCCTCCATGCTGCCCGCTGGTGTGCCCGGTGCCGTCGGCGTGGCCGGTGTGGCGGTCAGTCCCATGCAGCCCCAATCCGGTTTTGAAATCGATCAGCAGGGCATGCTCGACTTTCCCTACGCCGGTAAGCTCAAGGTCGCAGGACTGACGGCCGTTGAGGCACATGAACAGCTGATCCGTCGCCTGTCGCACTATCTCAAACATCCCAAAGTCACACTGCGCGTACTCACCTATCGCAGCAAGCGCGTTTATGTGGATGGCGAAGTCAAACAACCTGGCGTGCAAGCCATCAATGATTTGCCGATGACGCTCACCGAGGCGATCAATCGTGCCGGTGGCGTGACACCGATGGCCGATCAGAGCCGCATCATGGTCAGCCGCGAAGGCAAGACCTACCAGATCAATATGCCGCAATTGGTTCAGCGCGGCGTCAATCCTTCCGCCATCATGCTCGCCAGCGGTGATGTCGTGCGCGTACTCTCGCGTGATGAAACCAAAATTTTCATCTCGGGCGAAGTGACATCGCCACGCGCACTGCCGATGCGCAATGGTCGTCTCACACTCAATGAGGCACTGGGCGAAGCGGGTGGCATCAATCCCGTAACCGGGGATGCGCGTCAGGTCTATGTGGTGCGTCGTAACAGTCAATCTTCCGTGGTGTATCAGCTCGATGCCAATGCACCGGGCGCGCTGGCCATGGCCGAGGGTTTTGAGCTCAATCCGCGTGATGTCGTGTACGTCGCTGCCACGCCGCTGACCAACTGGAACCGCACCATCAGCGCGATGATTCCCGGTGCGCTGCCCACTGCGGTGATCGCAACCACACCGGGACGCTGAGGTGATTCGCAATATTCTCCTGCTTTGTACCGGCAATATCTGCCGCAGTCCGATGGCAGAGGGACTCTTGCGTGATCTGCTGCCGATGCACGATATTTTTTCTGCCGGTCTGTGTGCGCTCGAGGGCACGCCTGCCGACCGGCTTGCGCTTGAACTGATGTGGCAGTCCGGCATCGATATCAGCGAGCATCGATCTCGCAATCTGGCGAGCTGGATGATGCGGGAAGCTGATCTGGTATTCACCATGGACAGCGCTCAGACACAGTTTGTGATCCGTCGTTTTCCAGTAGCCGGCAACAAGGTTGAACGTCTTGGCGAGCCCTGCGGACTGGATATTCCCGATCCTTATCAGCATGGCTTGGCCGCTTTCTGTCACGCACTGCGACTGATCGAGCGCGCCGTGCAGTGTCGATTGCCTGCCTTGAATCGCCGCACAAACTGCTCAGTCCATTGATTCCCGGGAGCCCGATGAACCCCTTGTCCCCCCACCTGATCACGTCATCCGAGCCACCCTTGATTCTGGCCGAGGACAAAGAGGCTGATCTGATGACCTATGTGCAGATGATCATTGATCAGCGCTGGCTGATTTTGTTCATCACAATGATCATCTCTCTGGCCGGCGCGCTCTATGCAATGCTGGCCCGACCTGTCTATGAAGCCAGTCTGATGGTGCATGTCGAAGAAAAAGGTCAGCGCGAACCAAAAAATATTCTGGGTGAAGCGGGCTCCATTATCGATTACAAGACTGCGGCAGCAGCAGAAGTCGAATTGCTGCGCTCCCGCAGGGTGATTGCTCATGCGATCGATAATCTTCGCTTGTATATTGACGCCAGGCCGATCCGGTTCCCGGTCATTGGCGGCTGGTTGGCACAGCATGACCTTCCGCTTCAAGACTGGCTGCCTGCGCTGCAAAGTTCGGCTGGTTATGCCTGGGGAAATGAGCGCATCAAGGTCGGCGAATTCACGGTGCCTGTCTTGTTGGAAAATCGCAGTTTCATTGTGCAGGCAGCTGATGGGGGTCGCTATCACGTGACCGAGAAGGAAAGTGGTATTGCCTTCAGTGGAAAAACCAACGAGACAGCCCGTGTCAACACGCGCTTTGGCCCCATCGTGTTGCGTATCGATGCATTAAGCGGCAGGCCAGGTGTACGTTTTGATCTGACACGCAGTTCCCGTATCGCCGCGATCGAGTCAGTACAACGCGCACTGGATGTCAGTGAAATCGGCAAGCAGTCCGGCATTCTGCAGGCAACGCTCAAAGGCAGCAGCGCTGATTCGGTGTACCAGCTGCTCAATGAAATAGGGCGCGAATACATGGCCCAAAACAGCGCCCGTCGTACCGAAGAAGCCGACAAGTCACTTGCCTATCTCAATCAGCGTTTACCCGAACTCAAGCAACAACTGGAACAGGCCGAGGCACGCTACAACCAGTTCCGCAATACGCACGGCACAGTCGATCTCGGTGAAGAAGGGCGCATCACACTGCAACGCTCGGCCGCTGCCCGTACCCGTCGAATCGAATTGGAGCAAAAGCGCACCGAGCTGCTGTCACGCTACACGGCCAATCATCCCGCTGTCATGAGTATCGATGAGCAGCTGGACAACATAAACGCAGAGCTCAGGCAAACGGCCATCCAGTTGAAAAATCTACCCGTGCTCGAGCAGGAAATGGTGCGGCTCTCGCGTGATGTGAAAGTCAATAGCGAACTTTATGCGGCGCTGGTGTCATCGGCTCAGCAGTTGCAGCTGACGACCGTCGGTCGGACCAGCAATGTGCGTCTGGTCGACGCGCCGGAAAAACCGGAGCAGCCCGTTACGCCCAACCGGCCACGTATTATTGCGATCGCTATCTTCGCAGGTCTGTTCCTGGGTGTCGTGGTCGCATTCCTGCGGCGCTCACTCCAAACCGCTTTTGAAGACCCAGTGCAGCTCGAGCGAGCCTCTGGTGTGCCTGTGTACGCCAGTATTCCGCATAGCCGTGCCCAGGAGAGTCTCGCCGAGCGCACTGACGAGTCAGCAAATTTGCCTCTGCTCTCGCGTATTTCAAGTATGGATATTGCTGTCGAGAGTTTGCGCAACTTTCGTACCGCGCTACAGTTTTGCCTGAATCACGCACCCAACCGCATCGTGCTGATCACTGGGCCGACAGAAGGTATGGGCAAGTCTTTCGTCTCCGTGAACCTCGCGGCCATCATGGCAGCAAGCGGGCGTCGGGTACTGTTGATTGACGGTGATTTGCGCGATGGGCATTTGCATCGCTACTTTCATGGGGGTCGGCAGGGCGGTCTGTCGGATCTGCTGTCGGGTACACCGAGTGATGTCGTACTGCGGCGAGACGTGCTCGAGCATCTTGATTTCATCGCCACCGGCAATCTTCCGCCGAATCCTTCCGAAATGCTGCTGCGTCCGACGATGGCAAGTCTGCTGTCGCAGATGGCACCGCACTATGACCTTATTCTGATTGATGCTGCTCCCTTGCTTGCTGTGGCGGATAGTCTGATACTCGGCGCGCATGCAGGTGCCATCTTTCTTGCCACGCGCGCTGGCGTGACCACGCCAGCCGAGGTCAGCGAATCCCTCAAGCGACTCGCGCGCGCGGGCTTGTCAGCCAAGGGTTTGCTGTTCAATGACATGCCGGTACCCTCAGGTCGCTACGGCTACGGCAGTGGTTACAGCTACGGGAAATATCGGCAGCTCGGCTACTCGGGTGCGGTATCACGCCATCCGAAGACCGATGTGAGCGCGTCACAATAATCCTGACCTTGATATCGCTGATTCAAATCACCATGCCGACTGCCGCGTTGTTCCAAAATACGCTGACCGAGACATCTGGTCTTGCTGCCGAATTCCACCGATGGCCCTTGCCCGGCTACATTTGGCCGGCGCTGCATGGTCTGTATCAGAGTATTTTTTGCAGCGAACCACATTTGCGCCACCATGACAGCTTGCGTCCTGATATTCAGGCCTGGGTCGCGCGCAGCAATGGCGGCATTACCGGTCTGATTTTATTTCAAGTCAGAGGCAGGGTGGCACGTGTCATCAACGAAATGCATGCGCTTGATGCGGCACAGTTGAATCAATTCGCTCAAGCCTTGTTTCGCGAATACACGCCAGTGGATACGATTTGCCTGCATGCCCTTCGCATTGAGGGCGACGGCCTGAGCTTGCCTTTGCTGCAAACTGAATTTTCGGAAGACTATGTGTTGTCCCTGCCAGACTCTGCTGAGGCCTGGAAGGCCAGCCTGTCATCACAGACGCGTGAAAAAATACGCTATCACTACCGGCGTAGCTGTCGCAGGCAACCGGATCTGAGTTTTCGCCAAATTCAAGGATCCGACATGAGCGATGCCCAGTTTGATCGCCTCCTTCAACTCAGTCAGGCGCGCATGGCGCACAAAGGTCGATCATTCAATATGGGCGCCCGAGAAGCGCACTGCCTGCGCGCGATGATTCGTGAATGCGGTCAGCTCTCGGTCATTGAGATCCAGGGAGAGATTTGTGCAGGCCTGCTGTGCACCCGACTGGAAAAATCAATCTTCATGCATGTGATTGCGCACGACCCTCGACATGATGACCTGCGGCTGGGATTCTTGTGTTGTGCGCTGACGATTGAAGCCGCCATTGCCAGTCGTGCAGAGCGTTTTCATTTTCTTTGGGGATTTTACGACTACAAGACCCGTCTCGGCGGGCAGAGGCAAAGCTTGTATCGGGCACTCGTGTTCAGGTCCTGGTGGCATGGCCTCTCGCATCCCTTGCTGCTGGGAGCTCAGCTGGTACAGCGAGCACGGCGCAAGATCAGACAGTGGCGACATCATTAAACGGGAGAATGCATGTTCATAGACACCCGCCAGATCAGTCAGGACAAAGCCCTGATTGCGACGGTATGCATCATCGGTGGTGGCGTCGCGGGCATTTCGATAGCGCGTGAACTTGAAAAGCAGGGTATCGATACCTGTCTGCTGGAGAGCGGTGGTTTGCAACCGGATCACGAGACGCGTGATTTGTATCGCGGCAAGGCGACCGGAATGAATTATCAGTTCGCCGACGGCTGTCGAGCGCGCTTTCTGGGTGGCAGCAGCAACTGCTGGGGCGGCTGGAGCAGGCCATTGGATGCCTGGGATTTCGAGCAGCGCGACTGGGTGCCGCACAGCGGTTGGCCTTTTGGCCTGTCTGATCTCGAGCCGTACTACCGTCGCGCGCATGAAGTGCTCAAGCTGGGGCCGTTCAATTTTGATCCGGCCTATTGGGAAAAAGCGATTGCGCGTCCGGACGTGCGTCGTATTCCTCTCAAATCAGGCAAGGTGCGGGACACCATCTCCCAGTTCAGCCCGCCGGTACGTTTTGGGAAGGATTATCGGCGAGAGTTACGCGATGCACGCTATGTCCGCATATTCCTTCATGCGAATGTGACTCAGATCATTCCCGACCCGCTGGCCGGCCGCATCAAGGAAGTCTCAGTGCAGACATTGACGGGCAAGCAGATGCGCGTCGCTGCGCGTATCTTCATACTCGCGACAGGTGGTATTGAAAATGCCCGACTGCTGCTGGCTTCGAACCGAATCATGCCAGCCGGTCTGGGTAATCAGCATGATCTGGTCGGTCGATTTTTCATGGATCATCCGCGCCTTTTGAGTGGCGAAATCCATTTTTCGCAAGCATGGTCACGCAACAAGCTATATGACATCAAATACCACTACATGAACTCAGCCGTTGCCGCACACGGCGTTCACATCGCGGCACAGCTTGCATTGACACCCGAGACCCTGGAAAAAGAACGCTTGCTGAACGCACGCATCTGTTTTTGTTCGGAGTTTCCGGGTGAGGGTAGCCAGGGTGCGCAGGCCTTGTTCCGCTGCAAGCAGGCCTTGCTCTCCAAAGATCAGCCCGGCTGGCGCTTGCGCGATGATGTGCTGACGATGTTGAAAGAGCCACTGAATACCTTTGCCTACGGCTTTACCCGACTGTTTCATCCACGCGCGATGATAAAAAAAGTAAGTTTTCAGGTAATTGTCGAACCGGCACCGAACCCGGACAGCCGTGTCAGCCTGTCATCGACACAAAAAGATGCATTGGGTCTGCCGCGCATTGAAGTTGATTGGCAGCTTGATACCCAAGTCAGACGCAGCGCCGATCGCAGTCTTGCGCTCATCGCAAACGAACTTCGTCAATCCGGTATTGCCCATGTCACACTTGATCCTTTGATGGAATTACACGGATGGCCCGCGACACTGGAGGCTGAGGGCACCTGGCACCACATGGGAACAACGCGCATGCACCGCGATGAAAAAAAGGGCGTCGTCGATGCCGACTGCAAAGTACATGGCTTTGCCAATTTTTATATCGCAGGCAGCTCGGTATTTCCAACTGCGGGTGCTAATTTCCCGACGATCACCATCACCGCACTGGCCTTGCGCCTTGCCGATCAGGTGATCGGGCAGCTAAAGAACGCATCCAGCACGCTCGTGGAGGAAATTGATCTGGTGCAGAGTACATCGATTGCTGTTGAAGATTCAGTGGCCGCTTCGATCAATGTGAGTACTTTGCCAGCTGTCTGACTGATAGCGCTATGACTGAGTAGCTTCATATTATTTATTGTCAAAGTCAGATCCAGTATCTCTCGGTGCAAAGACGCTGATGTCTTTTCATTTCGCGGTCGCTGACTCTAACAACGGAAAATTTCAAGCCATTTAAATAAAATTTTTTTCATTACCTTCCGGAACTCTTCTCTATCGGCAATGCTCTGAAGAGAGCTTTGCAAGCGATCTGTGTTGTCAGGCAGATCAGAATCAATCGATGGAGAAAATGTTGATAAATCAATTTACATGTAAAAGCAAAACGATTCGTGCGCGCTCGCTGATGGCAGCGACCAGTGTTTCTTTCATACTGGCGGCCTGTGGTGGCGGTACGGGTACTGCCCAATACGCAATCGACCCAGCAGGCAATCTGACTTCAGCCAAAGTCGTCAACACCAGCTCGGATGGCAGAGTGACGACCACGGTCGCCTCGTCATCGGGCGCAACGACGGGTACAAGCACCACGACACCCAGCACGGGCACACCCACCACGACCACACCCACCACGACCACACCCACCACGACCACACCAACCACAACGACACCAACCACAACGACACCAACCACAACGACACCAACCACGACAACACCAGCGACTACCACGCCAACGGCCACAGCACCGGCAAGCAGCACGCCTATGCCCTTCGGTCAGCCAGCAGGTACTTACAAGCTCGCGTTCCAGGATGAGTTCAACTCATTCAATACTGCGGTATGGAACGACTCAATCTGGTACGAAGCGAGCAATCCCACCAAGAACTACACGGTATCCAACGGCAGTCTGAAAATCTGGCCGCAACGTGATGCGAGTGGACGATTTTTTAACCGTACCATTGACACGGATGGCAAGTACTATCAGACCTACGGTTTCTTTGAAATCGAAGCCAAGCTTCCGGTTGGCAGAGGTACCTGGCCTGCTTTCTGGTTATTCAATCACATCGGTAGTCGACGTCCCGAGATTGATGTGATGGAAGCGTATGCAGGTGGCGGACCGAACAGTGGTTGGTCTGATGCGAATCTGCACCCCACCGCTTACGCGCCTACTGTATGGCTGGATGCGGGCCGTCTGGCCGGATCGAAGACGATATTGACCTCGGATTTGTCCGCAGCTTTCCACAAATACGCACTGAAATGGGAGCCGAACAAACAGACTTTCTACTTTGACGGTCGCGAAGTGTATACCCTGAATGTGACGATGTCTGACCCGATGTACATCATGCTGGATCTCTGGTACGGTAGTGCGAGCGGGACACCTGACAACACGACGCCAACGGGCATAGGTAATTCCTACGAAGTCAACTACGTTCGCTCCTGGAAATTGAGCTGATACGATCCAGGGAGATTGTTCTCTGCAATAGTCAGACCAGCCTTGCGCTGGTCTTTTTTTTGATTCTCGCCAATACGCTTTACAGTGAGATCATCAGGATATCCAGCCTGACAAGAGGATATCAACAGATGACACGACTCGTGCTGGTACTGATCATGCTGACGTCACAGGCCACTGCGACGCCATTGCCTCTCCCAAGCGCTGTTCGCGATGGCGAGACAGTACTGCTTGAATGCGGCCGCACCTATCTGGGGGAACTTGATTTATCCAACCGTCGCGATGTGACCGTCACCACGCGCGGACACTGTGGCAATGCGTCCATCACGCCAGCACGGCCAGTCGTGGGCTGGCAGGTTCATCCCCGCGATCCGCGACTCTGGTCAGCGCAGCTGGATGCCGCACCAACGCAATTCGAGATGGCAGGTCAGTTCCTGCCACGCGCGCATCATCCCAACAATCCGACTCAGTGGCTGCGAGGTCAAAAGCTCGCAGCCTTGCAATTACGGGCAAAGCTTCCTGATGCAGCGATGGCAGGTGCAACCCTGGTCTGGCGTGCAGCGGACTGGCTGATACAGACGCGCATGATTACGCGGTATGACGACCAGATATTGCAACTGGCATCCGGCGACGATGAGGGTTTTGGCTTGAGGCCAGAGACCGAGTTTTATGTCGAAGGCAAGCGCTGGATGCTCGATTCACCCGGCGAATGGCTGCATGCTGACGGCTGGCTGCATGTCTGGCCTCCCGATGGCAAATCACCTGAGGGGCGTGCCTGGGTAACCCAACGCGCGCGCGCGATCAACGCCAGTGGGTCGCAGAACGTGAACCTTCATCATCTGACCCTCTTTGCCGCTACCCTGGGTATCGATGGCAGCGACAGCCGCAATTTGGCGATTTCGGACGTCGACATCATCAACAGTGGCGAGGAAGCCATTCTCATTGGCGGTAGCGGTGCAAGGCTGCGTGGCGTTCGTATCCGTGGCACGGTACAAAATGGCATACGTGCCAATGATGATGCGCGGGACGTGGTCATTGCCGATAGCCAGATTGAAGGTGCCGGCATGCTGGGCATGCCCCGTCGATCCAAAGGCGCGATTGTCTTTGAGGCGGCGCGTGGTCATGTCATTCAGCGTAATCGCATCTCGAATACAGCCTACATCGGTATCCGGGTATTTCGTCAGGCGATTGTCACCGACAATGTGATCGATCGGGCCTGCCTGAGGCTGGGTGATTGCGGTGGTATCTACACCTTTGCGCGCGATCGTCAATCGCTGGATACGGTCATCGAGAGAAACAAAATCATGCAGCTACAGGGACGCATGTCGCATGCAATATATCTGGATGATTTTGCGAATGGGGTTACTGTTCGAGGGAATCAGTTGCTACATAATCCAGGTGGCATGCAATTACACAATGGCTTTGGCAATCTGATTACTCAAAATATTTTTTCTGAAAATCTGCATGAACATATGCTCTTTAACGAAACTGCACCGTTTGCGTCAATCCGGCGCAATCGTATCGAGCGCAATCAGTTTATATCGCGCAAGGCGATACCGAGCTTTCGTCTCTGGAGTCATCACGGTGACAAAAACGTGCGTTTCTTTGCCGAATTTGAAAACAACACGTATGTGAGCGCACCGGCTCGTTTTGCAGAAGTCGAAGGGCATGGCCTGCTCAGCTATCAGGCATGGCAAGCGATTGTGGGTGAAGAGCCCGGCGGTCGTTTCTCAGCCGCGGGTACGGCGCCACAACTCGCCGGGGAGCGCGAGAAGAAATAAGCTGTTGGTGATCAGGTAGCGCTTCGCCAGTCGCACCGGCTCGTGTCGCAGTCGGTACAGCCATTCCAATCCCAAGCGCTGCCAGCTTTGCGGCGCGCGCGGCAGCACGCCTGCGTGGTAATCAAAGGCGGCACCCACGCCCAGCATGACGGCCTGCACACGATCGCGTTGCGCAGCCATCCAGATTTCCTGCTTCGGACAGCCCAAGCCCACAAACAGCAATCGCGCGCCCGAGCTATTGATGATCTCCACCAGGTGCGTATTCTCCGACGCGCTCAGACGTCGGAAAGGCGGCGATAGCGTGCCGGCGATCTGCACACCGGGGAAGGCCTTTTGCAGTCTTTGCGTCAATCGGGCCAGCGTGGCCTCCGTACTGCCCAGCAGGAATACGGATAATTGCGAGCGCTCGGCTTCGGCCATCAGATGCCACATCAGATCGGGCCCGCTGATACGCTGCTGCTCTGGCCAGCCGATCTTGCGCATCAGCCAGGCGATTGGCGCACCATCGGGGGTCGACATGTCGGCATACTGCAAAGCCTGTGCGAGCGCATCATCCTGCCGCGCACTGACCACCACATGCACATTGCACAGGCAGACCATCCTTGATTGCTTTTCCTGGGCCCAGCGTACGATACGCCCCAGTGTCTGTTCCCACGACAGGACGTCGATCCGGGTTCCCAGCAAGCTAACGCTACCAGTACGCATATGCAGCTCATCTCAAAGAACATCCGTCTTGATTGAAGCGCAGAAGGGCAAGACGCTCACTGACAGTTCGCAAAACTTCATCGGCACCATCAGCGAAGATAAGGTTCTCTTTCAGACGGAATGCCCGGATGTTTTCAGAAATGATAGATAGTGCGCGTCAGAGAACGCGACAGCGCATTGATGATGCCTTTATCGACTTCAGCGGCGGCGAGCAGGCCTACACAGGCAAAAATGCGCACCGCCTACTCAAGCTCAATACTGCCAACAGCCAGCCGGTGCAGGAAAATGTCAGGCTGCCGTTTGATGATGAAGCGGTCGACTGGGTCGCCTGCCATGAGTTGCTCGAAACTTGTGGAAGCTTCGAGCGTCAGGTCAGACTGTTGCGGGAGCTGCTGCGTATCGCCAGGAAAGGCGTCTTTGTTTCTACGCCCAACCGGTGGCACCCCCTGTCCGGCTGGTTGCGCCCGCCGCCGCATGCGGGTTTGCTGGATGCGATGAAGATCAAGACCATGATGGACGTCTTGCCCGGGCATCTGCCCTGGCGTCTGGGTCATGTCAGGGTGATGGGTCTGAAATCACACTACTTTCTGATGATCTGGAAAGACAAGCGCTACGTCCCGGCGCCGGTCGCGGATCAGCCCGCCGTTGTCGAGCCGGCGGCCGGGCGGAATTCGGCGAGCAACGAAACCAAGGAAGTAGTCCAGCTCCTTCCATAACTGCAGTCGCTCGATGTCCAGTGCATGACACCACAGATGAAAAACTTGACCGTGCTGCTCCAGATGATCGAATAGTCGGTAGATGCGCATGAGCCAGTTATCTTCGGCAATGATGGCCTGAAAGGCTGGCCATCGCCTCTTGTAGGCACCTTGCGAGATAAAATTTCTGATCAATACATCGCGCTTGTGTGGATAGAACTGCAGCGAGGTCGGTAGCGTAAAACGCTGCTCGCCTGTATCCGAGTACAGATTGTTGATCGTGCGAGCATAGCCAAAGCCGGCGCGCCTGACCATATGCACATGCCGCGCCTGGAATTGCCCACCCGGATAGCAGAAGCCGGATACCGCGTGTCCCAAGCGCTGCTCCAGCTCGGTTTTTCCTTCACTGATCTGACGCCAGGCTTCATTGTCATCCACCCGGGTCAGGTAGCAATGATCCAGTGTGTGTGAGCCAATCTCGGCATACCGAGACAGTTCTCTCGCTTGTGCCGCCGTCATCACCGGTGCGCCTTCGGCATTGCGAATCGGCAGATAAAAGCTGGCCCGCAAGCGGTGTCTGGCGAGGATTTCAGCAATCCGCAAATCCAGCGGATGACCATCATCAACCGAGAGGGTGAATACCAATGAGCTCATGATCGGATGCGCGCGGCAGCGGCTGCAGCCGGATCGTCAGGTCTGCCAGATCTGGCGCGGGTATCTGCACTGCCCGATCTCGCCTCATTCAGATGTAAATCCAGTGCATAACGACAGGCATCAACAATACCAGCGGCAGCACTGTCAAAGTTATAGCGACGCACCCGTTCCAGGCTACGCTGACTGAATGCCTGCCACTGCGTTTCATCCTGAAGTAAATCCCTGGCGCAATCAGCCCACGCGCTGACATCCAGTTCGCGTACATACCCATTCTGCCCATCGACTACAAGTTCACCGGCGACGCCGGCGTGTGGGCTCACCAGCACGGGTAATCCCGCGGCGCAGGCTTCATTGGCCACCACGCCCCAGACGTCCGCATGCGAGGGAAACAGAAAAATTTTTGCAGACTGATACAGATTTGGCAGCGCCTGTTGTGTAGCGAAGCCCTGAAATTGCACACTGACCCATTCCGCATTCACACGTGCCTGTTCGCGCAGGATCTCATCAAGACTGCCTGAGCCGACGACCAACAATCGGGTCCGTCGTTGCAGACGTTTGGCTGTTTTGCAAGCGACCTGCAATGCAAACAGCGGGT
Source organism: Oxalobacteraceae bacterium (assembly GCA_021298975.1). Taxonomy (GTDB): domain Bacteria; phylum Pseudomonadota; class Gammaproteobacteria; order Burkholderiales; family Burkholderiaceae_D; genus Pernthalerella. The sequence goes on from JAJTGC010000002.1 coordinate 54,148, forward strand.
CTTTCGAAGGCTCCATGCGGGAGCAATATATGAAATCGAATGGCCGACTCGCATCCGGTTTGGGTTTGAATTTATCATTCGATACACACAGCCAGGAATAAAAACAGCGGGTATCAGCGATGCCGTAAGAATGGTACAGACGCTTGCCATCTTCACTCGCCGCAATAAAGCTGCGTGAGCCGCGGTACACCATACGGCGTACCAGACGGTGTACCAGTGACAGGGAACGTTCCGATGTATACGTACCATCCGTCATCGCCACATGGGCGCATTTTTTCAAACGACTGACAAAATAGGCATACAGATGCGTAGGATTGAATCCATCAGTGATGATGACATCGGCTTTCAGTTGCAGCAGCAATGGTATGACATCCGGGTTGTGATGAATGTAGCGATCACGATAGGTCAGAAATGACTCGCGCAAAAAGTACTGTCGACATGTCGATTCAGGCAAATCCCACAGGCGGTTGGGCTCGCGCCGTCTGCAAAATATCGCATGGAAATCAATGCCCGGCCATCTCGCCAGGCGATTGAAAATCGGTATGCGGTAGGGTGGTGGTATGTTGGTGACCAGTGCTATGCGCATGATATCTGGCGAATAAATCGTCGGTCGCGGTGTGGCTTTATTTGGTGCACTTTGAAAAAGATACCGAACCTGAACGGCGCTGCCAGGATTGCTCGCGCCAATGACGTAGCCACCAGCCAAGCCAACCATCCAGACGCCCCCGAGCGATGGCATAACCATGGACAAGTTGCTGGCCAACTGGACTGGTCGAATTGACCCGAGAGAGTGGTTTGATCAGTGGCGAGAGCAAACCTCGCGCAATTACCCACAGCGGCAGTCGGTGTTTTGCATACATCGCACCGGTACCCCGCGCGCGCAGACGGGCACTCCTCAATGCGTTGTGGCTTGTGGCCAGTTGGGGCGGATCGACTCGGTGATGAACACGCGCTTCGGGTTCGTGCGCGACGAGTGCCCCGGCGCGCAAAGCACGCAAGATCATGTCGGTCTCTTCTCCGGCACCGAACCATTGACCCACACCCAAGCGGCCATCAAAGCCGCCGATGCGATCGATCAGGCTGCGTTCAAAAAACAAGGTAATGGACGACACTGGAATGTCACGAAAGCGTGATGAGCGGTGCCAACTCAGCAGCCCTGGGGGGCGCACAGTATCTTGTTCTACCCATCGGCTGATGATGCCCTGCGGTCGATCGCGATGGCGGCTGCGCAAGCGGATCCGTTCCAGTGTCTGCGGTTCATACCAGCAGTCGTCGTCCGGAAATCCCAACCACTGACCGCTGGCTTCGGCGATGCCTGCGTTGCGTGCCAGCGCCAGATTGGGCGGGAAGTGATGCACGTGTCGGATCACGAGACCCAGACAGCGCGCTCTGTGCACGATGGGCATCAGCCGGTCATCCTGATTTTGATCGACGACGATTACTTCAAAATCATGAAATGTCTGCACCAGAAGCGAGTTGAACAGCCGATTGAGCTCAACGGTGCGGCCCACCGTGGCCAATATCAGTGAAAAATCACGCATGACTGGCCTTCGGCAGATGTGCTTGCGTGGTGTCGCGCCATCGTCGTACAAAATAACGCGTGGTGTGCATCAGCCGGGTCACCGGATTCAAGCCGGTATGTGCCAGCCTGACCTGCAAGTCTTCGCGCATCGCAGCGCTACGCTCTCGCGTCGACAGACTTCCTGCATGCTCTCTAAAAGCAGTCAGTGGTGTTTTAATTTGCAGAGGTTCTGCCAATAATGAAAGCCGCAGCCACAAGTCATAATCCATGGCGTAGCGGAACTGCGTATTGAAGCCGCCTGCTTGCCCTAACAAGGAACGTTTGACGAAACAGGCCGGGTGAGGAATAAAATTTCCGCGCAAGAGTTGTCGCCGACTATAGCTTGGCGCGGTATATCCCTCCGGTATCAGCTGTCCATCAATGGCACTCAGAGTTCTTCCGAACAGCCACTGGCAACGCGTCGTTCTGAAACTCTCGGCAACGATCTTGAGCACATCGGCATGAAGATAGAAATCATCCGAGTGAAGAAAAGCGACAATTTCATGCGTGGCGGCTGCCAGACCGGCATTCATCGCATCGCTGATGCCAGCACAACGATTTTCGATGAGTTTGATCGGGCGCTCGATATTTTTTATGCGAGACAGTGTGCCATCGGTAGATTGCCCATCCACAAAAATATATTCGACATCGACCGCTTCTTGTCCCAGCACAGAGCTGATTGATTCAGCCAGCCAGGGCTCGCTGTTGCGGGTACAGGTGATGATGGAAAATCCGGGTAGCAGAGTCGTCATGATGTTGGGGAATCTGTGTCGAACTTTATTACTCAGCTTGCGCTTCTTTGGCTTACAGGATGTCTTGTCTTCGTCGAACCGCTTTGCCATGGATCCAATCCGCTCATCGTGTGGTTTGCGATGGGTCCCGGGGGCAGGGAATACAGTGCGAGCAAGCGCCCTGCAGCATGACTGGCATCGGCCGGTGCTTGTGGTGACACCACGCAATCGGCTCGGGGTGTGAAATCCAGCAAGGCGCTGGCAAGATCTTCCAGATGCTCATATAGGCGCAACTGATCAGGGCGGCTGGCATAGATCTCAAGCTCCGGGGTACCGCCGCGTCGCAATGCGAATACGGTCTTGCCCAGCAATAGCCCCTCCAGTACCGTGGTCGAGCAAGCTTCTTCACAAACCGACGGCACCACGATCACCTGAGCACGCATCGCGAGCTTGAGTGTTTCTTCCATACTTTGCCACCCATGAAAACTCACCTGCCTGTATTGCTGGCGCAGCATCGATTCCTCTTCACCATCACCCGCGATATCCATGATGATGCGATGACCGAGTTGCGGCTCCAGCAGCGCAAGCAAAGCCCTTACGCCCTTGGCGGGATAGAGTTTGGCGGCAATGAATACGCGCAGCCTGTCAGCAGGTAGCGTCATCGGTTGATGCCTGCTCGGATTCTGAAAGTGCGCCGTATCGACGAAGTTATGCACCGTGACGCCCCAGCGATGGTCACCAAAGCAACGCGACAAATTCTTTTGCAGCAGATCAGAAACAAAGACCGTTTTATGTCGGGAAAATCCAGTCTGCACTTCATAACGAAAGCGACGCACGGCAAGCGCAGAGATGCGGGTTTGCAGCCAGTTGGGATGATGCGTGCGGCATCCCGCGCAGTCTGCTGGATCGAGATCGTTACAGACTTCGCCGCGTCGAAAGCGGGTATGTATCAGGCAATCGCTACCCTGATCATGGCGCGTCTGCAAAAAATTGATTGCCGATGGCAGGTAGTACGCCACATTGGGCAAGTGGCCATGGTAGTGAATCACATCATAGTCGCCCGCTCTGCGCTGCATCGCTCGTGCAAACCGGCGGGCCAGCAGACTGCGTTTTCCGGGCATGAAAACCCCCAGGGTCATTTCCTTCCAGCCGCTGAATTGCCCACGCAATTCGGGGAAAAATTGTCCCCCGAAGTGCATCGCGTCTCCAGTCACTGCTTCAGGAAAATCATCATTGCCCATCAGGTCGACCCGATGCCCGGCGTCGGTCAGCGCCCGGCAAAGCGCGAGCACGTGGCGCGCGAGCCCGCCCATAGCGGGCGCTGGCAGATCTTCGCTAACCATCAAGATACGCATCTCAGCGTACCCCGGGCAGGTAGCGGCGCGTTGCCGACCACAAGGCATGGCGCTCATCGAAACTGACCACGAATGCAAATCCTGCTGCGATCAGCGTCAGCATTGCCACAGTCGCCAGTGTCAGCATGCCGATCAGATTCTCGGGCAGCCAGTATTTCAACGGTAGCATCAGCAACAATGCACAAGCACCGGTAAGGAGACCCGGCATCCACGACAGACGCAAGGTGTCTGACAGGGACACGGGCACGGTACGTCCATGGACATAGATCAGAAAGGCGAAGGTAATCACCACCGACGCCAGCAGATGACCTGCGGCTGCACCCAGAATGCCGCCGAGTTGGGTACCAACGAATACCAGAGGCACACCGAGCAAGCCGCGCACCAGCGCAAAGCTGCCCGTCACGCGCGGATGTCCCAATCCGTCATTGACCATCGAGGGAATATTTGTCAGCGAATCCGTGAGCAAACCCAGTGTCACCAGCAGAAGAACCGGATAGCTGCTCACGACAAACTCCGTGCCCACCCAACGCTTGAGAAATTCTTCTCCCGTCAATGCAATGATGCCGAGCACTGCGAAATTAATGTAGGTCAGCAGTCGCGTGACATCCAGAACCATGCGGCGCAGTTGCGCCGACTCGCCGAGCGCTGACAAGGCCGAGACGCGAGGATAAATCACGCTGGAGAGTCGGTAGCTCAGGCCGAGGATGCGACTGGCGAGTTGTGACGGTACGGCATAAAAAGTCAGTGCCTGTGGTCCTGCAATTGCGCCGATGATGAGTTTGTCTGCATGCTGGTGCAATAGCGAAGCCAGCCGCGACAGGTAGGCATAGGCAGAAAAGCCGGTCAGATCTGCGGCAATTGAGCGACGCGGCCACACCGGTTTGAGCGTGAGCCCCAGTTGTGACAGCAGCCATACCAGCCACAGGCTGTGCAGTGCCGACACGGTGATGCGCGCGCCAATCACAGCAGCGATACCGCTGCCGGTCATCGCGACAGCGGCCGAGACGATATTGACCATCACGCCAAAGAAGGCCTCGCCTTGCGCAGCCCGGTCAAAACGCTGCAACGCCTGCGGGACGATCATCAGGTAGTTCTGCCACTGGGACAGAAGAAATCCGAGGCCGGCCAGCTGCAGCGCGTGCAGGGTTTGTTCTGTCGGTATTTCAGACGCCTTGAAGAAAAATTCGATCAAGGGATGCGCGAAGGTAAACAGAAGCACGCAACCAGTCAGTCCGAGCCCGGTGTAGAACAAAAGCCCAAACCAGAAAGTCTCGGCGAAGCGCTCACGGTCATTTTGGGCATGATAGTGCGAGAGATAGCGTATGGAACCTGCCGAGAGGTTGATATCCAGTACACCGAAATAACCCACGACTGAAGTGATCAGGGTAACGATGCCGAACCCCTCCAGACCCAGTCCGTGGATCAGGAAGGGTACCGTCGCCAGCGCCACCAGTGCCGGTACGGCATTCCCGCTCAAGTGCCACAGTGCGTTACGCAGCAGCATAGAGCGGCACTTGAGTGGCTGGGCTGCATGAATGGATGCAGTGCGCGAGATAGGGCATGGAAAGTGTCAGCCCCAGCAGCAGCATGGTACGAAATTCGATGACGGGCGTACCAATCAGCAGCGTCGGCATCCAGAACAACAAACCAGCGAAACCGGCATCCGCCAGCAATGCGCTGTTGCCTTTCATGTGCCGTCGGCATCGAAGATAGTGCAAGGTGAATGCGGTCAGCAGTCCCAGAAAAATCAGCAGACCCACCAGGCCGGACTTCAGAATCATGTGACCGAAACCGCTATGCACGAAATCAAACTTGCCAAAGTGGTAGTCAAGAATATCTTCATTGCCATAGAAAGTTCCCCAGCTACCCAAACCAAATAGCCAGTAGCCATCAAGACTGCGCGCCGCCGCTTCAAGTTCATAAAACCGACTGACCTCGGTACCGCGATCAGGTCCTACGTCATAGAGCAAGGTCGCAATGAAGCTCTTGCTGCCGGTGCTGAATCGCAGCCGCTGCTGCATCAATAGGGCCGCAGCCGGAATCAGCGCCAACGCACCCAAAGCGCCGAATAGCAATCGTCGTTGCCAGGGCAGTCGCCACATGAGCACGGCAAGCATGAGTGACAGACCAACCAAGGATGAGCGGCGAAATGACAGAACGACCGTGGCAATCTCTGCTACCAGCCAGCCCCAGAGCAGCAGACGTTTTGTCAGCGACATGCGCACGCCGGGCATCAGTAAAAGCCAGGCCAGACAAAAGGCGGCAAGTGCAGCGATGTAGTTATCGCCGATGTCGAAATACACCAGCCGTATATCCAGATTTTCGAAATTTCGATAAGGATTGGCGCTATCACCATCAAAGAATGCGTAACGCACCAGACCGAAGACAGCACGAATTCCCGCCAGCGTCAGTATGAGCAAGAGCAGGCGCTGTCTGTGCTGCTCGTGGGTCAGTGTCATTAGTAGCAAGATGCTGAACAGCAGCATATTGAGCACATTGATCAGTCCGCTGTAGCCGAGTATGGCGGGTAGTGGTTGCTCTGCCATCAATCCCAGCGCCAGATGACCGAGCAGCATGAAACTGAATGCCGCCAGAAATTTTGGAAAGGGTGACGGCCTCATGGCTGATTGCTGATTGACCGTATGCCGTATCGCAGCCGCTGCACATGCCAGCCACAACAACAGGTTTATCAGCGAAAAGAAAAACAGTCCGGTGCCGCGCGCATACAGCGTGTTTTCTTCTTGAAGCTGGCCCCAGGTCGACGACGAAAACAAGCAGAGCAAGGCGATAAATCCCAGAGACACTGCAGATGGCAGGCGCACGCACATAGCCAGTGCTACCGGCACCAGCATCAGTGCTGCGAGCAGGATGAGAAACGGGTCGGCTGCGGAAGGGGAAGACATCGTCGGTAAATGGAGCGGGCTATGCAAGAAAAAAAACGCAGGGACGCAGCAAACAAGGCATCAAAGGCCCGGAAATCAGAGACGAAGGCGGGGCATGTCACGGGTCTGCCGACCATCGCGGGTACCGGCAAAAACATAATGCAAGGGATTGATGGGGTGACTGGCAAGAAAATCTTGTGCCGTTCGCTGCAGACCTTCGCGCAGGCTGATGAGCGGCTCCCAGCCCAGACTCCGCAGACGCGTGGAATCCAGCAGTTTTCTCGGTGCCCCGTCCGGCTTGCTGCGATCAAACACGATGTGACCTTCATAGCCCATGACCTCGGCCACCTGCATCGCGAGGGAGGCGATCCGGATTTCTTCGCCACTGCCGGCATTGATATGGGAGCATTGTGGCGAGACCAGCGTGTCCAGAATCTCCCTCGGCTGATCCATCAGCCACAGGCAGGCTTGAGCCATGTCATCGACATAGAGAAATTCACGCAAGGCTTCGCCACTTCCCCAGACCCGTACTTCCGGCTGATTCGATTGCATGGCTTCATGAAAGCGGCGTATCAATGCGGGCAAGACGTGACTGTCCTGCGCATGAAAATTATCACCCGGGCCGTAGAGATTGGTTGGCATGATGCTGCGAAAATCCGTACCGTATTGGCGGTTATAGCTTTCGCAGAGCTTGATGCCGGCAATCTTGGCCACCGCATACGGTTCATTGGTGGGCTCCAGCGCGCCGTTCATCAGATATTCTTCGCGCATCGGTTGAGGTGCATTGCGCGGATAAATGCAGGATGAACCAAGAAAGAGCAAACGCTTTACCCGGTGGTGCCAGGCATGGTGAATCACATTGGTTTCGATTTGCAGATTGGTGCGGATGAATTCGGCCGGATAGCTGTTGTTGGCATGAATTCCGCCCACACGGGCTGCGGCCAGATAGACCGTGTCAATGGCGTTTTCAGCAAAAAATGCATCGACCTGCGCAGCATCGCCGAGATCGAGTTCATCATGACTGCGCAAGATGAGTTGACAGCGACCGCGCTGACGAAGCGCGCGTGTCAGCGCCGAACCCACCATACCGCGATGACCAGCGACAAAGATACGTTCCTCAGCGGGCTTACTCATGATAGGCATAGGCCTTGAAGCCGTTATTGCGAATCAACGCGTATTTTCGTGCCGCTGCGAGATCACTGTCGACCATCTCCTTGACGAGGCTATCAAAGGTGATGCGGGCTTCCCATCCCAGTTTGTCGCGCGCCTTGCTGGCATCGCCCAGCAGCGTCTCTACTTCAGTGGGACGAAAATAGCGTGGATCGACCCGGACGATAACCTGTCCCGGTATAACGCCTTCATGATCCCCCGCCGATGCCACACAGGCACGAGTGTCGACACCGGTACCGGTCCATGACAGTTGCATGCCCAGCGCTTCGGCCGCACGATCAACAAAATCCCGAACACTGTGTTGCTGTCCAGTCGCGATCACAAAATCTTCCGGCGTTGCCTGTTGCAGCATCATCCACTGCATCTCGACATAATCGCGCGCATGCCCCCAGTCACGCAGTGCTTCCAGATTGCCGAGATACAGACAATCCTGCAAACCCAGCGCGATGCGCGCGAGCCCGCGCGTGATCTTGCGCGTTACAAAGGTCTCGCCGCGTATCGCCGACTCATGATTGAAAAGTATGCCGTTGCAGGCATACAGGCCATAGGCTTCGCGATAGTTCACGGTGATCCAGTACGCATACAGTTTGGCGGCTGCATAGGGACTGCGTGGATAGAAGGGCGTGGTCTCGCGCTGGGGAATTTCCTGCACCTTGCCAAACAATTCCGAGGTTGAGGCTTGATAGAAACGCGTTTTTTTATCGAGTCCCAGAATACGTATTGCTTCCAGCAAGCGCAGCGTTCCCAGCGCATCGGAGTTGGCTGTGTACTCCGGCTCTTCAAAAGATACGGCGACATGACTTTGTGCAGCAAGGTTGTAGATCTCGTCTGGCTGTGTCTGCTGTATCACGCGTATCAGCGATGCGGTATCGCTCATGTCGGCATGATGCAGCACGAAGCGCCGTGGTGACTCATGCGGATCCTGATACAAATGATCAATGCGGCCGGTATTGAGCTGTGAGCTGCGTCGCTTGATGCCATGAACCTGATAATTTTTCGAGAGCAGCAGTTCGGACAGATAGGCGCCATCCTGTCCAGTGACACCGGTAATGAGTGCCACCTTGCCGGGTTGTGTCTGCGTTGGTTCAGAAGGGATCATGGTCGGGGATGAAGTGAATGAGTGAGCATGGGTCTATTGTGTGGCGACGGCTGGAGCACAGATTGCGCGGGCTCATGTAGTCCTTGGAGCGTGGGTGTCGATCAATAGCCGTTGGGATGATTGCGCTGCCAGCGCCAGTGATCTGCGCACATGTCGGCCAGCTGTTTTTCGGCGCGCCAACCCAGTAATTCCCGGGCAGATTCCGGTGAGGCGTAACAGCTGGCGACATCACCAGGGCGACGTCCCGAAAAGCGGACGGGAATCTTTTTTTCGCAAGCCGCTTCAAAGGCTGCCACCGCTTCCAGCACACTCACCCCCTGGCCGGTACCCAGATTCACCGTAAAACTGTCTGGCTTGTTGAAGAGCCGCTCCAGCGAGGCCAGATGTCCACGTGCCAGATCCATCACATGGATGTAATCGCGCACGCCGGTACCATCAGGCGTCGGATAGTCGTTGCCGAAAATCGTCAGACACTTGCGTCTTCCAACGGCCACCTGCGCGATATAGGGCATGAGGTTGTTCGGCGTATCGCGCGGATCTTCACCCAGCAAGCCAGTTTCATGCGCGCCGGCGGGATTGAAGTAGCGCAGCGTGGCGATGCGCCACTCGGGATCCGACTGCCTGAGATCTGCCAGGCATTGCTCAATGATGAGCTTGGTACGGCCATAAGGATTGGTCGCAGACAGCGGTGCATCCTCCGTAATCGGCACGTGTTTTGGCTCGCCATATACGGTGGCTGAAGAACTGAAGACCAGTTTGCGCACGCCATGCTGATGCAGCGCGCGCAACAACGTGAGGGTGCCGGCAATATTATTGTCAAAATAATTCAGCGGTTGACTGACCGACGTGCCAACGGCTTTGAGACCAGCAAAATGAATCACCGCGGATACTTCTTCGCGCTGCAGCAAGCGGCACAAGTTCACATGATCGCGCACATCGAGTACCTGAAACGGCAGCTCTCTGTCCGTGATGCGGGCGATATGCGACAGCACCCGGGGTGAGCTGTTGCAAAGATTGTCGATACCTATGACGCGCCAGCCCGCTTCGAGCAGACAGACGCAGGTGTGAGAACCGATATAGCCAGTGGCGCCGGTGACGAGAATGGATCGTGTCATGCTGTATCAGTGCGCCGACAAGGGGGCGGGTGACACGATCGGTCGCCGCTCAGTATGCCGCGTGGCTGGCAGGCGCTGCAGAAAGTGATAAAAAACCTCCTGTACCTCAGGATGCTTCAGTGCGAATTCCACCGTGGCCTGCAGATACCCCTGCTTGGTGCCGCAATCATGACGCTTGCCTTCGAATTGATAAGACAAGACGGCTTCAGAGCCCATCAGCTGTGCAATGGCGTCAGTCAGTTGCAGCTCACCACACGCCCCGGGCCGAAGGTCGCGCAGATGACGAAAAATCGAAGGCGTCAAGATATAACGACCGACCACACCGATGTTGGATGGTGCGTACTCGGGTTGTGGCTTCTCGACGATGCCATGCAGCTTCAGGATACGATCGGCCACTGGCGTACCCTCGACAATACCGTAGGCGCTGCTTTGTTCTATCGGTATCGCTTCCACGCCGATGATGCTGCTACCGTAATGGGCATGCAGCTCGGTCATTTGCTGCATCACCGGCTTCTTCGCATCCAGCAGATCGTCGGCCAGTATCACCGCGAAAGGCTCGTTGCACACCAGACGCTCTGCGCAAAGCACTGCATGACCGAGACCCAGTGCTTCGGCTTGTCTGAGGTAAAAGCATTGCACGTGGTCTGGCTTGATTTCGCGTATGACCTGCAGCAGTTCATGCTTGTCTCGCATGGCGAGCTCTGCCTCAAGCTCATAGGCCTTGTCGAAATGATCCTCGATCGCGCGCTTGTTGCGGCCGGTGACGAAGATCATTTCGGTAATACCAGCGGCAATCGCTTCTTCTACCGCATATTGAATCAGCGGTTTGTCGACGACTGGCAGCATCTCTTTGGGACTGGCTTTGGTTGCCGGAAGAAAGCGGGTGCCCAGTCCTGCAACAGGAAAAATGGCCTTGCTGATTTTTTTTCGCATACTTAGCTTGTCCGGGTGGCTGCAGGGGCGAACAGATTCATGAAAATGATGACGACACTTGCTGCTGCGATATCAAAACACCAGTCGAGCAGTGAGGCATTGCGATAGGGCAGAAGTGACTGCAGCAGCTCATCCATCAGTCCGAGTAGCGCAATGATCAGCACACTTGCGATCGATTGCATCAGACGTGGTCCCCGCACTGCCTGAAAACACAAAGCTGCCATGACTCCATAAGCGAGCACATGGAGCAGCTTGTCGCCGAATCGATCCGACAGCGCATTGGCACTGCCGGGAATGGAACCTGTTGCAAGCATGCTGATGAAGAAGGCTAGCAGCAGGTACGTCCAAAGGGGACGCAGTTGCATGCTCAGGCGCGCCCATAGGCATCGCTGAGACGAACAATATCGTCTTCGCCGAGATAGCTGCCGGATTGCACCTCAATCAGCTCAAGTGGAATTTTTCCGGGATTCTCCAATGAGTGAATTACACCCACACCAATGAAAGTGCTTTGATTTTCCGTGAGCAGATAATCTTTTTCGCCATCGATCACGCGTGCTGTACCTGAGACGACAATCCAGTGTTCAGCCCGGTGATGATGCATCTGCAGCGACAGACGCGCACCGGGTTGCACCGTGATGCGCTTGACCTGAAAGCGTGGACCATTGCCAATCGCGTCATAGCTGCCCCAGGGACGTGTCACTTGTTTATGCGATGTGGCCTCACTGCGCTCCTGCTCGAGAAGCCGGCGCACCAGCTGGCGAGTATCCTGAGCACGTCCCTTGTCCATGACCAGCAGCGCGTCGGGCGTGTCGATGATGACGGTATCTTTGAGACCAACGGCAGCGATCAGTCGTGTTTCCGAATGCACCAGACAACTCTCGCAATCGTCGATCAGCGTATCGCCATGGAGTGCATTGTCGCGGCTATCGTGTGGCGCGATTTGCCAGACCGAAGACCATGAGCCGATATCGGACCAGCCAGCCTCCAGTTTCACCATCGCAGCCTGACGGGTATGCTCCATCAGTGCATAGTCAATCGCAATATCCGGCGATTGTGCATAAGCCCGGCCATCCAGACGCAGAAAATCATCATCAGCTCGTATGCCATCAACAGCCTGCTCACAAGCGCGTAGTACCTCGGGGGCATATTGAGCAACTTCATCAATCAGCTGACCACACCGAAACAGGAACATGCCACTGTTCCAGAAGTGATGTCCATTCTCGAGATAAGTTTGTGCGGTCTGCAGGTCTGGCTTTTCGACAAAGCCGCTTAACCTGAGTATCGGATTTCTGGAGTTTTCATCGACACGCAAATAGCCATACCCTGTCTCGGGTGCGTGTGGCTGTATGCCAAAGGTCATCAGCAGACCTTCCATTGCGCCTTCACTGGCCGTACGAACGGCATCGAGAAATGCATCGCCATCTTCGATGACGTGATCGCTGGGCAGCACCAGCATCAGGGCATCTTCGGACTGGCGCCGCAAATACAAGGCAGCGCTCACGATCGCTGGTGCGGTACCGCGTCGGTGAGGCTCGAGTATCAGAGTGGCATTTTCGATACCCGCTTCACGTACCTGCTCTGCCACCAGAAAGCGCGCATCCTCATGGGTGAGTAATACAGGCGGACGGTTGTCCGGTCCGCTGCAGCGACGCAGCGTTTGCTGCAACAGGCTGCTGTTGCCATTGAGGCGAAGGAATTGTTTCGGATAGCTCTCGCGTGACAGCGGCCACAGCCGCGTGCCAGAACCACCGCAGAGAATGACGGGTATCAGAGGAAGTGCACTCATTCGATTCAGTGAGTCGCGGTGTTGATGAAATAAGCGCGGGTATACGCGTGTACCAATGGATCGATCGCGATGGTGACCGGATGAGCCCAACGATATTGGGCGTGTTGTGACTGGGGCAGTGGCAGTGGGGCATTTCCTGCCCAGAGTCGATGCGCCAGGGCGATGTAATGCGTACCTGTAGTCGCGTCGCCACGGAAATTATCCGGATAAAAATGCTGATAAACACCGGTGAATACGCTCTGCTCCAAATCAAATACCTGACCCAGCTCAGCGCGGGTAATGCGAGCAAAGGCCTGATCCAGGGTTTCGTTTTTCTGTATGCGACCACCGGGTACGAACCATGAGCTTTGTGCCGGTGGGTTTTTGCGCCAGCCCAGCAACACACGTTGTTCCTTGTCTTCGACCAGCAAATCGATGGCGATCAGTGGCGCATGCTCGATGACCTGCGCAAAGACTTCATCGGGCAGCAGACGTGAACAGCTGCTCTCGGCAGACGCCAGTGTGTTTGTGTCAGTAGGCATTATGGTCGGTCCATCCCTTGAAGGCAGTCCAGAGAATGATCTTCAGATCCATCGAGAACGACCAGTTCCGGATGTAGTGCAGATCAAGTGCGATGCGGCGAGC
>JAJTGC010000091.1 GCA_021298975.1 Oxalobacteraceae bacterium
ACAATCGGGGCGCCTTGCTCGTCGATGTAGCGATGTGCTGCAGCGGCATCAGAAAAAGTCTGATAACGCGCAGTGGGTATGCCGTGGCGTTCCATGAAGGCCTTGGCGAAGTCCTTCGAGCTTTCCAGCTGCGCCGCCTTGCGCGTGGGGCCGAAAATGCTCATCCCACGCTCGTGGAAAATATCCACGATGCCTGCAGCCAGCGGCGCCTCCGGACCAACGATAGTCAGCGTGACCTGCTCCCGCTGCGCAAAATCTGCCAGCGCCACAGGGTCGGTGATGGCGACATTCTTCATGCGTACGTCCAGCGCGGTGCCCCCGTTGCCAGGTGCCACCAGCACGGTTTGTATACGCTTGGATTGGGCCAGCTTCCAGGCCAGTGCGTGTTCGCGGCCACCAGAGCCTACAACAAGAATTTTCATGAAAGCTTCAGGTCAGGTTGTCGTATCAGCATTGCCGCATCGGCGTGCAGCAGGATCAAAAAACGGGCGCACCTCGGTCAGACGTGGTGCTCAGTCTTCAATGACGGCATTGGTATACACCTCTTGGACATCATCGAGATTTTCCAGTGCGTCCAGTAGCTTCTGCATTTTCACTGCATCGTCGCCGCTGAATTCGGTACTGGTTGATGGCTTCATCGTGACTTCCGCGACTTCTGGTTTGAAGCCAGCCTTCTCCAACCTTTCACGCAGATCTGAAAAAATCTGCGGATCACAGAGCACTTCAAAGCCACCTTCATCATCGGCAATCACATCCTCTGCGCCGGCTTCAAGCGCAGCTTCCATGAGCGCATTTTCATTCGTGCCCGGTGCGAACAGTAGCTGCCCGCAGTGCTTGAACAGAAAAGCCACGGAACCTTCGGTGCCCATATTGCCGCCGTACTTGGAGAAGGCGTGCCGGACTTCGGCCACCGTGCGCACGCGGTTGTCTGTCATGCAATCAACGATGATGGCTGCGCCATTCAGGCCGTAGCCTTCGTAACGAATTTCTTCATAGTTCACACCCTCCAGACCGCCGGTGCCGCGCTGGATGGCGCGTGTCACGTTGTCCTTGGGCATATTCGCATCGGCGGCTTTGTCTACGGCGAGGCGCAGACGAGGGTTGCTGTCGATGTCGCCACCGCCCATGCGGGCAGCGACGGTAATTTCTTTGATCAGACGAGTCCAGATCTTGCCGCGCTTGGCATCAGTCGCGGCCTTTTTGTGCTTGATATTGGCCCATTTGCTATGTCCTGCCATGTGCGTTCTTTCCGGAATTCGTTACTTGCCTTGCAATTCGTACAGCGCGCCGGGAGGCGCTTGCGGAGGCAGCTTTTTTGCCTGTGCAGGCGAATAGACAGGGAGCGAATTTTACCATACCGACCTGTGCAAAAAACTGCTGCAAATGGCGGGTTCGCCAATGCCAAAGGCCACGCAACAGTGCCGCCAGTAGAATCCTTGCAGCCTGTTACTCGACTCTATTCGCCTGCCAAATTCATGCCGTCAACTGCCTCTCCGACTGACCATCAGCGTGCCCAGCGCCGGTGGTTTCTTATTGGATTGGCAATGGCGCTGGTGGGGGCCGTGCTGTTTTCAGGCAAAGCGATTGTGGTCAAGCTGCTGTACCGTCATCAGGTGGATGCAATGACGGTGCTGGCTTTCCGGATGCTGTTCTCGTTGCCTGCCTTCGGCCTTATTGCGCTGGCACAGATGCGGCGTCAGCCTCCGCTGGCGGTGGCGGATCGCTGGCGCATGGTTCAGCTGGGCTTGTTGGGCTATTACCTGTCGAGTTACCTTGATTTCATTGGACTGGCTTATATTTCTGCGGGTCTTGAGCGGCTGATCCTGTTCCTTACGCCATCGTTCGTGTTGTTGATGTCGGTATTTTTGTTAAAAAAACGGGTCAGTTCCCTCGAGTGGCTGGCCTTGGCCATCTGCTACGGCGGCACGATTCTGGTCTTCGTTCATGACGTCCGCCTGGGTGGGGCTAACGTATTGGTGGGCGGCGCCTTTGTGCTGGGCAGTGCGCTGAGTTATGCGATGTACTTGTTGTTCTCCGGTGAGCTGGTGCAGCGGGTGGGCACCCTGCGGCTGGTGTCGTATGTGATGTGCGTGTCGGCGCTGGCGTCAATTACGCAGTTTCTGCTGCTGCGGCCGCTGGATTTGCTGCTGCAGCCGGCAGAGGTCTACGGACTTTCCGTGATCAATGCCGTGTTTTGCACCGTGTTACCGGTCTTTCTGACCATGATGGCCATCGCCCGCGTGGGTGCGCCGGTGGCATCGCTGGCGGGCATGGCCGGGCCGGTATCCACTTTGTTTTTGGCCGCATGGCTGTTGCAGGAACCGATTGCCGGGATACAGCTGGTGGGGACGGCGCTGGTGTTGGCGGGGATTTATCTGCTTTCCAGAAAGAGAAAATAAAATACCGACCAACATGCCGCTGGCGTCCTCGAGCCTTCATGGCAGCAAGCATCTCGGTACGGTCTGAGCCGCTGCCGTTTGAAGTTATCATTCAGGTTTTATCGTTCAATCATTTTTCAGGCAGGTACAGTCATGACAAAAGCAATACGGTGTTTCAGCAACGGCGGTCCCGAGGTGATGTCGTATGTCGATGTTGAGGTTGGCGAACCGGGTCCCGGCGAGGTCCGGGTTCGTCATCACGCCATCGGCCTCAATTACATCGACGTTTACTTCCGTACCGGCCTCTACCCGCAGTCCTTGCCGGCCGGACTGGGCATGGAAGGCGCCGGGGTGATTGAAGCCGTCGGTGCCAATGTCACGCACGTCAAGGAGGGTGACCGTGTGGCCTATGCGACGCGTCCGCCGGGTGCGTATGCCGAGGCGCGCGTGATGCCCGCTGAAGCGCTGGTCAAACTGCCTGATTCGATCAGTTTCGAGACGGCTGCGGCGATGATGCTGCAGGGGCTGACGGTGCAATATCTGTTTCACCGGACTTTCCCGCTCAAGGGCGGTGAGACGATACTGTTTCATGCGGCCGCCGGTGGTGTGGGGCTGATCGCTTGCCAGTGGGCGCGCGCGTTGGGCGTGACCATGATCGGCACGGTGGGCTCGGATGAAAAAGGCGAGCTTGCCAAGGCGCATGGCTGCACGCACATCATCAACTACAACAAGGAAAATTTTGTTGAGCGCGTCAAGGAGATCACCGGAGGCAAGGGCGTGCCGGTGGTCTATGACTCGATCGGCAAGGACACCTTCATTGGCTCGCTGGATTGCCTCTCGCCGCTGGGAACGATGGTGAGTTACGGTTCCGCCTCCGGACCCGTGCCGCCGTTTTCGCTCAACGAACTCGCGTCGCGCGGATCGCTGTTCATCACACGACCGACGCTCTTTTCGTATGCGGCCAAGCGCAGCGATCTCGAAGCCATGGCTGCCGACTTGTTCCGTATGGTCGAAAGCGGCAAAGTGAAAATAGAGATCAATCAGCGCTATGCACTGAGCGAGGTACAGCAGGCGCATCACGATCTGGAAGCGCGCAAGACCACGGGCTCCACCATCTTGCTACCCTGAGAGATGTCCATGCGGGATGAGAGCGAGCATGACAACCCGATGCATCATCCCGACGAGCAACCGTCGGGGAGTGAGCACGGTCCGCATTTCGGCAGACTTCTGATCGTGCTGGTCGGTGCGGTGATGTTACTCGGGCTGATTACCTGGGCATCGGTGGCGTACGTCACTTGAAAGTGACGTGAAAGTGAAGTGAGCTCAGCCTGAGCCTGTCAGGGTTTGTCATCAATTTTCATCTCGACGATGCGCGGGGTGCCGCTTTTGCCCGGAAACTCGGCAAATGCGCTGCGCACCAGATAGGGCATGATTCTGGCCAGATTGCCGTCTTTGCCCTCGCTGCGCACTGTGACTTCGTACACAGGCTGCCCGGCGAGCGCGTCAGTAATCTTCAGTCTCAGTTCCCGGTAAAAAACGGTATACCGGCGCTCCTGTTCGCGGGCGACCGGCATGCCGGGACCGAAAGGTCCGTAGAACGGCGAATAGCCCGGCCAGCCTGCCCAGAAAGGCGAGTAGTAGCCGGGTCCATACCAAGGTGTGCCGTACCAGGAATCCACCAGCACAGTTTCGATCACGCGCACATCTTTGGCGCTGACCGTCGCGTTAAAGCTCACCGATAGGGCTGCTTGCTGGCCATCACCGGCTTCACGCAATCCCTGTTTGACCAGTTCGGTACGAATCAGATTTTCATAGTTCACGCGCTCCAGCCCGGTAGGCTCACCCTCTTTTTGACTAAAGCTGAAGGTTTTTTCCGCCATGGCAGAAGGCCACTGGTGAAAGGCAGTCACCTCGCTGCGTATCTTGCTGGCGCAGCCCGACAGCAGCAGGCAGAGGGTGGTGATGAGGCAGACGACAACTTTCATGATTTTTTGGTCAGGTTCAATGCAGCACGCGACAAACGACACCTGCAAGATTCTCACAGATTGTCGTTTGCTGCATGCACCGCGTGAACACTGTTGAGCTCAGCGTGCAGGGAAGTCGCTGACCAGAAAAATCAGGCGCTTTTTCGGCTGAAAAAATGAGGTCAACTCCTTGATTTTTCTGGTTCCCGTATTGCATAGCCCTACGGGTCCGTCATCAAACCCCGATTCGCTCGGCGCCTCCCTTGGTAAAATGGAGTTTTCCGACTGACTTGCCATCATTCCTATCCCATGCGTACTGATACAGCTGCCACGATTCACCGATTGGAATACTCCCCACCCACTTTCTGGGTCGATACGATTGACATCGGTTTTGATCTCGATCCGAAAGCCACGCGCGTTGCGGCGCGTAGTGTGCTGCGGCGCAATATCGAAGCGCAGTCACGTGAACTGGTGCTGTTTGGTGAAGATCTGACGCTGGTTGCTTTGCGGATGAATGGCCGCACGCTGGGCAAACGCGACTACCGCCTGTCGGGGGGCAAGCTGATCATCGACAACGCGCCCGATGAAGTCACGCTGGAAATCGAGACGCTGATTCATCCTGATCGCAATACGTCGCTGATGGGCTTGTACGTTTCAAATGGTAATTTTTTCACGCAATGCGAAGCTGAAGGCTTTCGCAAGATGACGTACTTCTATGATCGCCCGGATGTGATGGCGAAATTCCGGGTCATGCTGCGCGGAGACAAGGCCGCCTATCCGGTGCTTCTTTCCAATGGCAATCTGATCGAGCAGGGTGATATCGGTGATGGTCGTCATTACGCCATGTGGGAAGACCCCTTCCGCAAACCGTCGTATTTGTTTGCGTTGGTAGCAGGCCAATTGGTGTGCGAAGAACAAACTTTGCGCGTGCAGTCGGGTCGCGACGCGCTGCTGCAAGTCTGGGTAGAAGAGGGCAACCTCGACAAGACCTCGCATGCGATGGAATCGCTGGTCAAAAGCATACGCTGGGATGAAGAGCGATTCGGGCTTGAACTGGATCTTGATCGTTTCATGATCGTGGCCGTCAGTGATTTCAACATGGGCGCGATGGAGAACAAGGGCCTGAATATTTTCAACACCAAATATGTGCTCGCCAATCCGCGTATCGCTACCGATGCAGATTACGGCAACATCGAATCAGTCGTCGCGCATGAATATTTTCATAACTGGACAGGCAATCGCGTCACCTGTCGTGACTGGTTCCAGTTATCGCTGAAAGAAGGACTGACAGTCTTCCGCGATCAGGAGTTTTCCGCCGACATGATGGGTAGTGCCAGTGGTCGCGCGGTCAAGCGCATCGAAGATGTGCGTGTGCTGCGCGCAGCGCAGTTCCCTGAAGATGCTGGTCCGATGGCGCATCCGGTGCGACCTGATTCTTATGTCGAGATCAATAATTTTTATACGCTGACCATTTACGAGAAGGGCGCCGAAGTCGTGCGCATGATGCAGACTTTGCTCGGTCGTGAGGGGTTCCGCAAGGGCATGGATCTTTACTTCAGTCGTCATGATGGACAGGCCGTGACCTGCGATGACTTCCGCGCCGCGATGAGCGATGCCAACCGGCGCGATCTCGGTCAGTTCGAACGCTGGTACAGCCAGGCAGGTACGCCACGTGTGCAGGTCACGTCGCACTTTGACGCTGCTGCGCAAACCTATACGCTGACCATGACACAAAGCTGTCCGTCGACTCCGGGACAGGCCAACAAGCTGCCCATGCATATTCCGGTCGCTGTTGGTTTGCTGGATGCGCACGGCAATGA
Source organism: Oxalobacteraceae bacterium (assembly GCA_021298975.1). Classification (GTDB taxonomy): domain Bacteria; phylum Pseudomonadota; class Gammaproteobacteria; order Burkholderiales; family Burkholderiaceae_D; genus Pernthalerella. The sequence continues at coordinate 6,163 of JAJTGC010000091.1, forward strand.
TTTACCGCTGCAGCTGGAAAATATCACTGGACCCGAAGAGACCGAAGTCCATGTGGCGCCAACCACGCTGGTGCTTGAGCTGACCGAGGCCACCCAGCAATTTACGTTCACCGGCATTGCACATTTGCCTGTGCCATCGCTGCTACGCAATTTCTCTGCGCCGGTGGTGCTGGATTATGGGTACCGTGATGACGAGCTGGCGTTCCTGCTTGCGCACGACAGCGATCCCTTCAATCGCTGGGAAGCCGGACAAAGACTGGCGACCCGTCGACTATTGACGCTGGCCGCCACGGACATTGCCGAAGATCTTCACTACGCTGTGACTGCACAAGACAAACTGCTGGCAGATGCCTTGCGCAAGCTCTTGCGTGACGCATCGCTGGACCCGGCTTTCCGCGATCTGGTGTTGACGCTGCCGTCCGAAGGCATGCTCGCGGAACAGGTGGATGTGATCGATCCGCAGGCTATTCATCGCGCGCGTTGCGCGTTGCGCCGTCAGCTTGCGGTCGCCCTGCGCGCTGATTTGATCGAGATCTATCACGCACACCATACGCCCGGTGCCTATCGCCCTGATCCGGAACATGCCGGTCGTCGCGCTCTGCGTAATAATGCACTGGGCTATCTGGCTGAGCTACGCGATACCGAGTCTCATGACATCATGCAAGACCAGCTCGATCATGCCGCCAACATGACCGATCGTATCTCGGCACTGTCTGCAATGGTGCATCATGATGCACCCGGTGTCGCTGAGGCACTGCAGTCGTTTTATGACGATTTTGAACAAGAGGCGCTGGTTATCGACAAATGGTTCAGCCTGCAGGGCGCATCGCCTGCGACTGATGTGA
>JAJTGC010000021.1 GCA_021298975.1 Oxalobacteraceae bacterium
CCCAGCTTGCGCTGGGGTGACGATTTTTAGGCTGATGGTCCTAAATTCCGTCACCCCAGCGCAAGCTGGGGTCCATGATCAATCCGTCGAAAATCCAGCCAAGCAAGACGACTTAAATGCTCGCAAAAATCCTGCGAAATCCAGTCAGAAAAACCGCTCATCTGTTTTCAGTGGTGCATGACTTCACATGTTTCGGACAGTAGTGGGCTCTCGCCGGGATGACTTTTTAAAAGCTATTGGCCACAAAGTCACACCTGCGGCGGCTATCAATTTCGTGAAGCCCTTACATCCCCAACGGACTCACCCCAACCCAGCGTAAATGCAGCCACAGCATGAACACCACGCCGGCACCTAATCCGACAACGAGTGTCAGCAGGCTGTTGGCCATGGCCGCTGAGGGATAGACCGTGGAGTTCACGCGATCACGACGACGCGATGCACGGAAATTCAGCACAGCCCACATCAGAAAACCACCGAACAGAATCACGTCAGCCAGATTGCCGTTGGCGAGCAGGTGCGCCAGCGCCCAGATTTTTACACCCGCGATCATCGGATGACCGATTTTGGATTTGATGATGTTGCGCGGCACATAGGCTGCAGCGAGCAGGACGAACGCGAAAAGATTAAGTAACAGAGCCACATGCCGTGTCCAGAGGGGTGGCTGCCACAGCATGACGGGCGACAAGCGCGCCTGATCATAACCAACGATGAGCAGAATGAAGCCAGCGATGGAAAGCGTGGTCACCACGCCTTTCCATTTCAGCTCACCCAGCCGATCGATCATGTTCGTGCGCCAGTGGTCAGCGAAGACGCGTGTGGAGTGCGCACCCAGAAAAAGAATCAGACCGGCGATCAGCAGGGTCATAAGGTACTCCCTCATCAGATTGTCCAGCGCCTGTGTTGCCAGGCCGCGGTCGGCGTTGTGCCGGTTTGCGATACAAAGTGAATCGCTGCTGAACGCAGTTTACCGGATTGGGGGAGCTCGGGCTGCGAGTCGTTTATGATGGGGGCTATTATCAAGCGTCCTGTAGAACGCAGTCGCGCACAATAACCATCAAGGGAGAGGTCGCATGCAACAGGGCACGATCCATAAACGCCAGATTCTGGCCGCCGTTATCGGCAATGCGCTCGAGTGGTATGACTTCGTGGTGTATGGCTTCCTCACCGTGATTATCTCGCGCCTGTTTTTCCCCTCCGACAGTGAATACGCGTCCTTGCTGATGGCGATGGCCACCTTTGGTGTGGGGTTTTTCATGCGCCCGGTGGGCGGGATCCTGATCGGTATGTATGCCGATCGCAAGGGCCGCAAGGCGGCGCTGCAGTTGATCATTTTGCTGATGACGATATCGATTGCGATGATCGCCTTCGCACCCACCTATGCGGCCATTGGCGCCGCAGCGCCGGTGCTGATCGTGCTGGCGCGTCTGCTGCAAGGCATGGCCACCGGCGGCGAGTTTGCCAGCGCGACCTCGTTTCTGGTCGAGAGCGCACCGGCTGGTCGGCGCGGATTTTACGGGTCGCTGCAAATGGTCGGCCAGAGTGTGGCAGCGCTCGCCGGTGCGGCAGCCGGCATGCTGATTACGCAGGGACTCACCCCCGAGCAAATCGATAGCTGGGGCTGGCGTTTGCCCTTCATGTTTGGTTTGCTGATTGGCCCGGTGGGGCTATGGATCCGCCGCCACCTCAATGAAACCGAAGCCTTTATCGAGGCCAGTCAGTCCACCGAGCCACCGCTGGGGTTAATGGCCATCTGGGGTGCCTATCGGCGCAGCATTGCGGTGTCGTTTGGTCTGGTGGTATCGGGCACGATCATGTATTACGTCGTGCTGATCTACATGCCCACCTATGCCAAAACCCAGCTCGGCATTCCGCTCGGTGAGGCGTTTATCGCGCAGGTGGCGGGCTTGTTGTGCCTGACGGTGGGTACGCCTTTTTTCGGGATACTGTCGGACCGCATCGGTCGTCGTCCTGTACTCATGCTGGCCTGCGCGCTGTATTTCATTTTGCCGTACCCCTTGTTCTCCTGGTTGCAGGCCGATCCTGGTTTGTTTCGTCTGGCGGTCATGCAAGTGCTGCTCTGTAGCGCGGTGGCGGTAGGTTTTGGTGCGATATCGACGGCGCTGGCAGAACAGTTCCCGGTGCGCATGCGCTCGACAGGATTGGCGCTCGCTTACAACTTTGCGGTGATGTTGTTTGGTGGTTTTGCCCAGCTGATCGTGACTTGGCTGATCAAGGCCACGGGCACACCACTGGCGCCGGCGTATTACGTGATGTTTGGTGCAGTGGTGGGATTGAGTGCATCGTATTTTCTGACGGAGCGGTTTCGGGATGAGGTCTTGCATTGAGCGGGTGGCTTGCGTATTTATCCGCCAGCATTTTTAAGCAAGCGAATGGCTTTGGCCGTCGGGAGAGATTCACCATGATGCGACACCTTGTTATTTTCCTGCTGCTTTCGCTTGCAGCACCGTTTACGTCTGCCGAAGAAGAATACGGTCCCGAGCTGGAAGGCTTCGACTATCCCTGGCCCGAGTACCGGTTTCATTTCACCTCGCAGCGTCAGGCTGTGCAGATGGCTTATCTCGAGCTGATGCCAGAAAAGCCCAATGGCCGCACCGCAGTGCTTTTGCATGGTAAAAATTTTTGCAGCGCGACCTGGGAAGGGACGCTGCGTTTTCTGCAGCAGCAGGGCTATCGCGTGATCGCACCGGATCAGATCGGCTTTTGCAAATCCAGTCGGCCGGCAGCGTATCAGTACAGTTTTCATCAGCTTGCGCACAACACCAAAGCCCTGCTGGACTCACTGGGCATAGACAAAGTCACGGTCATCGGTCATTCCACGGGTGGCATGCTGGCCACGCGGTTTGCGCTGATGTTTGCTGACCACGTCGAGCAGCTGGTGATGGTCAATCCGATTGGCCTGGAAGACTGGAAGGCTGAGGGCGTGCCTGCGCTGTCGGTGGATGAGTGGTATGCGCGCGAACGCAAGGTAACGGCGACGATGATTCGCAATTACGAACGCAGTACCTATTACGTCAATGAGTGGCGACCCGAGTACGAGCCCTGGGTGCAGATGCTCGCTGGGATGTATCGCGGGCCCGGCGGCTTTACCGTGGCATGGCACTCAGCGCTGTTATACGACATGATCTTTACGCAGCCGGTGCTGTATGAATTCCCGAATCTGCGTGTGCCAACGCTGCTCTTGATCGGCGAGAAAGACAACACGGCGATTGGCAAGGATATCGCGCCGCCTGAAGTCAAATCTCGTCTGGGTAATTACCCGGTACTGGCACGCCGCACAGCCGCTGCAATTCCTGGTGCCTCGTTGGTGCTCTTTCCAGAACTCGGGCATGCGCCGCAGATGCAAGCGCCTGAGCGATTTCATCGCGCGCTGATCGAGGGCCTGAATCGTCGGGCACCATGAAGTGCGGTCTGCCACCCTAGATTGTCTGAAACCTTGTGTTTGTCAGAGATCGTGATCTCCGCATCATCGTAATCTCTGAGACAGCGTTAGAGTCAGATCATCATCACCTCTAAAACAACATCACCGCCAACACAACATCACCGCCAACATAACGTCACCTCCAACACAACATCACCTCACCATCATGACTCAGGCACCCAGCGCAGAAGACCAATTCGACGAGCAGGCATCACGCCGTCTCGAGTCCATTTATCTCACGCCTGATGTCGCAGCACAGCGTGCGCAGGTCATGGCCTTGCTGCAAGCGCAGCCGGGGCAGCGCGCGCTGGATATCGGTTGTGGCCCCGGCCTCACCACGCAGTCGCTGGCCGAAGCAGTGGGTGATGCCGGGCAGGTGTTGGGCGTGGATATCGCAGCGCCGATGTTGACGATAGCGCGTCAGCGCTGTGCGTCCTTGCCTCAGGTGCGCTTCGAGCTGTGCGACGTGAATGCCTTGCCCTGTGCCGATGCTAGCGTCGATCTCGCGCTGGCATCACAGGTGTATGAGTATGTCGAAACGATTGATGCCGCGCTCAGAGAGCTGGCTCGCGTGATACGGCCGGGTGGCCGGGCAGTGCTGGTGGATACGGACTGGGAATCGGCGGTGTGGGCCAGTCATGATGATGTGCGCATGCGCCGCGTGCTGGAAACCTGGAATGAACACATACCGCATCCGCAGTTGCCTCGCACACTAAAGCGGCGCATGGAAGACGCAGGTTTTGTTTCTGTCACGGTGACGGTCGTACCTTTGCTGAACTCTGTCTATGATCGGCAGACGTATTGGTGCCGAGAATGGCTATTTTTTCAGTTTGAGCCGGTATGTGTTTGTGGGGGAGCGAGGGTAGGGTTGGTTGGCAAGGTGAATTCTCAGTTATTCAAATTCACAAACGATCACGCCGATGCCGGCGGCTCGTCCGCTGTCGCGGGCGTGCGCTGGTTCATCCACCAGCCTGCGATCACGACCAACATCGCACCTGCGCTGCCGGTCAGGCTAAGGTGAACGCCGAGCTGATGGAAATTGAGCAGATCCATCGGCAATATCTCTGCCACACGCAGTTTGACTGCAACGTCCGTGGCAATCATTGAACCACCCAGATAACCCAGCAGCGCCGCGCCCATCGTGATAACAGCGGGCACGCGATCCATGATTTTCAGAATCACCGAGCTGCCCCAGATCACCACGGGAATGCTGACCATGATGCCGAACACAACCAACACCAGCTTGTGGTCTGCGCTTGCTTGCTCAGCCGCGCCGGCAACGGCAATCACGTTATCAATACTCATCACCAGATCGGCGATGATCACGGTTTTGATTGCGGTCATCAGGCGATCGCCGCCGTCAATGTCGCCCGTTTCTTCGTCTTCGTTCATCAGGAGTTTGACACCAATCCACAGCAGCAGTACGCCGCCAATGATTTTCAGATAGGGCACCGTGAGCAGCGTGACAGCAAAGGCAATCAGGACAATGCGAATCACGATGGCACCCAGCGCGCCGCCGACGATGCCTTTGAAACGCATATCCTCGGGCAGGTGCCGGCAGGCGAGGGCGATCACGATGGCGTTATCACCACCAAGCAGGATATCGATCAAAATAATCTGACCGACGATCACCCAGTTCAGTTGCTGAAAAAATTCAATCATTTACATTCCCCTGAAATCGTCCGGTTAGCCACGGCTGACGATATTCGCTGATTTTTATTGAGGGCTCCACATGGCCCCCCATTTAGTGTGTTGTCGCTTGGCGAGTTATTCCTTGATGCCTTTTTCTTCTCGCACCTGGCGCGCAATAGCCTCCACCTGTTCATCGCTCATCCCAAACTGGCGTTTGAGTACTTGCAGACGTGCGTTTTCTTCTTCTGTCACGATGCCATCGGCCAGCGCCTCGCGGATTTCAGTTTCGTACATGATTTCACGCCGCTCAACCTGTGCGGTATAGGCGGTGGCCACCACACCCGTAAGAATCGCGGCCAGCGCAATCGCCAATACTTGCGTGAGCACCACCAGAATCACGCCGAAAATCGTCACCGGGTCGACGTTGCCCCAGCCGGAAATAATCGTCAGCAAATACCATTTCATGGTGGCCGGGATTGAGGGGAAAACCTCAGGCTGGACATGACCTTCGGCGATGTAAATCAGCGAAGAAAATAACAGGCAGGAAATCAGCAGCAGGAACATGGCAGAGGTGAACGAATCCCGCTCTGCCTTGACCGCTTCAATCAAATCGGACAATGCACTGTTATAACGCGACAATTTGAAGATTCGCATCAGACGGAACAAGCGCAGGAAGCGCAGATCCAGGCCCGGGAACAGCAGCTGCGCATAAAACGGTACCGTACCGAAGAAATCAATAAACCCGTAGAAGCTGAAAATATATTCCTTGCGGCCGCGCCATGAGCCGCCGTGTTCTTTGGCGTATTTAACGCCGTACGACCACACACGCAACACATACTCCAGCGTGAAGATCATCACGCTGGCCACATCAAAAATATGAAAATAGTTCGCGTAGGCGTCGTGCAGTTCCTGCACCGATTCCAGAATAATGGCGACGACATTAAGCACCACCACGCTGGCGATAAAGATTTCGCAGGCCCGGGCGGCCTTGTCTTCTACCGATCCTTCCAGCAGGTCATATATGCGCGTTTGCAGGGATTTCATGTTTTGGCGATAAGCCCGATCCAGGCTGATTTGATGGGTTGTCAGGCCAGCGGCATGAGTCACGTGGCTATGTTGTTGATTTGAACAAACACCCAATTATATCGCTCGGCTAATGTGATTAATGGAAATATTCGGTCTTCAACAGGGCTGTTTGCGTAATTAATAGCGGTGTGAAGACAAAAGTTAATCATTTAAAAATTAATTATTTGATAGTTATTTATTTGCTTATCTGGCGCGACGGATTGCCAATTGGCTTTTACAGGCGATACACTCCCTCATCGCAGAAAACCCTCATTCCGCGGATTAAAACTATAACGACGCATCCAGCGCAAACTATCCATGCAGGCAGATATCAGTATCACCGCAGCACCGGCCAGCTTCCGCCAGAAAATGTACAGCGCCCTGCTGGACGAAACCTCCGATACCGGCGCCCGTGGTGCGATCAATCGCTTTATTTTCTTGTTAATCCTGCTGAATTTGCTGGCGCTACTACTCGAATCCGCGCCCGCTATCGAGGCTGCGTATCGGCCGCTGTTTCATTGGTTTGATCTTTTCTCAGTGGCGGTCTTCTCGGTCGAATATCTGTTGCGCCTGTATTTGGCGCCGGAAGATCCCGAGTTTGCCGGCAAGCCCATGCCGCGCCTGCGTTATGCCACCAGTTTTCTTGGCCTGATTGATCTGCTGGCGATCCTGCCGTTTTTTCTTGGTTTGTTTATTGCGCTCGATTCCCGCTTGCTGCGGGTGTTGCGTCTGCTGCGTATCCTCAAAATCACGCAGCTGATTCGAGAAGGCTTGCGCGAGTTTATTCAACTCAATCGCGGGCGTACGGTACGACAGAAGGTGCATGCGCTCCTGTTCCCCAGTGAATTTGGTGGCAAGCTCAACCAGACGCTCGAAGTCTTTCTGATTTTCTGGATTGTCCTGTCGGTGCTGTCGATCGTGCTGGAGTCGGTCGAGAGCATACGGGGGCATTTTGGTGCCCATTTTGCGTGGCTGGATGCGGCATCTTTTATTGTTTTTGCGACCGAATACACACTGCGCATTTACGCCTGCCCGGAAGAAGATCGCACCCATAGCCCGTTGTTGCAGCGCTTCCGTTTTTTCAAGTCACCCTCCGGCTTGTTGGATCTGGTGGCGATTTTGCCTTTCATGCTGGAGCTGGTACTGGGTGGCACGCTGGATCTGCGTTTCTTGCGAATTATCCGTATGGTGCGTCTGCTCAAGCTGGGTCGCTATTCTTCTGCCAGCGACACCATGTTCGCCGTCATTCGCAAAGAGACACCCGTATTGCTGGCGGCCTTGTTCATGATTGCCTTGCTGGTGTTCATGATGGCGGCGTTTGGCTATTTGCTGGAGCGGGATGCACAGCCTGATAAATTTGAAAACATTCCTCAGTCGATTTACTGGGCGGTGATCACGCTGGCTTCTGTGGGTTATGGCGATATATCACCCGTGACGCCTGGCGGTCGCTTGATTACCGTGGTGCTGGCACTGGTCGGCATTGGTCTGTTCGCCATTCCGGCGGCGATCATGGCTTCGGGCTTTACCGACCAGCTGCGCATGAACCGAGAAAAGCTCAAGCTGGACTTGCTGGCAGAAGCGCGCGCCGATGTGTTTGACGAGGCCGCGCGGGAAGCCTTCATTCACAATGCAAAGCATCATCATCTGACGGCCATGGAGATCAATCAGTTGATCGCCGAAATTGAAAAGGGCGACGACAGTATTGAAACCGCACAGGGCGAATTCGAGTCGCTGGCGCTGGCGGCCAAAAATCCCGAGTTCGCACTCGCGCAGTACCACACGCTGGTATCTCGTCTGCGCGAACTGGCGGCGGTGGCTGACGACACCTATATCCGCCAGCAGCTCGACAAACCCGGACAGGCGACCGATCTGGACCGCGCGATATGGCAGCAAATTGATCGTTCACGTTCGGGCAAAGCGTAGTTGACGCCTGACAGCCAGCTGATTTTTTTGCAAGCCATCGGAAGTGAGCACGGAACCCATGAAAAAATTCGACTTGTGTGTGATTGGCGGTGGTCCTTCCGGCTTTGCGGCCACGATGCGGGGCCTGGACTTTGGTAAAAAGGTCGCGCTGATTGAAAAAAACAAAGTGGGCGGCGCGGGTATTTTCAATGGTGCGCTGTCATCCAAAACACTTTGGGAGCTCTCGGAGAGCTATAAAAATACCCGTCATACGGGTTACGGCTATACCGTGCATGAGTGTGAGCTCAGCTACGCCGCAGTGATCACTGAAATGCATCGTGCCGTCGGTGACAAGTACACCCAATTGCGCGAGCAGATCAATTATTTCAAGCGCAAAGAATTGCTGGCCGAATTTCAGGGCCACGGCAAGCTGCTGAACAAGAATGAGATCGAAATCACGCTCGCTGATGGCAGTACCGAGACCATCTGGGCAGAAAACATCGTACTGGCCATCGGCAGCCGGCCGCGTTATCTGCCGAACATTCCGATCGATGAAAAAACCATTCTGACCAGCGATGGCATCGCCTCACTGCCTGAATTCCCCAAGAGTATTGTGATCCTGGGCGCGGGTGTGATTGGCTGTGAGTTTGCGACGATTTTCTCGAACTATGGATGCACCAAGGTCTTCCTGATTGACAAGGAAGATCGCATACTGCCTTTTGAAGATGAGGATATCTCGGCTGCGCTAGCCAGCAACCTCGAGAAAAACGGTGTGGTGATTCATCGTGGCTCATCGCTGGAGTCAATGAACATCGTCAATGGCAAAGTCGAGTATGTACTGAACTACAAGGACGGTCGTCACGAGACCTATACAGTCGATCATGCCTTGATCTCGGTCGGCCGGGTCGCTAGCACGGACAATCTCGGACTCGAGGCAGCCGGTGTGCAGCTCAATGATCGCGGCTACTGCGTCGATAATGCGACGCAAACCACGGTGTCGAATATCTATGCGGTCGGCGATTTCACGGCCGATATCTCACTGGTCAACGTCGGTGAGCTGGAGGGTCGTTACGCGGTCGAGCGCATTTTCGGTAAACCACCGCGCGACCTGATTTACGACAATATCTCCACCATCATGTTCCTCAATCCCGAAGTCGCGGCGGTTGGCATGAATGAGACACAGGCCAGGAAGCGCAAGATTCCCTATCGCATGGCGGTGATGGATTATCGCTATATCAATCGCGCGATTGCGATGGGCAAGACGGGTGGCTTCTTCAAGATTCTGGTGTCAGACGACGACGAGATGAAAATCCTCGGCATGCGCGTCATGGGCAATCATGCCTCAAGCACCAGTCAGGCGATTGCCTTGATGATCGCGCTGGATGCGGGCATCGATCAGCTCGCGGAACTGATTTTCCCGCACCCCTCAGTACCCGAGGGTATACAGGAATGCGCGCGCATGTTGCGCGGCAAATCGATCGTGAAGCCCGAGGTGTTCAACCTGGATCTGCGCTGCTATCGGGTGGATGCAGAGGGGCGGGTGGAGAATCTTTACCACTGACAGAGGTCAGGTTTTACTCGACTCTATCGGCTGGCTTGATTGGCGGTTTGAATGAGCTAGCTTTCGCTTACTTATGAACAACTCTTGATTACAATGAAGTTTTTTATTACATTCCGCTTGGCTTTTCAAATCAGGAGAAAATTGCAGTATCTAACCCCACCACTCTGAATAGTAAGCAGGAGATTAAAAACTGTGAGAACGAAAAGGCTGTGGATCACAGCCGTGCAATAAAAGAGAAAAATAAGGATGCACCTCACCATCGTACGATAAAGGACTCGCTTAAACCTAATCTCGCGGTCTCAATTCGGTCGCGTCTCGAGGGTTTCTACCGGGTCGACTTGGATCTTCCCACTCGTGAGCAATTGCCTGAGAGGCTAGAAGATTTTGGCGATATGGTCATGCGCTGGCCTCATAAATTCAGTGTTGATACAGGCTTTGGTCCAGATGTGGCATCAACTAAAAAAGACACGGACAGGAAATAGTAGTATCAGGAAAAATTAAGTGTGTGTGATCATCCCGAAATATAGCTCTGCAACTGCTCAATCAGCTGCTTCTGCTCCGCAATCATCACCAGTAACACGTCACCGATGGAGACCATGCCGAGCAGCTGGCCTTCTTTCATCACGGGCAGATGTCGGATACGGTTGTCGGTCATGATCTGCATGCACGCGTCCATGGGCTGGTCGGGGCTGATGGTGATGAACTCGGCGGTCATGACTTCACGCACGCGGGTCTCTTGGGTCAGACGGCCTTTCAGTTCGACGCGTCGCGCATAATCCCGTTCCGAGAAAATCCCGACCATCTGTGTGCCCTCCATCACGAGCAGTGCGCCGATATTGTTATCGGCCAGCACCCTCAGCGCTTCCCAGACGGTCTGGTCGGGTTGAACCGAGCAGATTGCGCGTGGCGAGCTTTCCAAAAAGGCTTTGATGGTCTGCATGGCATGCCTCCAGTATCAGGTGGGGTGGAAGGTTCGGGGAGTCAGGGCGCTGGCCCGAGGCCTCAATTTCCGCCTTGGCTCACAGGCTGTCAAGTCTTGTTGGATAAGGATTTATATTGGCACTATCTTGCGGCAGACCAACCCGGAGCGCCCCAACGCGATTAAACTATCGTTGTTTTTCCATTAAGAAAGTTTCGCCTCATGAATACCCTGCTGATCCTCATTTTCGTCGTTGCTTATGCGGCCATCGCTTTGGAGCATCCGATCAAAATCAACAAGTCAGCCTCAGCCTTGCTGGGTGCCGGTCTGTTGTGGAGTGTCTACGCGGTCATGACGGGGGATCCCGCTCATGTGAGCGAGCATCTGGGCGAGACCTTGATTGGCACTGCCCAGATTGTGTTTTTCCTGATGGGTGCGATGACGATCGTGGAGGTCATTGATGCGCATGATGGCTTTGATGTCGTGACCGCGCATATCCGAACGACCAGCCTGAGCTCACTGATGTGGCTGGTGTGTATCGTGACCTTCTTTCTTAGCGCTGTGCTCGACAACCTCACCACGGCCATCGTGATGGTGTCGCTGATGAAGAAACTGCTGGACTCGCGGGATGAGCGGCTCCTGTTTGCCGGCATGATCATCATTGCCGCCAATGCCGGCGGTGCCTGGTCACCGATTGGCGATGTGACGACGACGATGCTTTGGATAGGCGGGCAGATCACAGCATCCTCGATTATAGGTGCGCTGATTTTCCCGTCGCTGGTCAATCTGCTCGTGCCCGCCGCGATTATCAGTTACTCGCTACGCGGCAAATTGGTCGTCGAACCGCAGCAAGACCCGAACCGACCCGAGGGCGGCACGACCTCGGAACGCGAGCGCAACATCATGTTCTTTCTGGGTCTAGGTGTGCTGATTGCCGTCCCTGCATTCAAGACCATCACGCATCTGCCGCCGTTCATGGGTGTGCTGCTGGGTCTGGGTGTGTTGTGGCTGGTCGGAGACCTCTTGCACGGCAATAAAACCGAAGAAGAGCGCGAGCATCTGAACCTGACCAGTGCACTGAATCGCATTGATATGGCCTCGATTGTTTTTTTCATCGGCATTCTGCTGGCCGTGGCAACGCTGGAGCACTCCGGCATTCTGCCCGCACTGGCGGGCTGGCTTGATACGACGGTTGGGCGACAAGACCTGATCGTGCTGTTGATTGGTATCGTGAGCGCGATCGTCGATAACGTACCGCTGGTGGCCGCGGCGATCGGCATGTACAGCCTGGATCAGTACGGCCCGAACAGCTTTTTGTGGCAGTTTCTTGCGTATTGCGCAGGCACCGGCGGCTCGATTCTGATTATTGGTTCTGCCGCCGGCGTGGCTGCCATGGGGCTGGAGCGTATTGATTTTGTCTGGTACGTGAAAAAAATCAGTGGCCTTGCACTGGTTGGTTATTTTGCGGGCGCGCTGGCTTACATGATTCAGCTTGCGCTGCTTGGCTAGGTTGGCCGGGACAGTGGCAACGACGCGGTTCAGTAGGCGCTGTAGTTCATAAAACGCGGGAAAGCGCCGGAGAACGCGCTATGCTTGCGCTGTTCGCCCCAAGGCGCATTAAAAAAACAACAACACCAAGACGCTCATGCTAGAAATCACTGCCATCTGTCTGGTTCTGACAGCACTGCTTGCCTACGTCAATTTTCGTTTCATACGCTTGCCCATCACCATCGGTGTGATGGTGACTGCTTTGCTCTTGTCACTGGGGATTATCCTGCTTGATCTCGTCGGTGTGGACTTCGGTCTGCATCACAGGATGGAAGCGATGTTGCGGGCGATCGATTTTTCCAATGTCCTGATGCAGGGCATGCTGTCGTTTCTGCTGTTTGCCGGTGCGTTACATATTGATCTCTCCGAGCTGCGCGCCTATCGCTGGCAAGTACTGATACTGGCCTTTTTCTCGACGCTGCTATCGACTTTTATTGTCGGCTTCGCTGCCTGGTATGTGTTGCCCTTTATCGGCATTCCCATGCCCTTGCTCTATTGCTTGCTGTTCGGCGCGCTGATTTCACCGACGGATCCGATTGCGGTGATGGGCATTCTGAAATCGGCGGGTATTCCCAAAAATCTGGAGCTGGTGATCTCGGGTGAATCGCTCTTCAATGACGGTGTCGGTGTGGTGATTTTCTCCATCCTGATGAGCATGCTCCTCATCGGCGAGGCGCCGACCTTTCATGAAGGTCTGGGCTTGCTGATGCATGAAGCGGGTGGCGGCCTGTTGTATGGTCTGCTGATCGGCTACATCACCTTCCTTCTGCTGCGCAGCATTGATAACTATCAGGTCGAGGTCATGATCACGCTGGCAGCGGTGATGGGCGGCTATGTGCTGGCGAGCAAACTGCATGTCTCGGGTCCGCTGGCGATGGTCGTCGCGGGTCTGGTAGTGGGTAACCATGGCCGCGAGTTGGCGATGTCGGATACCACGCGGCTCTACGTCGACATGTTCTGGGAAATGATTGATGACATTCTCAATGCCGTCTTGTTCGTACTGATTGGCATGGAGGTGATGCTGATCGCGTTTTCCTGGAATCTGTTCGCTGCCGGGCTGGCGATGGTCATCATGACACTCATAGCGCGCGCGTTGACGGTCTGGGTACCGGTGCACTACCTGCCGGGCTATTTCAAGCTGCCCAGAGGCGCCGGTCTGGTTCTGACTTGGGGTGGTCTGCGGGGTGGTATCTCGGTGGCGTTGGCGCTGTCCTTGCCTTCGGGGAGTGAGCGCGATGTCATTCTCTCGCTGACCTATTGCATCGTGGTCGTGTCCATACTCGTGCAGGGACTGACAGTGGGGAAAGTTGCCGCCCGGGCCACAGCGCCTGATGCCGGTACGCAGATGGATACTGACATCCCCGCGGCCAAAATTCCCTGAGACGCGCCAAGACTCCCTGTAGTGCTCCAAGACTACCTGAGACACGCGAAGTCCGCCTAGGGTGGGCCAAGACTCCCTCAGACGCGCCGAGACCCCCCGTGGTACTCCAAGACTCCCTCGGACGTCCCAAGACGTTGTCCGGCTGATCCCGACGCCCATCACAATCTGGAAGGTCAAAAAAAACGGGCTTCGCCAAGCGAAACCCGTGGTCGGATGGGCTGGCTGCGGTCAGCCCGTTTATTTTTCTTCTTTTTGAATATCTTCCATCATCGCCTGCACCTGCTGTTCGGTCAGGCGGTACTGACGACGCAGGCGATCCAGCGTGTCCTGTTCAGCGTCGGTGACGATACCGTCGGCCAGTGCCTGACGCAGCTGCTGACCAAAGGCGGCTTTCTTGCGCGAGAGCTGATTGGAGAAGGCAGACGCGACGATACCGGTCATGATCGCCGCCATACACACACCAAGAAAGCCCGTGATCAAAGCGATGATGTCGCCGGCCAGCGTCAGATCTTCCACATTGCCGTAGCCTGAAGTGATGGTGATCACTGCCCAGTAGATGCAGTGCGGGATCGAGCCGAAATGCTCGGGCTGGTTGTGACCTTCGGCAAAATACATCAGCGAAGCCGAGACGATGGTTGCAATCAGCAGCAGGAAGAGGGCGGAAGTAAAAGCCTTCTTCTCCGAGGCAACGGCGTGGAACAAATCCTGCAGGGCGGTGTTGTACTTCGACAGTTTCAGGATACGCAGCAGACGCAGCACGCGCAGCACGCGCAAATCCAGATACGGGAACAGGAAGTGCAGATAGAAGGGTGCTGTTGCAAAGAAATCGATCAGGCCAAAGAAACTGAATACATATTCCTTGCGGCCTTTCCAGGCGCCGCCCTGCTCACGCGTGTAGCGCGCGCCATACGACCAGGTTCTCAGAACATACTCGGCCGAGAAAAACATCACACTCCAGAATTCGAATTCATGAAAAAAATCTTTGTATGCTTCATGAATGTCATGCACCGAATCCAGAACGACTGCGGCGCAATTGGTCAGCACCACGAAGGTGATCACCCATTCAAGAATTCGGCTGGCATTGTCGTGCGAGGTCCCGTCCAGGATCTCCATGATGCGGCGTTTCATTGCGATTTCCCTGTTGTGTTGTTTTCATCCAGAGGCAGGGCCCCTAAAAACACAGGCCGGCCGATAAAACCGGCCAGCCTGTCTGCTGCTTTGTGCCGTCACAGGGACGGCTGAGCGCCTTTAGCTGCCGATTCTCTCGGACACACGCTTCTGGTTTGCATCCACCTTTTCGCGCAGCGAAATCACCTGATCACGCAACTCGTTACCGGCATCCTGCATGTTGTTGAGCTTCTCTTTGAGTGTCTCACCGGTCGCGAAGGTCTCGTCGATGATCTTGCGCGTTTCGGTTGAGCTGTTACGAATGCTCTTGGCCACTTCTTCGATTTCACCCACACGCATTTCGTTGCCGTGATGCGATGCGCTGTCCATCTGCTGCTTGAGCTCACCATCGAGCCACTGGCCGTTGGAGTCAGCGATTTCGTCGATGTAGTTCACCATCTCTTCATTGACTTCGTAGAAGGCTTCACTGACTTCGCCCAGCGCCTTGATGGCTTCGGCCATTTTCAGTGCGATGGTGGCCATCTTGCGATTGATTTTGGTGCGATGGTCAAGATACTCAACCTTCACGCGGTTGGCCATGGAGAGCTGGAAGGCTTCCTGGTCACCGTTGGTCGGGTTCAGCTGCTCGATCATCATCAACCGATTACGGAACACATCGTCGGTCGTGCGCATGATCAGTTCACGGTTACCGCCGGCGTTGACCAGATAACTCTGCTGGGCGTCGGTAATGTTTTCCTCGATCGTGCTTCGTGCGACCTGAATCTGGCCGACGTTGAATTGAACAATCGCCTCGACATCGAAAATCGCACGCTTGTTTTTTGCGATCATATTTTTAATTACATCACTCATGAATATCTCCTGGTTCGAGTGGCTGTTGTATAAGGTTTCGCGTACTGGGCGTTAAGCGCCCACGTGCGACTCTTCCGGCAACGCGATGGGGCTGGAGCGGGTAAGGCGATTTACAGTAATCATGCCCTGGCCCTGCTCGTCCATGTTGGCCTCCTCATACAGCATCCGGTAAATATAGTCGGCCTGGTCGGCTGATACGGTGGCATGCAGTATCTCGGTCTTGGGAATCTCCGGCAGATTGCCTGCCAGAGAAGCACGACCGATCGGGTTACCCCGAACGCTATAGAAATAGCATTCGTTGATGCCCTTGTGATGCAGCAGCTCAATCAGCCTGGATGCACCGCCTTCGTAAAGAATGCAAGTGATCTGACGCGTGTAGTCGATGTACGGAATATCCGGTTTATCGTTCTGACTCATGATGTTGTCCTGTCGTCGTGTAGGCGATTAGTCTTTGAGCAGATTCGGCGGGATGTAGGTGGCCGCCTGCAGCAGTGGGGTTACGTAGATGTAACCCATGCCCGGTGTATCCAGCCTGCCCGCGAGGAACATGCGCTCGAAGATGCGATCGGTCTGGTCTTGCGGGACCATGACGCTGATCACTTCGCGTTCGACGTCAACTGCGACGCCCAGGATGCCGAGGCGCTCACGCACGCCGGTGCCTATGCCCATGTGCACGGTTGAACCCTGCACGCCCACTTCCATCAGTGACGTATTGATCGTGTCTGCCAGGCCTTTTTGCACTACGCAGGTAATCAGCGCGACTTCACTGATATTGGTAACTTTACGCTTTGCCATTCGTTTCCCCTTTTTCTATTCTGTTGATTCGATGACTGTTGATCAGGCTTGTGCAGCGGCCAATTCTTTCTTGACCTTGTATTGCACATAAACACCCAGTGCAAGCACAGCACAGATCGGTGCAATCGACGCTGCTGCGAGAATGCCGAAGCCCTCGACAGCTTGTACCGCGCCGCCAAAGCCCAGACCCATCGCCAGTACCAGCGGTACAGTCACAGGACCCGTCGTCACGCCGGCACTATCCCAGCCGATGTTCACGAATTCTTCCGAGGACATGGTGGTGAGAACCAAAGCGAGCACGTAGCCAGGTACCAGGATGTACAGCAGGTTGTAGTTGAAGATCAGCTTCGTCACACCGAGCAGAATGCCGGTAGCAACACCGAACGCAACCGAGTACATCAGCATCGACTTTTTGAACGAGCCGTTGGTCATGTTTTGAACGGTTGAACCCAATGCGTTCAATGCGGGCTCAGCCAGTGTTGCACCGAAGCCCAGAATCCAGGCAAACAGACCCGCGATGATGATGCCCCAGAAGCTGCCGTAAAGCGGCCCATATACGCCATCTTCACCCGGTTGACGCAGCGACTCAGGCAGCGTGATGTTGGCAAACGAGCCAGGAATCACATTGCCAGCTTGCTCACCCAGCGAGGAAAGACCGTACTTCAGGCCAATGTTAAATACGCACATACCGATGACGGAGAGGAACAGGCCGTAACAAATAATGAACGCATTTGGCAGACGTGAACGAAGCACGCCAAACAAGATGAACATCAGGAAGATCACCAAAGGCACAATCGCTTGTACGCCATCCTTGATCGGGCCCATCAGGATCTGATCCCACATCGATACGCTGCCACCGGTCGCATTTTTGGCGGCTTCATAAACGACAGCATTGGCTGCCTTCATTTCATCCACAGAGACGGTGAAGCCGTAGTAAACGCCGAGGCTCAACACAGCAACGATAGGGAAGATCGACGCCAGAGTCACGATACCGAAGCCGGATAGTGAGCTGTCGCCTTTACCCCCCGAGCTGGCTACGCCAATGCCGAGCGCCAGCACCAATGGTACGGTTACCGGGCCGGTAGTCACCGCGCCGCAGTCCCACGCGAGACCAACGATCGATGCCAGATTGGCGTCCAAAGCGCAGTAAGCTGTCAGCAGTGTGCCGGGAATCAGCGAAATGTAGATCAGAGGCTTCAGACTCCAGTCGTACAGGAAGCGCATGGTACCGATGATGGCGGCAAGACCGACGCCGATGCCCACCAGCAGAACGGTGGGTTCGGTTTGAACCATCAGCAGGTAGTACAGCGCCGGCGCTTTTTCCGGATCGACCAGTGAGCCGGCCAGTTTGAGTGTGCCGATGGCAGGTTCAGCGTAAGTTACGCCAATACCCAACAGGCCTGCCACCGCCAAAACCCCGACGAGCGGCAGTTTCTTGGGCAGCGTATTACCAATGATGTCGCCAAAGGGCATCAGGCCGAGCTTCAGACCTTCCATGAAGATCATCAGGCCGATAATCACCGCGATCAGACCCGCCGTGATTTCGGTCGCGCCCATGATCGAGCGCTGGAGCACAATGATCTGGAAAAGAATGAGATAAGCCGCCAGTGGAAACACGGCGGAAACCTGCTCCATGACGCGAACGCTCAGATACGGCTGCAGCAAGTTGTAAATATCCGTGCCCGCCAACTTCAGTTTTTCTGGCTTCATCGGGATTTCATTCCCGTTTTTATCCAGTTTTGGCTTCGGTATTAATTTCGAGTAGCTGATCGAGTCGGAATCGACGGTCACAGCCTGCACGTAATCACCGAAGCGTATGTTCTTAGCCATGCTCCCCCCTTAGACAATGAATGTTACTGCCGGGAAAGAATACTTGATGCGATGGTTGATTGACAATCGCTAAATCGAAATTATTCACATTCTTTCAGGTTTCTTACCGATTTCTTGCAGACCTTAAGCCTCTGAATTTCCGGAAGATTTCGTAATTGTTGAGAAAATGTCGAATTTGTGGAATTTCCGTTATTAAAGTGAAAATAGATTGGCTGTAATTTTTACAAAAACAGTTAATAAATATATTTCTGATAATTGAAATCAGGTTTTCGTTGAGACGCAAAATGTTTCCTTAGATGAAAAATCCAATCCTTGCGGTTTGCCACACCTATAATCGGGCTCAGATTTTTTTAGGGAAACGCTGAATATATCCGTAGGGTGTCGCGGGACAGCGCAGCTTTCTTACCCAGGGTGCTGACGAATCAGGGACTTACGTGATTTTTTTAGCCACAACCGGTGCCGGTTGTATTGAACCAGTGCTTGCTTAGCAATAACAATGAGAAAAGTCATTATTCTGGGTGCGGGTCAGGTCGGATCCTCCGTCGCCTCCAATCTGGTCTCCGAAGACAACGACATCACGATCATCGATCTCGATGCGAAAAAGCTCAAAGTGCTGGCTGATCGCTTCGATTTGCGCACCATTCAGGGAAATGCAGGCCACCCATCGGTGTTGATCGAGGCGGGTGTGCAGGACTGCGAGCTGCTGATTGCGGTGACCGAAGTCGATGAAGTCAATATGCTGGCCTGTCGTATCGCGCATGTGCTCTTCAACGTGCCTAATCGTATTGCCCGCATCAGAGCCATTGAGTATCTGGAAAATGACCAGCTCTCCGACGGTACGCTGTTCGACATCAGTCATGTCATTTGCCCGGAGCAGGTGCTGACCGACTACTTGCTCAAGCTGGTGGCTTTTCCGGAAGCGCTGCAGGTGGTGGAGTTTGCGCATGGCCGGGTGATGTTGGTGGCGATTCGGGCACGTGAGGATGGTTTGCTGGTGGGACATCCGATATCGGATCTGCCGCGCCACCTGCCCAATATTGATGCGCGCATCGTGGCCATTTTTCGCGAGAGCAGTGCGGTACGTCCGGATGGACAAACAATCGTGCGCACGGGTGATGAAGTCTTCTTTCTGTCCGAAACCGGCGATATGCGCAAGGTGATGGAAGAGCTGCGCAAAATGGATAGGCCCGTTGAACGCGTCATGATCGCCGGCGGTTCTGATATTGGTTTGCGACTGGCGATGGCGCTGGAAAAAAAATTCAGCGTCAAACTCATTGAGCCTGATCGTGATCGCGCGAAGTACCTCACGGCCCGGCTGGAGAAAGCGCTGGTATTCAATGCCAGCGAAAGTGATGCCGAGCTGCTTGCCGAAGAAGGTATCGATCGAATAGATCTGTTCGTGGCCGCCACGCCCAATGATGAGCGCAACATTATTGCAGCCTTGCTCGCCAAACGCATGGGCGCACGCCGGGTCGTCACGCTGATTCATCAGAGCGCCTATGTCGATCTGCTCGAAGACAGCAAGATCGATATCGTCATTGGTCTGGCTGATGCAACGATTGGCACGATCTTGTCGCAAGTGCGACGGGCCGACGTCGATCAGGTGCACAGCTTGCGGCGTGGTGCCTCCGAAGCACTGGAAGTGATTGTGCATGGCGACCGCACGACAAGCCAGGTGGTGGGCCGCAAGGTCGATGAAATCAATTGGCCGGTGGGGGCGTTTCTGGGTGCGATCGTTCGCAATGACGCGGTGATCATGGCGCACCATGATGAGGTGATCAAGGCCGAGGATCATCTGGTTATTTTTGTCAATGATAAAAAAATCATTCCGCGGGTCGAGCGCCTGCTGCAGGTCAGCGGTTTGTTCCTCTAAGGACCACTCATGTACCTGGTCCGTTTGAATGCCGTCTTGCATGCACTTTCGTTTGTGATCGTGGTGATCGCCGGCGTGCTGGTGATTCCCTGGCTGGTTTCGCTAGGCGTTGATGATGGCGCCAGCGACAGTTTCTTCAAAGCGATCGGTCTGACGCTGCTATTTGGGTACATCTTCTGGCGCATGACCCGCAAGCGGGTCGGTGCCCCGGAATTGCAAGTGCGTGATGGCTTTTTGCTGGCCGCGCTGACCTGGGCGGTGGCACCGGCGTTCGCTGCGCTGCCATTGTTGTTTCAGATGCCCGAGTTGTCGGTGACCGATGCCTATTTTGAAGCGGTCTCGGGACTGGCCGCCTGTGGTGCGACGACTTTCAGCAATCTGGACAAGCTGCCACTGTCCATCAATTTCTGGCGCTGCTTCATGAACTGGGTCGGTGGCATGGGGGTGGTGGTGTTGTCGGTTGCGATTCTGCCGCTCTTGGGGGTGGGTGGCAGTCAGGCTTTCAAGGCCGAGACGCCGGGGCCGATGAAGGATGACAAGCTCACGCCACGTATCGCGCAGACTGCCAAAGGGCTGTGGGGTGTGTATGGTCTGATTACCTCCGCCTGCATGCTGGCGTTCTGGCTGGGTGGCATGCGTGTGGAGGATGCGGTACTGCATGGGTTTTCAACAATGGGGCTGGGGGGCTTTTCTTCTCACGATGCCAGTTTTGGCTATTTCAATTCGCCGGTACTCGAAGCCATCGCTGTATTTTTCATGCTGCTGGCGGGTATTAACTTTTCCACGCACTTTCTGGTGCTGACGCGTCGCACGATCAAACCCTATCGCATGGACCGCGAAGCGCATGCGTTCTGGCTCCTGATGATGGGCAGTGTCTTGCTGGTCGCGTATTACCTCTGGCGTGAGAATACTTACGTTGATTTTCTGACGGCCTTGCGCTTTGCCAGTTTCAATGTGGTGTCGATTGCGACCACCACCGGATTTTCAACCACCGATTACAACGTGTGGCCGGTATTTGCGCCGGTCTTCATGCTGTTTCTGTGCTGTTTTGCGACGGCAGCAGGCTCGACCGGGGGCGGCATCAAGATGATGCGTGCCCAGCTTTTGCTCAAGCAAAGCTATGGTGAGCTGCGCCGGTTGATTCATCCGCGCTTGCAGGTGGTGATCAAGCTGAATGGACGTACCTTTGGTACCTCGGTGTTGTATTCGATTCTGGCCTTTGTGTTCTTGTATGGCGCAACCATCATTGTCGGCACCATGCTCATGCTGTTCAGCGGTGCTGATGTGGTGACGGGTTTTACCGCGATCATTGCCTGCATCAACAGTACCGGTCCGGGATTGAATCTGGTGGGTCCGGCAACCACCTTCGCAGTACTTAATGATTTTCAGACCTGGGTGTGTTCGATTGCGATGCTGCTGGGACGTCTGGAACTGTTCACCATCATCGTGATTTTCAGCCCGGATTTCTGGCGCCGTTAGGTCGGCGTGTGCGTGTTATGCTCGATCAGTAAGGGGGCCACGAGTGCCTTTGGCATGATGGGTAATTTTTGATTTCACAGGAGACCGATGCCATGAATTTTCGCTATAGCCTGCTGGCTTTGTTGTTGTCCTGTGCTGCGGTACAGGCCGCGTGTCCTGATGATGCGGCGATTGCCGCCTATGTCGATGATTTCAGTAAAGGCAAAATCAGCAAAGGCTTCGGTAACGATATCAGCCTTGAAGATGCCGAGTGCGCCAAACGCAAACTGGGCCAGCGATTGAAGACCGCGTTGGGTGATCTGGTCGGCTACAAGGCAGCCTTTACCAATCCTGCCCTGCAAGAGCGTTTCGGTGTAAGTGGTCCCAAGTGGGGCTATATGTATGACCGCAACATGATCGACATCATCGCTATCCTGCCCGCAGATTTTGGTGCGCGTCCTTTGTACGAAGCGGATTTCATCGTCGAGGTCAAAGATCCGCGGCTGGCCGATGCGACAACGCCACTGGAAGCCTTGTCGTATCTGGAGGGTATTGTGCCGTTCATCGAGTTGCCTGATCTTATGCTCGAGGGACAGTTCAGCGGCAATGCGATGATTTCGACCAATGTCGCTTTCCGTGGCGGCGTGCTGGGCATGGAAATTCCTGTCGTGAAAAGTCAGGCATTTCTGGATGCCTTGGCGAGCATGACGGTCATACTGACCGATGAAAATGCAGGCGGCAAGGAACTCGGACGGGCGCAAGGCAGTGCCTTGATGGGCAACCCCATCAACGCTGCGATGTGGCTGGCACGTGAGCTGAAAAAAGACGGCATCACGCTCAAGAAGGGTGATTTGCTCAGCCTCGGTGGTTTCATTCCACCGCAGCCCACCAAGCCCGGGATGAAGGTCAAGCTGCAGTATGTGGGCTTGCCGGGAGATCCTGCGGTGGATGTGGAGTTCAACTAAGCATTTACTCAATGACCCCACAAGCCATGCGCGTACCGCCACCGCCGAGCGGTGCGGGATGGTCGGCATGATTATCGCCACCGGCATGCATGATCAGTGAGCGTCCTTTCAGGTCAGCCAGTGTGAGTCGGGGTGCCAGCACCGGATTGACAGCATTGCCATTGGCAGACACGGCCAGCGCGGGCAAATCACCCAGATGGCCATCACCCCACGGTGTGCCATGCTTTTTGCTGCCTGCAGGATCATAGTGAGGACCTGCGCCGAGTGCGGGCACCATCTTGCCGTCTTTTTCAGCTGGCGCACAGGAGGGTTTCTCATGTATGTGAAATCCGTAGACACCAGGCTGCAGGCCCGACAGGTCGGGCGTGAAGACTACACCGTAGCGTGATTCAGAGATGACAATGCTGCCGACGCTGCGGCCACTGCCTCGTTCATCGGCCAGATGCATCGTTACGGTATGATCGCCGTGTGCGTGCGATGCGAAGAGGCCAGCAGCGAGTGGCAACAGCACAAGAAATCGTTTCATGTCATTTCCTTGGATGGGGTGGTGTGAGCGGTGGATCAAATATCGATCAAAATTAAAACATAAAAGTTCAGGAGACAACGCATGTCTGAACATTCGCGCTTTCTGCCTTGGGTGCTGTCAGGCTTCGGCATCATTGTATGCCTGCCGTTCTCATGGCCATTGTCATTGATTTGCCTTGGACTATTCGTCCTTGGCTGGCATGACTACCGGCAGGAAAAGCATGCCATCCTGCGCAATTACCCGGTGGCGGGGCATTTGCGTTTCCTGCTCGAATACATACGTCCCGAGATCCGCCAGTATTTTCTGGAGAGCGACGAAGACAAACTGCCTTTCTCGCGCAACCAGCGCGCAATGGTTTATTCGCGCGCCAAAAAAGTCAATGACAAGCGCGGTTTCGGCACGATCAAGGCAGTGTATGAACCCAGCAGCGAATGGATAGGTCATTCGTCGGTGCCTCGTCATGCAGATCCGAAAAGCTTTCGTGTGCTCATCGGCGGCCCGCAGTGCACGCAAGCGTATCACGCATCGATATTCAATATTTCAGCGATGAGTTTTGGTTCGCTCTCGCCCAATGCGATTCGGGCACTGAATCGCGGTGCGAAGATGGGTGGCTTTGCGCATGACACCGGCGAGGGCTCGATATCGGCGTATCACCGCGAACACGGTGGCGATCTGATCTGGGAGATTGGTTCAGGTTATTTTGGCTGCCGCACGCCGACCGGCCGTTTTGATGCCGACAAGTTTGCCGAGCAGGCGCAATCGCCTCAGGTGAAGATGATTGAAATTAAGCTCTCGCAAGGCGCAAAGCCGGGTCATGGCGGCGTGCTGCCGGCGGCCAAGGTGACCACGGAAATTGCGGCGACACGTGGCGTGCCGCTGGGTCAGGATTGCGTTTCACCAGCGGCACATAGCGAGTTTTCCACGCCGCTGGAGCTGATGGGTTTCATACAGCTGTTGCGCGAACGTTCGGGCGGCAAGCCGGTTGGTTTTAAATTGTGTATCGGCCAGCCCTGGGAATGGTTCGCGATGGTCAAGGCGATGCTCGAGACCGATGTCTATCCTGATTTCATTGTGGTCGATGGCAGCGAGGGTGGTACGGGTGCAGCGCCGGTCGAGTTTTCCGATCATGTGGGCATGCCGATGCGTGAAGGCTTGCGACTGGTGCACAACACGCTGGTGGGTGTTGGCAAGCGCGACCGGGTGCGCATTGGTGTGTCGGGCAAAATCATTTCGGCATTCGATATCGCACGTGCCTTGGCACTGGGCGCGGACTGGTGCAACTCCGCCCGTGGTTTCATGTTTGCGCTGGGTTGCATTCAGTCGCGCAGCTGTCATACCGATCATTGCCCGACGGGCGTAGCGACCCAAGACCCGAACCGCCAGCGCGCGCTGGTGGTGACCGACAAAGCAGAACGCGTGAAAAATTTCCAGGCGCTGACAGTTGAGGCGCTGGCCGAGCTGGTCGGTGCAGCCGGTTTGGAGCACCCGGGCGATATCACGGCGGATCACCTGATGGTGCGTAACGCCTCGGGTGTGGCCGTGCCGCTGTCGTCGGTACTGCCGACGGTGCCTGAGGGTGCGTTGATGGATGAGGCGCAGTTGGCATCGTTACCGGAACCGTTTTGCAGTCACTGGAAGTCGGCCGTTGCGGCGAGTTTTGAGCGACGCGCTACTTGAGATGACTGTTTTTGAGGGAATGTTTGAAGATCGGTAGCCTGCAGGGTTGCCTCTGGATCCCGGCTTTAACGCTGGTGTTGAATCATTATTGCCTGCGTAGTGCCTCTGCCAGTGTCGTCAGTTTTTCCGACAACTGCGTGCGTTCGTTTTCATCCAGCGTCGTGGGATCGATATCAATCGACACACCCGCCGGGTGGTCATACGAAAAGATCAGCGCTTCTCCTGTGGACTTCCGCCCTTTGACCGCATAGGTTCTGACATCGCGCGCGATGCCTTTCATCTGAATCGCGCCACGCTCTTCGACCTCGACCATGTCCTGCACATGCGCCCAGGTTTCGTAGCTCATGAGGATGCCGCCGGGATCGGCATGCGATTCGAGGCGCTGCGCAAGATTGACTTCACCACCGATGATGGTGTACGACAAACGTTGTTCGCTGCCGAAATTGCCGACGTTGCAAAAGCCGGTGTTGATGCCGATACGAACTTCGAAGGGCTGATCAAAGCCACTGGCGCGCCAGCGTTTGTGGAGAATTTTGAGTTTTTCATGCATCTTCAGCGCCATCTCCAGGCAAGCGCGCGCATCATCACGCACGCCGCGTGTCTCGGGATCACCGAAAAAAACCATCATCGCATCGCCCATGTATTTGTCGATAGTGGCGCCATGATCGATGGCGATTTGCGTCATCTCCGAAAAATATTCATTCAGATATTCGGTCAGTGCTTCCGGCTGCAGACTCTCCGAGGTTTGGGTGAAGCCCTTGATGTCGCTGAAAAATACGGTGAGCTTCTTGCGTTGGGTGGTGATGCGCGTGTCATGCTTGCCCTCGAACAGGGCTTCATGAATTTGTGGCGGCAGGTACTTGGATAATTGCCGAGACAAGGCCTCAAGTGCGGTCTTGCGCTCATCGAGTTCGCGTGTCTGGGTTTTCAGGTTCTGGTTGAGTTTGACCAGTCGCTGTTCCTGACGGTCGGAGTGACGCGTGAGATCTTCGTTTTCCCTGACAACTTTGGCAAAGCGCTCGAACAGCCTTTGCGCGAACGCGCGTATGGCTTCGTCATCGCCGGATGCCAGCAATTCCGGCCCCTCGGCCAGTAACCGTTTTTCGCGGTCATACAGGTCAAACAGCGGATCTTCCATCAAAGAGGCCGGCGCTTAACTTGCCTGTACTTCGATGGGCAGATCGGGGAAGCGATCTTTGAAGTCTTCACCCAGTTCTTGCATGATGTCGTCATCATCCTGAAAGTGCCAGGTGACGGTGAGTCCATGACCCAGCTTGCGTACGTTTTCCAGCCCTTCGAAAATCCGGAACATGGCCTTGATGCTCGAGCTGTTGATGTACACCATGGCGACATCAACCTTGAGCGGGCCCTGAATGGTACTAGCCAGCGCATCAATGGCCAGAATGACTTTGCCGTAAAAGGCAGCGACGTCTTCCGGGAATGATTCTCCGCGCATGGAAAAAATACCCTGGGCGACAGACAGCTGTATGTCGGGCGTGCGATCGGTTGCCGCGATATGTAGATCACTCATTGCTGCTCCTCTTTATATCCGCGCGGCCAGAAAAAAATCGACATGGCTTGTATCGACATCGATGAAGGCAAACGAAATCGGATGCGAAGCACGGCGCGCGATTTCGAGCAGACCCAGACCGGCGCCGGGGCCGTCGTGCTCATTGGAGCGCGACATGCCTTCTCGGTAGAGCTGACGTATGGTGTCTTTGTCGGCAGCCTGCAGTTGCTCGAGGATCTCCCCGAGCTTGACTGAGTCGGTACGCTTGATGCGATTACCGCAGACGATGGTGATCTCTTCGTTTTGTTGGGAGATGCACACCATGCCACTGGCGTTCTGGGTGGTACGACCATGCCAGATCAGATTTTGCATGCCCTCCATGAACACGGAGAAGACGGTGCGGGAGCGTTTTGCATCATCCAGTCCTTCCATGCGGGACTTGAGAATGTCAGCCAGTGTAACCATGAGCTCATCGGACACCGAACCGTTGTAGGCCATGATGACACCGGAGGCCTGCATCAAGCTGCGGATGTCGGTGGCTGTCGATATGTCCATGTGATTCCCCTGATGGTTTTATTTTGGGTGGAAATCGTGTGGCTGTTGTCAATGGGTTGGGCCGGCAGACGTTTATGCAGGCGCCAATAAACACGGGCTATAGTTTATTACAGCTTGATCCCGAAGTTAACCAGAAACTGGCGAAGAAACATCAGGCTGTTTTCAAATTAAAAACAACGGGCCGGCACAGGCTGGCAGAACGCTGACAAGCGGACTTGCCGGATCCTATAATGCCAAAGCGTTTATTCAAACAATAAAAACAGGATCACACCGCCATGAGTATCAACTCGCAGGGACAGACTTTCCGGTTTGCGCTGGACATGGAGCGCTTCAAGGCACTGGGGATTACTGATCCCAAGTCACGTGAGGCGCATGACGCCTACGACCATCATGAATTTTCCAGCGCAGAGCGTTTGTTTTTCAAACTCTGGGGAAGCGATGTGCTCAACTCTGGTTTGTTCAACCCCGGTCAGAAAATTGCCGAGCGCGGCGAACATCCGGTGTTTGCGCATGTGATCATTTCCGGTGAGGTCGTTGCGACGGATGCGAAGGGCAATCATTTATTCGGTCCGGGCAGTGTGTTTGGTCTGGCGGAGGGACTGATCGATGGTGTCTACCAGTGGGATGCAGTGGCCAAAACCGTCGTGACAACCAAGGTGATTCCGGTCGATCGTGCGCTGCGCGAGATGCGTCGTCTGAATGCGGGTCTGAAAGGTATTTGCCGCTTTACGACCATGCGTATTCTTGATCTTGCTTCGCCTCCCGAGAGCCTGTCATGAGTGGATTCAATACCGTCAATTATGCAGATGGCCAGGTGCTCTTCGAGCCCGGCGATGTCGCTCAACGTTTTTATGTGATTCAGTCGGGTCAGGTCGCGATCATTGATCGCAAGCGGCATCATCAGATTGCGCTGCTTGCCGCCGGTGCCTCATTTGGCGAGCAGGCCTTGCTTGCCGGTGGCGTGCGCAGTGCGGCAGCACAGGCGGTCGGAGCGACGACCTGCATGGAGATCACCGCGCAGGGCTTGCGTGATCTGCTGGCCAAAGAAGGTGGTATCGCAACGCCCGTGCTCGAGGCCTTGCTGTTGCAGCTCTATATGCACAATGCAATGAAGACCTGAGTCTGCGGCTGCCGCAGCAAGGTCGGGGCAATCATGCGTTGGCAGTCACGCTGTATCAGCCGAATTGGTATAACGCGCCGGGTTGCGGCAATCGCAGATCACGGTCTGCCAGTGCAGCAGACAATTCGGCAGCAATGCGGTCCTCTAATCCCGGCTTTCGGTGAATGACGATGCTGGCAACGGTGGGTGGCAGTGCGCGCAGCCGCTCTGATAGTGCGCCTGCATGCATGTGCATGGATAAATCTGCCATGGCGGCCATCGCCGATGGATAAGAGCATTCCACCACCACGGCGGTGAGTGCGGGAAGTGCGAGCACTGCCTCCCAAAAGCCGGCACAGTCGCTGGTATCACCGGAGAAGGCCAGCGTGGTGTCGCCTTGGCTGACGCAGTAGCCGCATGCGGGTATGCCATGCAGTGCCGGCAAGGCCGTAAAATGCAGACCGGCGAGGGTTATGCCATCACCGGGCATGGGTTTGAGTTGCAGGAAGGGATGCGCGGCATCAGGAATGACGGTGAAGTCGGGCCAGATCTGATTATTGAAGATGTGCGCGCGAAGAAGGCCGATGACCTCGGGCAGTGCCCAGACCTGCAGTGGCGCTTCGCGCAGGGCAGCGACTGAATCCACCAGCAGGGGCAAGCAGGCGATGTGATCCAGATGCGCGTGCGTGAGTACGACATGGTCGATACGTGCCATGGCCTCCAGCGACAAGGTACCCAGACCGGTACCCGCATCAATGAGCACGGTGTCATTGAGGAGGTAGCAGGTGGTCTGGCGTCCGCTGCCACCGATGCCACCGTTGCAGCCGGCCAGTGCAAGGCGAATCATGCGGCGCTCTCCGTGTCGGTCATCACTGTGCTCTCCGGTTGTCCTTGAGGGCGATGATAGCGCAGCATGATGCGCTTACCGCCACTGAGCGCTGGGGTGAGTGCAGGTCAAGCCCATCTCAGACATCCGCATTGGTCAGGCGCTGGTGACGCTGTTCGGCGGTTTCTTCGATGGGTGGCTCGAACCAGCGATAGAGCACCGGCAGCACGACCAGTGTGAGCAGGGTTGAGGTAATCAGCCCACCGATCACAACGATTGCCAGTGGTCTTTGGACTTCCGATCCCGGGCCGGTCGCAAACAGGAAAGGTACGAGACCCAAAAGTGCCACGGTGGCTGTCATCATCACCGGACGGAAGCGCAGCTTGCAACCTTCGCGCACGGCTTCGTCCTGGGGCATGCCTTCTTCGCGCAGCTGTCGTATGAAGTTCACCAGCACCACGCCGTTCAAGACCGCAATACCCCAGAGCGCGATGAAGCCCACCGAGGCAGGCACAGAGAGATATTCCCCCGTGAGTGCCAGCCCGAAAATGCCGCCGATCGATGCGAACGGCAGCACGGTAATGATCAGTCCGGCGAGACGGACGGAATTGAACATCAGGAACAGCAGGAAATAGATCGCCACAATGGTGAGTGGCACGATGACCATGAGCGTGGACATCGCGCGCTGCATGTTTTCGAACTGACCACCCCAGGAAAAATAATAGCCTTCGGGCAGTCTGACTTTTTGTTCAACGCGCTGCTGTACCTCGGCGACAAAACCACCGAGGTCGCGACCGGCGACATTGGCACCGACCACCACGCGGCGTTTGCCTGATTCGCGATTGACCGTGGGTGGACTATCCACCAGTCGGATGGTGGCGACATTGTCGAGCGGGATCATCACATTGTCGGTGGTGCGCAGCATGGTCTCGCGGATGATTTCTACCGTGTTGCGGTAGGACTCCGGATAACGCAGCAAGATGCCGTAGCGGCGTTCGCCTTCATACAACTGGCTGACCTCACTGCCGCCAATCGCGGTTTCGATGATGCTGTGAATATCGGCGACATTGATGCCGTAGCGCGCAATATCGCCAGCTGCGATCGCACACCGGTCAGCATTTCATCCACGCGCTGCGAGATAGGCTGGTTCATCACGATTTGCACACCGGCCATGCCGGAGAGTGCCTTGCGTATGTCTTCTTCGATCTCGACCTGAGTGCGATCGGTTTCCGGGTCGATCGAAACGATGGGGTCGGATTCGTTCGGGCCGGACGGGTCGGCGGGCGATTCGCCGCGACCGAGTTTGGACACTGCCATGCGCACACCGGGAATCGCGCTGATGATTTGCATGGCCTGGGTGTCGATCTTGATCGATTCATCCAGTGAAATGCTGGGCATGCGAATGATCGATGGCGTGATTGAACCTTCTTTCATGATCGGTATGAAGCTTTTACCCAGCAAAGGCACGAGCATGAAAGAGCCAACCAGCAGCGCAACGGCAGCGAACACCGTTTTTTTCTGCGAACCGAGTGCGACATTGAGCAGACGAAGATAGTGACGCTTCATCCATGCAATCGGTGGTGTGTCATGGTCAGAGCCACCACGCAGTATGTAGAAGCACAGCGCCGGCGAGAGCAACAGCGAAATGGCGAGCGAGACCGCCAGCGCGATGGCGATTGTCAGGGCCAGCGGCGCG
>JAJTGC010000092.1 GCA_021298975.1 Oxalobacteraceae bacterium
TATGCGGGTCTGGATAATGAATTGTTCTACATGGACAAGACCATGATGGTGTTCGGTGATGCGAAGAAAGTGATTGAAGATATGGTGAAGGCAGTCGAGTAATCGACGTGCTGATATAGCGCTTGGTAAAAAAAGGCAGATGCGAATCTGCCTTTTTTATTGCGCTGAGATTGGCGTGCCGCAGTAATCAACTCTCCGGCAAATACACTTAAGTGGCTTGGCATTTTTCATTGGTAGAGCCAGTGTCTCTCGTCGTGCAGCAGCTGGCTCTGAATCCGACTTTGACAATAAATAATGCGAAGCTACTCAGCTGCGCCATCCGTACATCATCTGCTCCGACAGTGCGCGTCTGGCGGGTGGCAGCAGATCAATCATGCCCAGTGACAGACCGAGCAAACTTTGCGAGAACGACTGATCCTCGCTGCTGGTAAAGACGCGCGCCATCAAGTCGGTCAGCCTGACGGTCAGACCCCGATCACCGCGACGCTCCTGTGCGAACTGATGAAGACCTTCAGGCGTGGGCGATTGCGCCAGAATAGCGGCCAGCACGACAGCGTCGCGCAAGCCCAGATTGAGTCCCTGACCTGCGACTGGGTGCAGTGTCTGGGCAGCGTTACCAATGGCAACCATTCTTGGCGAGTTGGTCTGCTGCGCATTGAGTCCCAGCGGATAACTGTGGCGTTGACCGAGTTGCGTAAAAGTCCCAACGCGGTGTCCAAACGCTCCTTGCAGTGACAGTAAAAAATCTGTCTCGGGCATCGCAAGCAAGGCCTCGCCATACGCCGGGCGCACACACCACACCAGCGAATAGCCGTCGCGGTCTGGCAGCAGCGCAAGCGGTCCTTCCTGAGTGAAGCGTTCGTAGGCGCGTCCGGGCACCATGCCGTCACTGCGTACATTCGTCACGATTGCCATCTGCTGGTAATCCCGATGAATGGCTTTGCTTGTCTGGGTACCGAAGACTCCGCCTTCGGCTTGCACCAGCAGCGCAGCGTTGAGTTGCTGATGGTCCGAAAGTGTAAGGCTCACCTGCGTATCGCTTTCTGCTGCATGGGTCACCAGAGCAGGCCGGTAGGGGACCACGCCTGTCGCACTTAACTCGGCAGCAAGCGCCTGCGCCACATCACCGTAGCGAGAGACATAACCCAGCGCAGGCAGCTGGTACTCAGTGCAGTCAATGAGCGTGCGACCCAGACGGCTGCGTCGTGATACATGAATTTGCGTGATGGCCGTCGAACTGGCGGGCCACGCGTGAATTTGTTTCAGTAGCTGATGACTTCCCCAGGAGAGCGCGACAGAGCGGGGATCCTGAGACGCGGCAGCCGGCGTTTTACCATCGATAAGCGCAATGCGATCGGCAGCAACACCACGCTTGACCAGCATGCAGGCCAGTGCGAGTCCCACCGGACCGCCACCTGCGATGGCGATATCCACAGACTTGATGTCGACGGGCTTAACCACCCTATCAGCCTCGCATCACTGCTTCGATCTCGGTAATGGTTTTGGGGGCCTTGTGCGTGAGAATGTCACAGCCCTCAGTTGTCACCAGCGCATCATCTTCGATGCGTATGCCGATGTTCCAGTACTGCTCGGGTACACCGGGCGCGGGACGCACATAGATACCCGGCTCAATTGTCAGCACCATGCCGGGCACGAGAGTGCGCCACGGTTTGTCTTGTCCGGCTGGTGCGGGGTCGCGATAGTCACCAACATCATGTACATCCATGCCTAACCAATGCCCGGTACGGTGCATGTAAAACTGCCGATACTGACCACCAGCGATCACATCGTCGACAGAACCCACTTTGTTTTTATCGAGCAGTCCGGTGTCGAGCATGCCTTGGGTTAGTACGCGCAATGCGGCATCATGGCCATCCGTAAACCGCGCACCAGCACGGGTAGCGTTGATGGCCGCGTATTGCGATTCGAGTACGATCTCGTAGAGTGTTTTTTGGGCTGGACTGAATTTACCGTTGACTGGAAAGGCGCGTGTGATATCAGATGCATAGCTGTCGAGTTCGCAGCCGGCATCAATCAAGACCAGATCGCCGTCACGCAATTCAGTATCGCCCGCGCGATAATGCAGCACGCAGGCATTGGCGCCTGTCGCCACGATCGAGCCATAGGCAGGTGACTGTGAGCCGTTGCTGCGGAACTCATGCAGGAGCTCTGCTTCGAGATGATATTCGCGCAGACCAGCGCGCGCGGTGCGCATTGCGCGGGCATGTGCCTCTGCACTGATATCGGCAGCGCGCTGCATGATCGCAACTTCCTCACGACCTTTAACGAGCCGCATTTCATTGAGAATCGTGCGTATGTCGATGGCAGAGCCTGGTGCGCTCACACCCGCTCTGGCTTGCGAACGTACGGCATTGAGCCAGGTTTGGATTCGGGAATCAAGTGTGGCGCTGCTGCCCAGTGCGTAAAACAAGGCGGGTGCATTCGCCATCCGTCGCGGCAGCTCACTGTCAATGTCGCTGACCGGGAAGGCTGCATCGAATCCGAAATGCGACTTGGCCGCTTCTGGTCCGAAACGATATCCATCCCAGATTTCGCGTTCTTCGTTTTTCTCTCGACAAAACAAAATGGATTGGTCCTGATCGCCTGTGACCAGTACCAAGGTGGCTTCTGGCTCGGTGAACCCGGTCAGGTAATAAAAATAACTGTCATGTCGATATGGATAATCCGCATCGGCATTGCGCATGACTTCCGGTGCGGTGGGAATAATGGCGATACCACCGCCCTGTGTGCGCATGTGCTGAAGGACAGCGGCGCGGCGTTTTGCATAAACATTCATAGTTATCTTTGGGTGGCCAGAGGTGCGTTCAGTTGTTCCAGTCGTTCGACCGTGCCGACATCGGTCCAGTCGCCACGGAAAAGCTCACCGCCGATTCTCCGCTGTTCTGCGAATTCGCGCAGGATGGGTGCCAGTTTGGCTGCAGTGCCCGGCGTGACGGCGTCGAACAGCTCAGGGCGATAGACGCCGATACCCGAAAAAGTAAGCCGGGGCTCGCCCTGATTGGCGATCGCGTAACTCTCCAGCGCAAAGTCGCCCTCTGGATGGTGCGGCGGATTTTTCACGAGGTACAACCAGGCCAGATCCCGACGATGGGCTGGCAGCGGATTGCCCCAGACATCGTTTTCCTCGAGTACATCGCTGACCTGGGTGAAATCGAAATGCGGACAAAAAATATCACCAGCAATCGCAACAAACGGCGCCTCGCCAAGCAGGTGGCGCGCTTTGGCAATGCCGCCTGCTGTCTCCAGCGCGGTGCCCTCGGAGGAGTAAGCGATGTTGGCGCCGAACTGACTGCCATCGCCGAGCGTGTCCTCGATCATCTGGCCCAGATGCGCGTGATTGATCACAAGCTCCGTGATGCCGGCGCGTACCAGATTGTTGATGTGCCAGACAATCAAGGGCCGTCCCCGCACCTGTAGCAGTGGCTTGGGACAGGTATCGGTCAACGGGCGCATGCGCTCTCCGCGACCGGCAGCAAAAATCATCGCTTTCATAGGTCAGAAGGTAAAGCCGACGCCTGTCGTGTTTTCCTGCAGCGTGTCCAGCAGTCGTATCAGCGGCGCAAATTCCTTGTAGCGGTAGGCGGTTTTGCGTGTGTAATCCATCACCAGTGGCATATCCTTCAGGTAGCCATCCTTGCCATCACGGTGATACAGCCTTGCAAAGATACCAAGCACTTTCAGGTGCCGCTGTAGTCCCATGAATTCGAAGTCACGATAAAACGCATCAACATCATGACTGACCGGCAGCCCAGCGCGTCGGGCGCGTTCCCAGTAACGAATGGTCCAGTCCAGCACCAGCTCCTCATCCCACTGGATGTAAGCATCCTTGAGCAGTGAGACCAGATCGTAGGTGATGGGGCCGTAGACCGCATCCTGAAAATCCAGAATGCCCGGATTGCCCTTGTCCATCACCATCAGATTACGGGAGTGGTAATCGCGATGCACATACACCGGTGCTTGTGCCAGATTATTGGCGAGCAGCAGATCGAAAACACGGTTCAGATCCGCGCTCTGCGCATCACTCAATGTGGCTTTCAGATGGCGCGTGACATACCAGTCGGGGAACAGCATCAATTCCCGGTGCAGCAGTTCACGGTCATAGGCGGGCAGCACGCCGGCACGGCTTTGCACTTGCAGCAAGATCAGCGCATCAATGGCGTCAATGTAGAGCTTGTGCGCATTGTCCGGACCGAGCTGCTGGAGGTAAGTGGTTGAACCCAAATCCGACAACAGGAGGAAGCCACGCTCGGTATCCTGCGCCAGAATTGTGGGCACAGACACGCCGGTTGCGCTGAATAATTCGGCAACTTTCACGAAAGGACGCACATCTTCTTGTGGTGGCGGGGCGTCCATCACGATCAGGCTGTTGCCGTCCTGCGTGTCGACACGAAAGTAACGGCGGAAGCTGGCATCTGCTGAGGCGGGTCGCAGGCTCTCCACCCGGGTTGCAGGGGTCTTGAGACCAGAAAGCCAAGTCGCCAGCTGGATCAGACGGGCATCATTGATTGAATTGTCGGGCATGTAGGAAAACTGAATAGGAAGTGGGCAACAGGAGTGCGGAACAGGCGATGAGTTCCCCTATAATAAGGGATTCATCTCACAACGCGGTGCACAAGCCTGCGAATTCAGCTTTCATGACCCGGCGATTGCCACTTTCCCTCGGTTTGGCCTTCAGGCGCGCGCGACTGCTCTCCCTCATGATCATGATGGTGCTCGGGTCGGCGGCTGCTCAGGAACCGCGCCGGTTGGCGGACACTGTCGCTGATGAGACTGCAACGGAGTTGAGGGCGGAGCAACTCACGGGCCGTCCTGATCGTGAAGTTCTGCTCGAGGGTAATGTCGACATCACGCGCGGCAACACGGCCATTGATGCTGATCGTGTCAAATACGACATCATTGATGAGCAGGTCGACGCGGTGGGTAATGTGCTCGTCCGGAAGGCTGGCAGCCGGTTCGAGGGAAAAGAACTCAGACTCAAACTGGATACCGGCGTCGGTTACATGGATAGCCTGGTGTACAAGCTGTTGCAGCGTAATGCGCAGGGCAGGGCCGCCCGCATTGATTTCGAATCGGAAGATCAGGCGACCATATCGTCGGGCTATTACACCACCTGTAACGGTCCTGATCCGGACTGGTATCTGCGTACCAGCAAGCTGACGCTGGATGAGGGCGCAGGTATTGGTTATGCGCGCAACGCTGTTCTGATTTTTAAGGGCGTGCCGGTGGCTGGCGCGCCGCGCATTTCCTTTCCGCTCACCGACGAGCGCGTGTCGGGTTTTCTGGCGCCCACCATTGCCTCATCAACGTCGAGCGGCTTGCAAGTCACTACGCCTTATTTCTGGAACATCGCACCGAATCGGGATGTCACCTTTTTCCCGCGGTACATCGCACAGCGCGGTTTGATGCTGGGTGCGGATGTTCGGTATCTTGAGCGCGAGTTTGCGGGTGAGACGCGTTTTGAATTCATCAATGACACCAAGCTGCCGGGAGAGACACGTTACGGTTTTTCATCGCGGCACAATCAGGTGCTCGCACCCGGACTGACGCTGGCCACCGATCTCAATGGTGCGTCCGATGACTTTTATGCGCGGGATTTTCCCTTGAGCCATGTCTGGGCTCGCCCAGGTGTCAACCGAAGGCTGCTCACGCAAAGTATTGCGCTCAACTACGGTGCTTCAGACTGGAATGGTGCAGTTCGTTTGATTGATTATCAGGTGCTGCAGGACCCGAATGCGCTTATTACTGTTCCGTACGCCCGACTGCCGCAGGTAAATGTCAATAATTTTCACTACAGTGACAGTGGCCTGGATCTGACCCTGAACTCGGAGTACACGCGATTCGTCCACCCGACCTTGGTGCAGGGTGATCGTCTGGTACTCAATCCCCGTATCACTTACAACCAATTACGTGGTCCCGGCTACTTCATTCGTCCCAGCCTTTCATTGCATGGCACGCTCTACAATCTCGATCAGTCAGCTGCCAGCATGACCGCACCGGCACGTGTGCTGCCGACATTATCGCTGGATTCAGGACTCATCTTCGAGCGTGAGGCAACGTTTTTCAATCGCGAAGCGATTCAGACGCTGGAGCCACGCGCCTTCTACACCTATACGCCTTACAAGGAACAAACGTCGGTACTCTATCCGCGGTTCGATACCTCCGAGGCTGATCTGAACTATGCACAGATTTTCCGGGAAAATCGATTTGTCGGTAATGACCGCGTCGGTGATTCCAATCAACTCACGTTGGCGCTCATTTCGCGTTTCCTGGAGACCACGGGCGCAGAGCGCCTGCGTCTGGCGGTAGCGCAGCGTATCAATCTCAAGGACCCCACGGTGAGCTTGGGTATTACAGATAAGGCGGCAGCAGAAGATATCCTGCTGCTGATGTCAGGCCGCGTCACCGATGAACTCCGCCTGGATGCCAACCTGCAGTATGATCAGACCAATCGAGATATCAATCGCATGAATGCCGGTGTCTTCTGGCAGGCCGGGCCGATGAAGGTCGTGAATGCGCAGTATCGTCGCGACTCGCGCAACATACCGGGCTATCCTTATACCAACTACGAACTGATCGACCTGTCGGGACAGTGGCCCCTTAGCCGGCGTTGGTATGGTGTTGGGCGTATCAATTACCTGCTGGATGACCAGAGGATGGGTCAGTCACTGCTCGGTGTCGAGTATCTTGCCGATTGCTGGATCTTCCGCGTGGTCGGGCAGCGCATACCAACGGCCGCAGGGCTGGCGACAACCCATCTTTTCATGCAACTGGAATTCAGTGGCTTGGCGACGCTGGGCTCGAGTCCGATGAAAGCATTGCGCAGCAGTGTGCCAGGTTATCAACCCTTGCAGCAACCGCAGTAACAGCACTCACCAATTCACCTCTTTCTATTCATTCAAATCACGATGACGCTTATTCAGATTGATCGCTCGCTGACGGGCATACGCCTCGGCACCCGCGCCTTGTTGAGTCTTTTGCT
>JAJTGC010000093.1 GCA_021298975.1 Oxalobacteraceae bacterium
ACGATGGGTCAGACAAATGTCCACTGCAGTTGGCTGCCCGCGTCCAGAGGCACGACAGATGATCCGGCCATGGGTAGTTCGTCGGGAACCGTCCACGACTGACGACGCAAGGTGATGGTGCCGGTATTGCGTGGGAGTCGGTAAAAATCCGGGCCGTAAAAACTCGCGAATCCCTCAAGCTTGTCGAGCGCGCCAGCGTCTTCAAAGGCTTGCGCATACAACTCCATCGCATGAAGGGCGGTGTAGCAACCGGCACAACCGCAGGCGTGTTCTTTCAAACCCTTGGGATGGGGCGCTGAATCAGTACCAAGGAAAAACCGGAGATTCCCCGACGTCGCGGCGTCGATCAATGCAAGACGGTGAGTTTCGCGCTTGAGAATCGGCAGGCAATAGTAATGCGGGCGTATGCCACCTTTGAAAATCGCATTGCGGTTGTAGAGCAGATGATGCGCGGTGATGGTGGCGGCAATATCGCCTTCGGCATCGCGCACATAGTGCGCTGCCTCGCGTGTGGTGATGTGTTCGAAGACGACTCTCAGTCCCGGCAGATCGCGTCGCAGCGGCTGCAGTATGCGATCAATGAAGATGGCTTCACGATCGAAGACGTCAATATCACCATCGGTGACTTCGCCATGAATCTGCAGCGGCAGACCCAGCTTCTGCATCATTTCAAGCGTGGCCATGCAATGACGAATATCCGTCACGCCAGCATCGGAATTTGTGGTGGCACCGGCCGGATAGAGTTTGACCCCGTGAACGATACCGCTATCGACCGCACGGCCGATTTCATCGGAGGTTGTGTTGTCGGTCAGATAGAGCACCATCAGTGGCTCGAAGCTTGTACCCTCGGGCAGTGCGGCGATGATGCGCTGCCGATAAGCAGCGGCCATTTCGGTGGTGGTGACCGGTGGTTTCAGATTAGGCATGACGATCGCACGCGCAAACTGGCGGGCGGTATGCGGCACGACATCGCGCAGCACCTCGCCGTCACGGAAATGCAGATGCCAATCGTCGGGTCGGGTCAGAGTGAGTGTCTCAATTGGTGCTGCACTGGACATGGCTTGATGCATCCTGAAAAAATATTCAACAACGGAGGTGGTCTATAACACCAGAATCACACGATAGTCATTCACGTTGGTACGCGTCGGGCCTGTCACAAGTAAATCGCCGATGGCTTCGAAATAACTGTAGCCGTCGTTATTGGCGAGCATTTTCTGCGCACTGACACCTTTGGCCGTTGCACGCGCCACGGTATCGGGGAAGAGCAGCGCACCGGCGTTGTCTTCGGTGCCATCAATGCCGTCGGTGTCGGCCGCGAGTGCATAGACCTCGGGCATGCCATTGAGCTCGATGGCGAGCGAGGTCAGGAATTCAACACAGCGACCACCACGGCCATTGCCGCGAACGGTAACGGTGCACTCACCGCCGGAGATCAGTGCCACCGGTGGTTTGAACGGTTGCTGATGCTCACGGATTTCACGCACCAATGCCGCATAGACCTTGGCGACTTCGGTGGCTTCGCCGGTAACGGTGTCACCCAGAACAACCGGTGCGATGTGCCGCGCCCTGAAAAATTCAGCGGCCGCCTGCAAACTTTGACGCGGGGTGCCGATTACGGTGTTGGTGACATGCGCCAGCACCGGATCGCCAGGTTTGGGTGTCTCATCAATCGTGCCCGCAGCACCAGCTTCCAGATGCGCCAGCACGGATGCGGGTGCATCGACTTGAAAACGTTTGAGAATATCGAGCGCATCGCGATAGGTACTGGGATCAGCGCAAGTAGGACCCGAGGCAATCGCGCTGGGATCATCCCCGGTAACGTCACTGATGATGAGGGTGACCACGGGCGCGCGGCAGGCAGAGGCCAGCCGTCCACCCTGGACGCGCGACAGGTGCTTTCTGACGATATTCATTTCGGTTATGGGCGCGCCGGAGCGCAGCAGGCTGTTCGTGACCGCCTTGAGGTCGCCCATGGGTACGCTTGCTACAGGCAATGAGAGCAGGCTGGAGCCACCGCCAGACACCAGCGCGATGAGGAGATCATCCGGGGTCAGTGAAGCGGTCAGCGCAAGAATTTCTGCGGCTGCCTGCTCGCCGGCGCCATCGGGCACCGGGTGGCCTGCCTCCAGCACACGAATGCGCTCGGTCGGCATGCCATGCGCATAGCGCGTTACGACCAGGCCCTCCAGCGCTGCGCTGGTCGGCCAGACCTGCTCTACGGCGCGGGCCATACTGGCCGCAGCCTTGCCGGCCCCGACAACCAGCGTGCGGCCCTTGGGTGGCGCCGGCAGGTGGGCGGCGACGATTTTAAG
This sequence comes from Oxalobacteraceae bacterium, assembly GCA_021298975.1. Lineage (GTDB taxonomy): Bacteria > Pseudomonadota > Gammaproteobacteria > Burkholderiales > Burkholderiaceae_D > Pernthalerella. The sequence goes on from JAJTGC010000093.1 coordinate 2,313, forward strand.
GGGATCAACGGCACCGACGGCCGCATGGAAGCTTTCGCTGAGCAGGGTTCTTGGATTCATGACGTGGACGAGGTGAGTCGTGGCTGTGTGATCAATCCGGCATTGTAAAAGACCACCGCCGGTACCCGCTTGAAAGTTTTGCTGCGTGGTTGGCCGCCTGGTTTGCCGCGCAGTCAGGCTCTCTGCAGGACGGTGGCAGCGCTTCCAGAAATCCTCGTCGTATCGGATGTTTCAACTGACTCATCCTGAGGCGCCTGCTGACGCTCCCACATGTCCGCGTACAGACCCTTCTTTGCCAGCAAGGCCGGATGCGAGCCACGCTCCACGATGCGCCCCTGCGACATCACCAGAATCTGCTCAGCGTCGGCAATCGTGGAGAGGCGGTGTGCAATGACCAGCGTAGTCCGGTCACGGGCAATGTCCTTGAGTTGCGCCTGTATGGCTTGTTCTGCGTGAGAATCAAGCGCCGAGGTCGCCTCGTCAAACACAAGAATGGCCGGATTTTTAAGTATGGTGCGGGCGATCGCGACGCGCTGTTTTTCACCCCCCGAGAGTTTCAGGCCCCGCTCTCCCACCATGGCGTTGTAGCCGTCCGGCAGGCTTTCGATGAAGTCGTGAATGCAGGCCGCGCGAGCAGCCGCGACGATGTCCTGCTGGCTGGCGTCTGGCCGGCCATAGGCGATGTTGTAGGCGATCGTATCGTTGAAGAGCACGGTATCCTGAGGCACGATGCCGATTGCGCTGCGCAAGGAAGATTGCGTGACATCGCGAATATCCTGGCCATCGATGAGGATGGCGCCTTTATCGACATCATAAAAACGGAACAGCAAACGTGCGAGCGTGGATTTGCCGGAGCCGCTGTGGCCTACGACGGCGGTGGTGGTGCCGGCGCTGATGGTGAAGTCAACATCAAACAGAATTTGCCGGTTTTTTTCATAGCTGAAATCAATCTGACTGAAACGCAGCTCGGCGTGCTGAACCGACAGCGGTTGCGCCTCCGGAGAATCAGCGACTTCGCGGTGCTGGTCCAGCAGCGTAAACATTTTTTCCATATCCGCCAGACTCTGCTTGATCTCGCGATAAATCACGCCCAGAAAATTCAGCGGAATGTACAACTGAATCATGAAGGCATTGACAAGCACCAAGTCACCCAGCGTCATGGTGCCGCCAATTACGCCAAGTGTGGCTCGCCACAAGATGAGCGTGACCGCCGAGGCGATGATCAGCGATTGCCCGGTATTCAACAGCGTCAGCGATGTTTGCGAACGTACCGCTGCTTGCTCGTAACGCTGCAAGCCGTCATCGTAGCGCTTTGCTTCGTAGGCTTCATTGCTGAAATATTTAACGGTTTCGTAATTGAGCAATGAGTCGATTGCGCGTGTGTTCGCCTTTGAATCCAGTTCATTCATGGTACGGCGAAAGTTGGTACGCCACTCGGTGACAAGTACGGTGAACGTGATGTAGCTCACCAGTGCGACCACGGTGATCACCGAAAACCAGAGGTCATACTGCAGCGCCAGATAACTGAGTACCAGCGTGATTTCAATAGCGGTTGGCAGAATACTGAACAAGGTGTAGGACACCAGCGAGGAAATGCCGCGCGTGCCGCGTTCAATGTCTCGGGTGATGCCGCCGGTCTGGCGACTCAGGTGAAAACGCAGTGACAGCGCATGCAGATGCCGGAAGACCCGGAGTGCCACGGTTCGTACCGCACGCTGCGTCACTTTCGCAAAAAAGAATTCGCGCAGCTCGGTGAATACGGTCGTGGACAGGCGCAGCAAGCCATACACGATCAGCAAGCCGACCGGCAGAATCAGCAAAGAGGCGGGCTTGTCGGGCGTGATGGTGAGGCCGTCAATGAGCTCCTTGAGTACGAGCGGTATGGCGACATTTGAAATTTTGGCAAAGACCAGACACATCAGCGCAAAGATCACGCGCCACTTGTAGGCCCACAAATAAGGCAGCAGGGTTTTGAGCGTGCTCCAGTCATTGCGCGTGTTCTGGTTGGCGGGCGCATTGACGTGAGGGTGAGCGTGATGGCGCATGGTGGTGTGAATTCTGCCGGAGAAGGATGGGATAGTGCTCGTGCATGCGTTATGCTTGCGTAGACGAGAATTGTAGCGGTTATGAGGGATCAACACAGGGAACGACGATGAGTACGACAGAAACTTCCTGTCTGCCGGAAGGTATGCCGACGCTGCGGGTGATGCCCATGCCGTCAGATGCCAATATTCACGGCGACGTGTTCGGCGGCTGGATTATGGCGCAAGTGGATATTGCCGGTGCGCTGCCTGCAGTGCGGCGTGCCAATGGGCGGGTGGGTACGGTGGCGGTGAATTCTTTTGTATTCAAACAGCCCGTGTTTGTGGGCGATCTGCTGTCGTTTTACGCAAAGATTGTAAAAACGGGCACCACGTCCATCACGGTCAATGTCGAAGTCTATGCAGAAAGGAACCGGCTGCAAGCCGATGTCGTAAAAGTCACTGAAGCGACGCTGACCTATGTGGCGACGGACGACAACCGCCGGCCACGAACTTTACCTCCGTTGCCGCCTGTGCCCTGAGTTACACCCTCAGCTGCGGCAGTTCAGGCAGGCTTGCTGTCGCGCAGTTCACGACGCAAGATCTTGCCCACGTTGGTCTTGGGGAGCTCATTGCGAAACTCGATATGCTTTGGCCGCTTGTAACCGGTGAGCTGCTCATGACAGAAAGCCATCAGACTTTCGGCTGTCAGATCAGGATCGCGGCGCACGACAAACAGCTTGACCGCCTCGCCTGAACCCGAATCAGGCACGCCTACCACCGCGCATTCAAGCACCCCGGGATGCATGGCGACGACGCCTTCGACTTCGTTGGGGTAGACGTTGAATCCGGACACCAGCACCATGTCTTTTTTGCGGTCGACGATGCTGACATAGCCCCGCTCGTCCATGAAGCCGATATCCCCCGAGCGGAAAAATCCATCTGCGGTCATGACTTGCGCAGTTTCTTCGGGACGCTGCCAGTAACCCTCCATGACTTGTGGACCACGAATGGCAATCTCGCCGATCTCACCGGTTGGGAGTGGTTTGCCGGCGTCATCAAGAATGGCAATGTCGGTGGATGAAATCGGCAGACCTATGGTACCGCTGAACTCGGATGAATCAGCAGGATTGGCCGTGGCCACGGGCGCGGTTTCAGAAAGACCATAACCTTCAACGATGCTTTTGCCGGTGACTTGCTGCCAACGATCATTCACTGCGCGTTGCACGGCCATGCCACCACCGTTGCTTAATTTCAGTCCCGAAAAATCCAGGCTGGCAAAACCAGGATGATTGAGCAGGCCGTTGTACAGCGTATTCACGGCCGGGAACATATTGAATTTGTGCTTTGACAGCGTCTTGACGAGTCCGGGAATATCGCGCGGATTGGGAATGAGTATGTTCATGCCACCTAATCGGGTACCCATCAGACAGCACACGGTGAGTGCGAAGATATGATACAGCGGCAATGCACAGACGAAATTGAGCGACTCAACGTGGGGGGGCTTATCCATTGCGGGCTGCAACCAGGCTTCGTTTTGCAGCAGATTGGCGATGACGTTGCGGTGACTGAGCGTCGCACCCTTGGAAACCCCCGTGGTACCACCGGTGTACTGCAGGAAGGCGATGCTGTCATGATCAAGTTCAACGGGACGAAGTATGAGCGAGGCGCCTTCACTGAGGGCGCGGTTGAAACGCACCGCGTTGGGTAATGAAAATTCGGGCACCATCTTTTTGACGGTACGAACGACGAAGTTGACGATGGCCCCCTTGAGACCGCCCAGCAGATCCCCCATGCTCGCGACGACAGCCACCTTGACTTGCGTTCGCGCGATGACTTTTTCGAGCACAGACGCAAAATTTTCCAGAACAATGATGGCCTCGGCGCCGGAATCTTTGAGCTGATGCTCAAGCTCGCGCGCTGTGTAGAGCGGATTCACATTCACCACCACATAACCAGCACGCAGCACGGCTGCAATGGCGACCGGATACTGCAATACATTAGGCATCATGAGCGCCACACGCGCTCCTTTGCTGAGACCCTGAGCCTGTAACCACGCACCCAGCTTTTTGGACATCAGATCAACGTCGGCATAGGTGATGAAACGATCCATGCACACGTAAGCATTGCGCTGTGCATATTTGTCGAAAGCCTCTTCGAGCAAATGCACCAATGAGCGATAACGCGTGTAATCAATGTCGGCTGGTACGCCCGGCGGGTATGACTTGAGCCAGAATTTATCCATGCTTTACCTCAAATTGGTGAGTGCGGTCACGCAGCGCCGCTGACCGGATGATTCTTGACGAGTATTTTCATTGATTTGATGCATGGAATCCTAGCCGATAAATTTTGAATTGTCTTTTATTGCGCCGCAGCAGTCGGGACAGGTGTTGTTTCAATGCCTGCATTTCCTGGCAATGCCAGGGATGACCAACCGATCTCGTTAGACCGCTTTCGACGTTGGCACCGCTCTGTCGTACGTCAGTGCTGCCCGCGGCATTATGCGGTTGTGGCGTTGTGGGGTTGTGGCGTTGCTGCTTTGCCGTCAACCTAAGGAGATCAATTCCAAGCGTCGGGTGGCAAAAAGGC
>JAJTGC010000094.1 GCA_021298975.1 Oxalobacteraceae bacterium
GACAGAAATACGCTGATCTCCGGTTCCACGGCGATGCCTTGCGACACGGGGCGCACATTGTCGAGCAAGATCAGGCCAGCCAGCGGCAGTATCAAGGCCAGCGCAATGACCAGTACATTGAAAATAAAGCTGCCCGGCGCGGCAGTAATGCGCGCAAGCGCTGCACGATAGGCGAAGCCATGCTCTCTGAAAAATTTCATGCGCCCACCTCGCTCTGGGCATCATGCACGGCGGCCACCTTGCCGCTCGCCAGTTCGAACACGCGATCCGCACCTTGCAGCAAGCGCTCATCATGGGTAGAGATGATGCAAGTAACACCCGCCGAATTGAATGTATGCAGCATCTCGATCACACCCTTGGCGCTGGCGCGGTCCAAATTCGCGGTTGGCTCATCGGCCAGAATGATGCGTGGCTTGTGAACAATCGCGCGTGCTATCGAGACGCGCTGTTGCTCGCCACCCGAGAGCGACAGCGGTGTTGCAAGCGCTTTGCCATCCAACCCCACGCGTTCGAGTGCGACCATCGCCCGCTGTCGTGATTCTTGTGGTGATGCGCCCGTGACGACCAGTGGCAGCATGACGTTATCAAGCACGTTGCGGTCCTGGAGGAGGCGGTGCTGCTGAAGAATCAGACCCAGTTTGCGACGCAGAAAAGGCAGCGTGGTCCGATTTAGCTTGCGCATGTCCTGACCACTGACCAGCAAGACACCGCCGGTGGGGCGCTCGATACCGGCGACAAGTTTTAGCAATGTGGATTTGCCGGCGCCCGATGGGCCGGTCAGAAAAACCAATTCTCCTTCCTTGACCGCCAGCGTGAGATCGGCGAGTGCGATGACATCGCCCGGATATTTTTTGGTAACGTGGGAAAACGAGATGATGGCCATCGTTTATGTGGGTGATCGTGGGTCGGTTAAAGAGACAGGTTACACATCTTCTGTTTCAAAAATCCTCAAGCCTGACTTGTCAGCCCAGCAGAGCGTCAACGAATTCTGAGGCAACGAAAGGCTGCAGGTCATCAATTGCTTCGCCAATACCGATGAAATACACCGGTATCGCGCGCTGCGTCACAATGGCAGCCAGCACGCCGCCTTTGGCGGTACCGTCGAGCTTGGTGACGATCAGTCCGGTCAGGGACAAGGCGTCATCAAAGGCCTTGACCTGAGCGAGCGCATTCTGGCCAGTATTGCCATCGATGACGAGCAGTATTTCGTGTGGCGCGCCCGCCATGCCCTTGCCGATCACCCGGCGGATTTTTTTTAGCTCATCCATCAGGTGCAACTGCGTCGGCAGCCGACCTGCGGTATCGATCATCACCACGTCGATACCGCGCGCACGGCCCGCTTGCACCGCATCGAAAGCAATCGCTGCCGGATCGCCTGATTCCTGGGTAATGACCGCAACCTCGTTACGTTCACCCCAAATCATCAGCTGTTCGCGGGCTGCTGCCCGAAACGTATCGCCGGCGGCCAACAAGACTTTCTGGTCATGCCGCTGCATGTGCTTGGCCAGCTTGCCCAGGGTAGTGGTTTTGCCCGCGCCATTGACGCCGGCGATCATCAGAACCAAGGGTTGCTCGCGGTTCAGTTCCAGCGGCTTTTCCAGCGGCTTGAGCAAGGCGATCATCAGCTCGCGCAAAGCAGTTTTTACTTCGGCTGCGTCAGTCAGCTTGTCCTGCTTGACGCGCACTTTCAGGGCTTGGAGCAATTGCGTTGTGGCGGTAACGCCGGTATCAGCCATCAGCAAAGCGGACTCCAGCTCTTCGTAAAGAGCGTCATCAATCTTTGTGCCGGTGAACAGGGTTGACAGGTTCGATGAGGTGCGGGACAAGCCTGATTTGAGCTTTTGCACCCAGGATGGTCCAGAGGCTGTCGCAGGCGCAGCCGGTGCACTGCGGGTCGCGCTCGCCTCAATTGCGGCGGGGAGCTCGGGTTCCTGTGATTTTTTCCTGAAAAGCTTGAACATCGGTGTCCGGGGTGGTGCGCAGCGGGGAAAAAGACAAGCGGCTACAATTGATCTCTCCGGCGCATTTCCGCGCCAAAAGACCCCCTATTTTAGCAGAGCAAAGACCATGAAATTTCGCGCGGTATGGCTGGCTTTTGCCAGTTTGTTGATGTTGATGCTCGGTGCTGCCACCGGCGCGGTGTGGGCAGGTGCGCAGGCACAGGAATTCAAACTGGCCAATGGCATGCGCATCATCGTGCAGGAAGATCGGCGGGCGCCGACCGTGGCGCACATGGTTTGGTATCGCGTTGGCAGCGTTGATGAACAGAATGGCACCACGGGTGTTGCGCATGTCCTCGAGCATATGATGTTCAAGGGAACCGCCAAGCTCAAGCCCGGTGAGTTCAGTGAAAAAGTGGCTGCACTGGGTGGTCGCGACAATGCGTTTACTGGCAAAGATTACACCGCGTATCACCAGCAGGTTGAGAAATCTCGCCTCGAGAAAGTCATGGCGCTGGAAGCAGACCGCATGCAAAACCTCAGGATGGACGCGGCCGAATTTGCCAAGGAAATCCGGGTGGTCATGGAGGAGCGCCGCCTGCGCACAGACGATCAGCCCATTGCCTTGTTATATGAAGCACTGAATGCGACGGCGTACATTGCGCATCCCTATAAAAATCCTGTCATTGGCTGGATGGATGATTTGGAAAATATGACCGCAGCTGATGCGCTGGCTTGGTACCAGCGCTGGTATGCGCCGAACAATGCCACCATGGTTGTAACTGGCGATGTGGACGCCAAGCAGGTGTATGCGCTTGCTGAAAAATATTTTGGCAAAATTCCGCCAAAGACGCTGCCAAAAATGAAGCCGCAGCAGGAGCCGCTGCAGACCGGCATCAAGCGCGTGGTGGTCAAGGCACCTGCCGAAAACCCCTACCTTGTTTTGGCCTTCAAGGTACCCAAGCTCACCGACGTAGAAAAAGATGACGAGTCGCACGCGCTGGATGTGCTGGCAGCGGTTCTTGATGGTTATGACAATGCACGGCTGCCGGCAAAACTGGTGCGTACCGAGCGTGTTGCCAATTCTGTTGACGCCGGCTATCAGGGAACGGCGCGTGGCCCGGTGATGTTTACGCTCTCGGGTGTCCCCGCAAAGGGCACCAGCGTTGCTCAGCTTGAGCAAGCCCTGCGTGCCGAGGTCGAGCGTATTGCCAAAGAGGGTGTCTCGCCAGAGGAGCTCAAGCGCGTCAAAGCGCAGCTGATCGCCAGCCAAATCTACAAACGCGATTCGGTGTTCGGGCAGGCGATGGAAATTGGTGCGATGGAGATGTCGGGTATTTCCTTTCGTCAGATCGATCGCATTATCGAAAAGCTCGCGGTGGTCACGCCAGCACAAGTGCAGGCAGTCGCGCAAAAATACTTTTCGGATGATCAGCTGACGGTGGCCACGCTTGAGCCCTTGCCCGTGGAAGCGCAGGCCGAGCGCAAGCCGGATACCTCCGGTCTTCGCCACTAATGCAATTACGTTCAGGTGGCCACCGAGCTGTTGATGCTGTCATGTACAGCCGACTGATGAATTGCCTGACAAAATGAGCTCTCAACCAGGAAAGATGATGTTGAAAAAAATTCTGATCATGGCGGTGTTGTGCATTGCGGGTACAGCGCATGCAGCACTGAATATCCAGCATTGGACACTGCCCAATGGCACGCGGGTGTATTTTGTTGAGAACCACACCATCCCGATTCTGGATGTGAATGTGGATTTCGATGCCGGCGGCCGGCGTGATCCGGCCGGCAAATCCGGCATGGCCTCGCTGACCAATGCGATGCTCGCGCGCGGTATTGCGGCGGCCACGCTCGCAGATGGCAGCACCGAACCGGCAATGACCGAATCGCAGATCTCCGACGAGATTGCCGACATCGCTGCGCAGCGAGGTGGCGGTGCTGGTACCGATCGCTCCGGCATGGCCATACGCACACTGTCCTCCAAGGCGGAGCGCGAGCAGGCAGTTCGTCTGCTGGCTCGTCTGCTGGCGCAACCGGCGATGCCCGCCGAATTTTTCGCACGCGACAAAGCGCGCACCATAGCGGGAATACGCGAATCACTGACCAAGCCCGAATCGATAGCGAGTAAAGCGTTCTGGCGTCTGGCCTATGGCGATCACCCGTATGGCGTCGAGGCGACGGTCGAATCGATCGACGCGATCACGCGTGAAGACGTGCTGAACTTTCATGCCAAACACTACGTCGCCAATCATGCCGTGATTGCAATGATTGGTGACGTCACTCGCGCAGAAGCGCAGGCGATTGCATTGGAGCTCACGCGCCGCTTGCCGCAGGGCGAGCCCTTGCCTGAGATACCCGCCGTTGCCAAGCCTGTCGGCAGCGAGCAGCGCATTCCCCATGCCGCATCGCAGGCGCACATATTGATTGGCGTGCCCGCGCTGGCGCGCAGTGATCCGGATTTTTTTGCGCTCACTGTAGGCAATTACATTCTTGGTGGTGGCGGTTTCGTTTCGCGCCTGACGCGTGAAGTTCGTGAGAAGCGCGGCCTGGCCTACAGTGCCTACAGCTACTTCAGTGCGATGGCGCAGCCAGGACCGTATCAGGCCGGTCTGCAGACGCGCAAGGATCAATCGGAAGAGGCGCTCAAAGTCGTGCGCGATACCATCGCCACCTATTTGCGTGATGGCCCAAGCGACGCCGAGCTGAAAGCCGCCAAAGACAATCTGATTGGCGGCTTTCCGCTGCGGATTGATAACAACCGAAAAATTTTGGATAACATGGCGGCGATTGGCTTCCACCAGATGCCGCTCGACTACCTTGATACCTGGACTGCGCGCATTGAAAAAGTGACCATTGCCGATATTCGCGCCGCCTTCGCGCGCAAGCTGGTGATGGAGAATCTGGTCACCGTCGTCGTCGGCGGTGAAAAGTAGTCGTCCATGAGCCGCAGACCTGCTGTTCCGCGGCAGGTGCGCATCATTGCCGGGCAATGGAAGCGCACCCCCTTGCCTGTGCCCGATGTCGAAGGCTTGCGCCCCACGCCCGATCGGGTACGCGAAACGGTGTTCAACTGGCTTGAGCATCTGCAGCACCGCAGCTGGCGCGGATTGCATTGCCTTGATCTCTTTGCAGGGACGGGCGCGTTGGGTTTTGAGGCAGCCAGTCGCGGTGCCGACAGTGTCCTGCTGGTGGAATCCGACCCGCGGGCGATTCAAGGGCTCGAGGCCACGCGGGACAAGCTGCAGGCCACCAGCGTGCGCATCCAGCGCGGTGACGCCGCGCAGTTACTGACACGCCAGACCCAAAAATTCCACCTGATTTTTCTTGATCCGCCGTATTCAGAGCAGCGGTTGCCGGCCTTGTTGCCACGGTGCCGGGACTTGCTTGCGCCCGGCGGGCTGGTCTATGCTGAAGCCGATCAGCCCTTTACGGGGCCGGCTACGGAAGAATGGATGGGTGCCTGGAAAGTAGTTCGTCTTGATAAGGCAGGTACGGTGCATTTTGGCTTGTTCGCTCCGGATGACACGGAGTTGAATTAGGGCATAATTCGCGTTCTTCGTATTCTGCCGGGCAATAAAACTGCCTGTGGATTCACCCTCAGAGGACCTTGTCATGGTTTCAGCCGTTTACCCCGGAACCTTTGATCCGCTTACGCGCGGTCATGAAGATCTGGTGCGCCGCGCCTCCGGCCTGTTTGAGCGTTTGGTGGTGGGCGTTGCAGACAGCAAGGCCAAGCGCCCCTTCTTTTCGCTGGACGAGCGACTCGACATCGCACGCGAAGTCCTGGGTCATTATCCGAATGTGGTGGTCGAAAGTTTCTCCGGTTTGCTCAAGGATTTTGTTCGGCGTCATGATGCTCGTGTGATCGTTCGTGGTCTGCGCGCGGTCTCCGACTTTGAATATGAATTCCAGATGGCGGGCATGAACCGCTATTTGTTGCCTGATGTCGAGACCTTGTTTTTGACACCTTCCGATCAGTATCAATTTATTTCAGGCACCATTGTTCGTGAAATTGCCGTCTTGGGCGGCGATGTATCGAAATTTGTTTTTCCGTCAGTAGAAAAATGGCTGCTGAAAAAAATTGAGGCAGATAAAGCTGCCGGAACGACGTGAAACCTGGAAGCAAACCATGGCATTGATGATTACCGACGATTGCATCAACTGCGACGTCTGTGAGCCGGAATGCCCCAATGAGGCCATCTTCATGGGGCCGCTGATCTATCAGATCAATCCCGACAAATGTACCGAGTGCGTCGGGCATTTCAATGAGCCGCAATGTCAGCAAGTTTGTCCTGTGGCGTGCATCCCCTTAGATCCTGCGCATACAGAAAGTCGTGAGGCGCTGGAGGCGAAATATCAGCGGCTGATCATGAAGGTGTCGACTGCCTGAGTTTGCATGGATCGATGCCATATTCTGCGCAGGCTTCAAGGAAGACGCGCAGCGAGATCGCACCCTCATGACGAAGGGCGTCAACATTCTTTGCGCAGAAGTCGGCGCCATCGTTGAGCCCCGCGAATTCTCCCCGGAACATCTGGACGTCCGAGTCGAAAGCGATGATTGCCTGATAACCGTTGATTGTCATCACGTTCACGGATTCATTCCCTCAGCCGGCTTGGTGAGGGCGCGGTAGTTCAGACGTTGAACAGGAAGTTCAGCACATCCCCATCCTTGACGAGGTATTCCTTGCCCTCGGCGCGCATTTTGCCGGCCTCTTTGGCGCCCTGCTCACCTTTGAATGCAA
>JAJTGC010000095.1 GCA_021298975.1 Oxalobacteraceae bacterium
CAAGCAACAGCTTGAGTATGAATTTCGTCTGCGTGTGACTGACCTTGCCTCGGGGGTGATTGTCTTCGATTCGCTGGTACCAATCGACAAGCTCGGTTCCAACAAAAATTTTTCGTGGTAAGGCTGCACGGTAAAAATTTCTAAAATCAAAACCTTCATGCCAATATTTATGCGCTGCCTACTTTCTCGCTTTCTGATTTTATTCTTGATCACCTGTGGCGCAGCCAGTGCTCAGGTACAAGAAGCGGAGATGAGTGCCGAGGGGCGCGGGGCGACGCGCGCGCTGGCGATTCTCGATGGTCTGTCCAATGCGACCGCGCAGGCTTTTGGTTTTACGTTGCAATCCTCCACCAGGCAAAATGTTGCGTCGGCCGAGGTGCTGGTCGATCAGACCCAGGCATCGGCTTTGTTGGAGGAGTTCAACAAGGCGATCGCCAAGCAGGTCAGTACGGACAAGGCACGTCCTGTCACGGGCTACCAAGTCAACTCTGCTGAGGAGACGACCCAAGGCCGCTGGATAGCCAATGTCACGATTCGCTACGCCACTTACGCCAAACTCGGCGCTGATTCGAACCGGCGTACCCTCATTATCGCGAGTACCTCGAAACAGTACCCGCAGGCGGCGCTCGAGGCAGTCGAATTGGCGGTGGTGGCCTCGCGTCGGTTTGATGTTCTGACGCGCAGTCACAACGCGGTTTTCGAGCAGGAGAAATTGTTCATCACAGGTGCCGATGCATCGCGAACCGAGGTGGCCCGACTAGCGGGTGCCAGTGGTGCAGACTATGTGCTGATCATTGACCTGCAGGATCTTGAGGTGCAAAACAATCACCGCGAAGTCATCAAGATGTCGGATGAGGTCATTGTCTCCAGCAAACTGTCTGGCACCTTGCGTCTGCGGATCATGGAATTCACCAGCCGCAAGATCAAATGGGTGGGCACTGAAGCGTTTGCCGAAACGCTGAAAGGCCGCACACAGATCACGAGTGACGTGCTGGCGAAAAATTTATCGGCAGCGGCACGCAAGCTGGTGTCGGGCATGGTCGAGACTATTTTCCCGATTCGCGTGGTTCGACGCGATGGCAACATGCTTGTGTTGAACCGGGGCGATGGATCGATCGACCAAGGGGAGCAGTTGTCGGTATTCGTGCTGGGCGAGGATTTGCGCGACCCGCAATCTGGCGAGTCGCTCGGACGCATGGAGACCCACGTCGCCACTGGGACGGTTATCGAGGTCAAGCCCAAGTATTCAGTTCTGAAGCTGACCTCTTCTTTATCCGTGGCCGACAATACCGAGCTGCTGGTGAGATCCCAACTGAGCAAGGAATCGCCGCCCGCGCCCAATCGCAAGCGCGATGCGGCCGCCGAGGGCCGAGAGCGAAATCGCTCGCTGCTCACCGACTACTAACAAGAACTTGCGAGCAGCCCGCCATGAAAAACAAAATCATCCATAGCGTCGCGATGCTGGTCGCGTTAGCACCGCTCTGTCTGCTGCAATCGTCGATGGCGCAAGACGCCGCCTCGGAGTCGCAGGTGTCGGCCGCCGAGGCAGACAGCGCGCTCAACCGTCTCAGTTTCGGTCAGTGGGTCAAGGATTTCGAGAAGCAGTTCGCACCCATCGGCCGTCCTGATCCGGCAACTGGTCGGACGTTTTACACATCCAAGGCGGTCGTGCGTGTGCCGACCAATCACCCGGGCTACGCGAAAGAACTGGTACTGGCCTACGAAAAGGCCATGCTGGAGTTGCAGGTGGCATTCATTTTGCAGAATTACGGCACGATAACCACCAAACGCATTGCCGAATTCATGTCCGATGATTCGGAGAATGCACGCCAATTTGATGACAAGAAGCCTGGCACTGCATCACCGCCCAAAAGCAGCGGAACAAAAATGGAAATGGACAAGCTGCTGGCCGACATTGATAGCCAAGTCGATCAGTATCTTGCGCAACAGGGTGAGTCGCGCGAAAAAATATCACGCACATCGGTACCCGAAAAAAAGCAACTGTTTCGGAATAATCTCATTCGCGAAACCGTGAAAAGTGCAGTGCAGAACATGCGAGGTCTGGTGCCCGTTCAGACGCGCTTGTTCACGCTGTCGACTGCCAATGGCGCGCGCACGCAGATTGGCATCATCGCTGTGCAATCCGAAAAAACCCGGCAGTTTGCGGAAGATATCCGCATGCAAAGGACTTCATTGGTCAAGGGGTCTGGCAAAGTCATCGACGACTATTTGCCCAAGACCGATGCGGAGCTGCTCAATGAACTCGGTTTTCGTTTCGGCTATGACGAGAATGGGCACCCCATGCTGATCTCCTATGGCCGCTGGGGTGTCGCCTCAGAAAATCCCAATCCCACGCGGCACCTGATGAATGTGGAAAACGCACAGAGAACAGCGCAGTCTCTGGCCGAAGCCTGGATCGCTGAATTTGCGGGGACGCGCTTGCAGGTATTGGATGCGCGCACCCAGGGGTCGGTAATGGAAGAAATCGCCACCCGGATCACGCACTACGAGAACTCGGCGAAAATCGGTACGGAGGACGCGATCGAGGATATCGGCAACACGATCGACAAGAGCCTGCGCTCGGCCAAATCGGATGCCACCATCAGCCTCAAAGGCACTTCCGAGATCAAAGTCTGGGAGGAAAAAGATGCATCGGGCCAGATTCATGTGGGCTCCATCATTACCTGGACAGCCACCCAGTTGACGAATGCACAGAGTATCGAGCGAAGCGGAACGGCAGCGGGCAGCAACAACGGCCCAGCCGCAAAAGATAATCGTGGCTCACGTGTCGTCAATTCCAAGGATGATTTTTGAGTAACCGTAATCCGATCACCGTGGTCTCCCTGATCAGCCGCATGCGAGGCCGCTCAGCACTCGCTTTGCTTGCTTTGCTGCTGGCGTCCAAGGCTGCAACTGCGCAGAGCACAATGCCGTCGTGTGCCGGTAAGAACACGTCCAACTGGAGCGCTTGCGTGGGCACGCTGACAAGCGGCAAGACCATTCTGTACACCGGTGAGTTCGTCAACGGTAAAAAGCAGGGCTATGGTGAAGAGACCATCCCTCAGACCAACGGGAATGATCGTTACGTCGGGCAGTTCCACGAGGGACGTCGGCATGGCAAAGGCGTCTATTATTTTTCGAATGGCGGCAAGTACGAAGGCGAACTGGTGCGCGACCAGTTCAATGGTGACGGCAGCTTCGAGAGTCCCTACGGTGACCGCTATGTGGGTCAATTCAGGAATGGACAATTTGGCGGCGAGGGTGTTTACACCTTCGCCAATGGCAATGTGGTGCAGGAAGGCGTTTTCGAGAACGGTGTATTCGTCCGCGCCGCCAAAATACAGCAGCGAAGCACCCTGCCAGAGACGACGACAAGCCCGTTCAATGAGGCGAGTCGGCTCAACCCAGGCGCCCTGAAGGCGCTTCCCGGGCGCGATGCTGTTGCCATCATCATCGGTATTCAGTCGTACAAGTATTTACCGCCGGCGCGTTTCGCCAATGCGGATGCCCGACTGTTTTCCGAGTATGCGCAGCGCGTGTTAGGCGTCACGCCGGACAAGATGCGTTTGTTGACCGATGGTGATGCGGGCGAAATCGACATTGCGCGCGCGTTCCGGAGTTGGCTGATGCGCAACGTGAACAAGGGCAAGACGGACGTCTATATTTTTTATAGTGGTCATGGCCTGCCGTCCGACGATGGCAAATCGCTGTATTTGTTGCCATACAATGCCGATCGAGATTTCATCGACAAAACCGCGATCAATCAAGCGGAGCTGATTAGCCTGACCGAGGCGACCGGGGCCAAAACTGTCACGATGTTTATTGACAGTTGCTACAGTGGCCAGACGCGTAATGGTGATGCTTTATTGGCAAATGCCCGACCGGTTGCCCTTAAATCCAAAAATACGGGCTACCCCGCGACCTTTACGGTGCTGACCGCATCGGCACCGGATCAGATTTCGTGGTCGAGCGACGAATTGAGGCACGGCATTTTCAGCTATTATCTGATGAAGGGCATGGAGGGTGATGCGGACGGCAATCAGGATGGCAAGCTCACTACCGGTGAGCTGCATGCCTACCTGCTGGACAAGGTCAACCGACAGGCAGCCATTCAAAATAGAAAACAGCAGCCACAGCTGGTTGGCGATCCCGATCAGATTTTGATCAGCCGGTAGACCGACAGCGGAGTTGCATGCGATGGGCGTTCTTTGATCCTGAACCATGGATTCGGGTCGAGCCATCCCATCAGGAAGAATTATGAAACCAGTTACATTGCTCATTTCCCTGATTGTCTTTCCGACACTGGCACTGTTGTCCTCTCAAGTCGGGGCACAACATAAAAATCCCGACAAGCTGCCGCCGTGTACCAAGGCGAGTTATCCCCGAAAGCTGGGTGAGGAACGCAACACAAACGATCGTGCGTGCTGGGGACGCTACGTGGTGATCTCAGACCCCACGTACAAAACGGGTGTCTATGAGGGAGAGTTCGTGAATGGGAAGTTTCACGGATTCGGGATTTACCAGTTCAAGGCCGGCAAGGAAAACCGCGGCGACCGGTATGTCGGAAATTTTCGCGATGGTCAGATGACGTCCAATGGCACCTATCACTTCGCCAATGGCGAGAAGTACATCGGTAGTTTTGAGGGCGTTCAGCGCAGCGGTTTTGGTACACAGTACATGAAAAATGGCGATCGTTTTTCGGGGGAGTGGAAGAACGACCAGTTTCACGGCTTCGGAAAACTGACATTTCCATTTGGCGAGGTCTACGAAGGTAGTTTCGCATTCGGGATGCGCAATGGTGAGGGTGTGATGAAATTTTCTGATGGATCCTACTTCACCGGAAAATTCATCGCTGACCAGCGCTACGGTGAAGGGGTAGAAGTGCGTCGCGATGGCACGCAATTCGAGGGATGGTGGATCGCTGACAAGCGCGAGGGCTCATTTACCATGACGCAAAAAAATGGTGACAGCACGGAAGTGCAGTTCATTAAAGACCGAATCGACGAATAAGCCGCTACCCTGCGCAACAGGTACCGTACTTCGGCGGACCTGCGGCTCTACAAGCCATCTGTCATCATAAAAAAACCGATCTGTAGCCAGAGCGCATCCGGCATGGATTGCCATGCCGCCGGATAGTCAATCGTCCAGTCCCCATGTTTCATTGGACGATGTGAGACTGATCCTGGGCAGCGTTTGCCCACCGTGTGTACTTTTGGTAAACGCGCTCAGTGATCCTTGGCCCAGCCCGTCGCGCGTGTGATGGCTTCATGCCAGCGACCCAGGCGATAGTGGCGTTCGTCATCCGACATACTCGGTTCGAATCGTTTTTCGCATTGCCAGTGTTCTGCGAGAGCGGTGTCGTCTTCCCAGATGCCGACAGCCAGCCCCGCCAGACTGGCCGCACCAAGCGCAGTCGTCTCGGTAATCCGTGGGCGCAGTACCGGGACACCGAGTATGTCTGCCTGAAACTGCATCAGCAGATCATTGCGCGATGCGCCACCGTCAACACGCAGCTCGCGTATCGGCATGCTCGCATCGGCTTGCATGGCCTGCATGACGTCGGCGTTCTGCAATGCGATACCTTCGAGTGCAGCGCGGGCAATATGTGCCGCGCTGGTGCCACGCGATATGCCGACCAGCGTGCCCCTGGCATACGGATCCCAATGGGGCGCGCCCAGACCAGAGAAAGCAGGCACGAAGACAACCCCACCCGTATCCGGCACGCTCGCGGCCAGTGGCTCGATATCTGCCGCCGTGCGGATCAAGCCCAACCCATCGCGCAGCCATTGCACCGCGGCGCCTGCCGCAAAGACGCTGCCTTCGAGCAGGTGGTGGGTGGTGAAATCGGTTGCGAGATCGGGTGTGAGGTGCAACGTGGGGTGCGGCGTGAGAGGTGTTGTGGGGTGCGGTGACAGATCCGGTTTGACATGGGCAGTGCTCTGCAGCGTCCAGCCCACGGTGGTGAGCAGCTGGTTGTGAGAGACCACCGGCGCGCCGGTGTTCATCAAGATAAAGCAGCCGGTGCCATAGGTGGCCTTGACCATGCCACGCTCAACGCAGGCCTGACCAAAGGTTGCTGCCTGCTGGTCACCGGCGATACCGGCAATGGGTATGGCAGCGCCAAACAGCGATACGTCCGTGTAGGCAGCGATACCGCTGCTGGGCACGACGGTCGGCAAGATGGCGCGGGGAATATTGAACAGCTCCAGTAGCTCATCATCCCAGCGCAGCGTATGCACATTGAAGAGCATGGTGCGTGAGGCATTGCCGGGATCGGTGAGATGCGCGCCAGAGAGTTTGAAAATCAGCCAGCTGTCCACGGTGCCAAACGCCAGTTCGCCGCGCTCCGCACGTGCGCGGATGACGGGATCTTGATCAAGCAGCCAGCGCAGCTTGGTCGCAGAAAAATAGGCGTCAATGACGAGCCCGGTTTTTTGACGAATGAGATCGGATTTGCCTTGCTCGCGCAGCAGATCGCAGGCACCAGCCGTGCGACGGTCTTGCCAGACGATGGCATTGCTGACGGGTTCACCGGTCTTTCGATCCCAGAGCAGCGTGGTTTCGCGCTGATTGGTGATGCCGATGGCAGCGATATCGCCGGGCGCCAAATGCATCTCGCGCATCAGTTGCCGCGTGA
>JAJTGC010000096.1 GCA_021298975.1 Oxalobacteraceae bacterium
TTAATTAAGTCTGTAAAAAATAGAGGAAGGGTGTCTTCCTCCGAATTATTGGAAATATTTATAGAAAAAGAATACAGAGCTCTGCCGGCCGCTCAAAGCGTCAATTTGGATGGTTCGTTGAGAAATAGGTATTTATTGAAAGACAAGGAAAAAATTATCAATAAACTCTTATCACAGGATTTAAGTCGTCAAGGTTTTGTTTCGCACGAGATTAATGCCTTTTTAAATTTTTTTCATTTTAGTGATACTTCTTGGACTCCTGAGTCATTCGACGATGTAATGAAATTTTTAAATCGTTATTCAGATATTCAGCGGTCTTCTGCTTGTATTTTTGTCATTCCCAATCTAAACAAAAAGGTAGAGGAGATGCAAAAAAAAGCTGTAGATTTTCAAGCAAGAAAAGAGCAAATTGAAGGATTAAAAGCGCGTAACAGATCCGGTTTAATAAATGACGATAGTCATGTAACCAGCCATTCCAGAAAAGATTTGCATGATTTCTTGGCGGAGCAGTGGGGTTGCTCTGAGTCTGAAAATGGCCCTGGCAGTCACGATATTGCTCCTTTGGGAACTTACTTGAAAATAAGCTTTCTTCGATATTTAAGGCAAGGGACAAAAATTGTAGATGAAGAATTTTTACGTAACCTAAGATATTTTCCAAAAGCTATTCAATCAATGCCTGCGGTGTATGGTTTTCCTGAAAATAAAAAAAATTCCGAGTTAAGAAAAATATTTGATGAGGTAGTTTGCGAGTTGGGAGAATTACGTGGTCAGATGGAAACAAATGAGCATGAAAATACTGAATTCGACAAGGATATGATAAAAAAAATAATGGAAAGAATTATTTTCAGTTCTCCGTTTAGAAATGAAGATCTGCGTGTATTTGTTTTTCCCGCAATGATGAATTATCATTGAAAGTCAGATGTTTAGAAAATTTATTGATAAATTAAAAAAATGTCTGCAAAGATCTGACGATTCTCTCGAGTTTTAGGTGGCGCTTGATCAACTATTTTTTCAAAACTGGCAGAAAATACTTTCTTGGTAATCCGGGGAATTTGATGCCGAAAATTTGTGCGTCAATTGCTGTGTACTTTATTTTTTGCGCTTTATTTCACGGCAGCTATGCACTCGCCAATCCTAACATCAGCTGGGGTATTACGATCACCAGCGGCACGCCGCCACCCGTAATGCGTGAAGAACCCATGCCGCCGCCGCGCGCCGGTTATGTGTGGATCCCCGGTTACTGGAATTGGCAGAGCGGTGCGCATGTCTGGGTAGCCGGTCGCTGGGAAAGGCAAAGGACGGGTTATGTCTACGTTGAGCCTGTGTGGCGTGAGGGACCCAAAGGTTGGGAATTGCATCGCGGTGGGTGGCATTCCGGTGGCAAAGGGCGGCATCGGCAAGGGAGTGACCACTGTCCTCCGGGGCAGCAAAAGAAAGGTAATTGCTGAAACAGTCGGTGAATGAACCGGTGTTTCATGCGTTGCCAATGCAGCGATGTCACGCGAGCGACTTTTAGAACGTATCTCGTCAGGCCGCTTTCGGTGCTGGCGCTGCTTTGTCGTACGTCAGTACTGCCTGCGGCGTTGCTGTCTTGCTATCGACCCACTAAGATATGTTCGTTGTGTCGAATTTGAGCACCAGAAATTCTACCGATAGCTTGGCCGACCTTTTCTCGGCGGCTGCCAGTGTCCTTCGGTATCATGTCGGCATAACAATATCCCACCAGGCAGACAAGATGCACTTCACCAAGGCAGTCAATATTGCCGATCTGCGCGCCATTGCGCGGCGCAAGCTTCCACGTTCTGTTTTCGGGTTTATCGATGGAGGTGCGCACGACGAACGCACCCTGCGGGACAATGAGGCCGATCTGGCGAGGCTGCGCTTTGCCCCGCGGGTGATGGTGGATGTCAGCCAGAGAAAGCAGGCAGTCGAGATCCTCGGCGATTCATTGAGCTCACCAATGATCCTCGGACCGACCGGTCTGGCTGGGCTGCTGTGGCCCGAGGGTGATCTGCACATTGCACGCGCAACCGAGACTGCCGGTGTGGGCTTTTGTCAGTCGACCAATTCAAATTGCAGCATCGAACAACTCGCCCGTCAGGGGCGCAAGGATTTCTGGTTTCAGTTGTATATCCAGAAGGACAGAGGCATGACCGAGGCGCTGATACAGCGCGCCTGGGACGCCGGTTCCCGCGTGCTGGTGGTGACGGTCGACTTGCCTTTGCAGGGGCCACGCGAGCGCGATATTCGTAATGGATTCACGGTACCGCCGCGCATCGGGCTCGATAACATTTTTGACTATGCGAGCAAGCTGGGCTGGTTGATGCGATTGGCCAGTGGCCCGCGCTTCACCTTTGGCAATCTTGATAATCCCGAGGCACCGTCGCAAAAGCTGGTCTCGCTGGCGCAGCACATCAGCGCGTCCTTTGATGCGTCCGTCAACTGGAAAGATCTGGATTGGTTACGTCAGCGCTGGCAGGGGCGCATTGCCGTCAAAGGTATCCTGCGCGCCGATGATGCCGTGCGCGCCATGTCGCATGGCGCCGATGCCGTCATGGTGTCCAACCATGGTGGTCGCCAGCTTGATGGTGTGCCGTCGGCCGTGGCAGCCCTACCGGCGATTGTTGATGCGGTCAACGGCAAGATGCAGGTGTTGATGGATGGTGGCATCCGCCGTGGCAGCGATATCGTCAAAGCGCTGGCATTGGGGGCTGACGCCTGTCTGATCGGTCGTGCTGGTTTGTATGGATTGGCCAGTGGCGGACAGGCGGGTGTGGAAAAAGCGATCGCCCTGTTAAAAAAAGAAATCGACATCACGTTGGCGCTGCTGGGTGTGCCTGATGTCGCGAATCTGGATCGCTCGGCACTTTTTGAAGAACGATAGCGAGAACTTTGATGCTGACCTGATATCTGATACGTATCAGTTCTGCCTGTGAGGCAGCCAACGATACTGAGGGGTCAGATCATGATTATTCAGCCCAACCTGAATATAGACAAGGCGGAGGAAGATCCGCATGCACATTCTTCTTTTGGTGATACCTCGCGGTCTGTCACTCCCAAAGACGTGAATGCGTGTGATGCGTCGGCGCGGGACATGACTGAACGGCATTTACAATCGCATGATCCTGTTGAGAAGCAACAGGACCTGCTTGACGAGGCGATTGATCTGAGCTTTCCTGCCAGCGATCCGCCTGCCATCGCAAGTGGGATGACTCGCATCAAGGTACCGAAGTCGATAATGAAGCCCTAACGCAGCAGATGCACTCGCCAACCGATACCAGCGATCAGCAAGCTCAGTAGCCCGGTAAAGCCCAGCGCCGCCTGCAGTCCCAGATATTGCGCAATACCGCCCAGTAATGGCGGCCCGATCACGCTGCCGGCGTAGGTCATGGTGGCGACCCCGGCAATGGCCATCGCGCCTTGCTCACCGGCCGCACTGAGCACAAACGGAAAGACCAGCGCCAGTCCCAGTCCGGCGATGGCAAAGCCGGTGACTGCCATCGGGGTTGCGCTTGCACATACCGCCAGATAAATCCCGATACCTGCAACGAGCGCGCCACCGCAAATCAGGCGTCGGGCACCCATGGCGGCTTTGAGTCGATCGCCATGAAAGCGCGAGAGCAGCATCATGGCGGAGAAAGCCGCCAGCGAGAGCGGTGCAAAGCTCATGGAAGCGCCAAACTGCTCTGCCATGAATACGCCACTCCAGTTGGCGATGCTGCCTTCGGTCATTGCCGCCAGCAATCCCAGCAGGCCCAGCAGCGCGATATCACCGCGCGGCAGCACAAACGAAGGTTTTCTGATGATCGGCGCATTACCTGCAACATCCGCACTCAGTCCTCGTACACCCAGCCAGAGCAGCAGCGCGCAGGGCAGTATCAGCAAGCTGAAATGCTGTGTCGGCGAATACCGCAGCCACGCCATGCCACTGCCGAGCATGACACCACCAAGACCACCAGCGCAGGCGCAGGCATGCAGTCGCGCCATCAGCGATCGCGCCTGCAGATTTTCCTGATGCGCTGCGGCCGCATTCATGCCGATATCAAAAATACTGGCACTGGCACCCAACAGGAAAATGGCGAGCATCAGTAGCGGCAGATTGGGTGCCATGCCAACCATCAGCAGCAACCATAGCAGCGCCAGACCTGCGGTGACGAGTTTTGTGCGTTGACTCATCCTTTCTCTCAAATGCGGGAACCAGTGTGCCGACAAAGCCGATGACAAGGCGGCGCCGAGTCCGCTGCATAACAACACGATGGAAAGTTCGCCAACGGAGAGCTGCAGGGCATCGCGCAATGCAGGAATACGGCCAGCCCACGAACCCATGATTACCCCAAAGCAGGCAAACAGTGCGGAGAGCGTCTGCGCTTGCGGCAGTGTCTGGCGTGTGGGTAATGCGATGAGAGCGGGAGGGGGCAGGCAGGCTGTGGGTCGCATGAACAGGATGAGGTGATTGCAGCAGGTAACTCAGCTTTGTTCGTGATTCATGGAAATAGTTTCTTGTGAGAAGAGTAATTCGTGCACAGGCGGATGCATGGCGGATGCGTGGCGGGATTACCGCTGGCGTCAACCTGCGGGTGAGGACGGGTTGAAGAACCTACTCATCGGCGGAGTTTGGCAGCGATCGTTCAGGCGCGTGATCTCTTGGCAGCGGTGGGTACAGGTGAGCGATCGGCGCAAGGGAGCCTTGGACAAGCAGCAATTTATTGAGATGACGCAAATGCATTTTGGGATTCTGAACTAGCCTACTTTTATTCCGATTTTCGAGCTGTTGATGAAAAGTCCTCATACCCATTACGATAATCTGAAGGTGGCTCGCAATGCACCACCCGAGGTGATTCGCGCTGCCTACAAGACGCTATGTCAGCAGTTTCATCCCGACCGACACGGTGGGCATCCGAAAGCAACCGAGACCTTCCAGCTTATTAATGCAGCGTATGAGGTGTTGTCCGATCCGGGCAAACGTCGGCGACATGACGAATGGATCGCGAAGGCAGAGGCGCTTGAGCAAGCGCGCCAGACCAAGCGCATGCCACCACGCTGGAACGGTCAGGAGCGACGGCAGCGACCATCGCCAGGATTTTCGCCAAAATCTGCGGCACGGGCCGCCTATCACCTGCGCCCCGTGCCTCATGCATCTCGGAGCAGCATCCTGCAGTGGATGCCGCATCAGCCACGCACGCTGGCCTTGTGGGCATCGATTGCGCTCACCGGTATCGTCCTTGTACTGATTTTCCAGCTCTGAATCTCGCGCTGAACAGGTGACTGGTGTGCCGGTCACGGGGCGCCGCCACCATGCTTCGCCAATGCGGCCTCGTTGCATTGGCGTCAGGTATAGTGACGTTTCGTTCAAAACAAGGCGCACGACGCGGAATCACAGCGCCCGATCATAAGAAAGCGTGACACGCATGGCCAACGAGGCAAGCGTCGTGCTGCCTGCGCTGGTGCGCATGGGATTGGCAGCCGCCGAGGATAATCCCGAGATCGTGCCCCTGACCGGTGGCGTCTCTTCGCTCATCGTGCGGGTTGAAACCCGCAACGGCCCCTTGTGTATCAAACAAGCCCTGCCTGAATTGAAAGTGGCCTCACACTGGAGTGCGCCGCTGGCGCGCAATCATGCCGAGCTGGCCTGGATACGCGAAGTGGCGCAGACACTCCCGGCCGCCGTGCCCGGCATTCTGGGGGAGGACGCGCAATCGTATTGTTTTGCGATGCAGTGGCTGGCACCCGAGCAGCATCCGGTCTGGAAAGTACAGCTGCGCGATGGTCATGCCAGCCCCGATTTTGCGGCACAGGTCGCGCGTCAGTTGGTAACGATTCACGCAGCGACCGCACACAAACCGGCGCTGGCCGAGCGCTTTGCCTATGACCGTAATTTCTTCGAGCTGCGGCTGGATCCCTACTTTGGCGCCAGCGCGCAAGTGCATGGCGATTGCGCGCCGATGCTGCAGGCATTGATTGAAAAAACTGCGAGCCATCGTATTGCGCTGATTCACGGCGACATCAGCCCGAAAAATATTCTCGCCGGTCCGAGTGGCCCTATTTTTCTGGATGCCGAATGCGCGGTCTATGGCGATCCGGCGTTTGATGTCGCGTTTTGCCTGACGCACCTGATTGCCAAATGTCTGTGGCGTCCTGCGTCGACAGAAGATTATCTGGCCTGTTTCGATGCCTTTACCAAACACTATCTCGCTGGCGTGCAGTGGGAAAGCGTCGACGCCATCGAGGCGCGCACCGCGACATTGCTGGCGGCGATTTTGCTGGCGCGCGTAGATGGCAAATCACCCTTGGAATATCTGACGGACCCCGATCGTACGAAGCTGCGTGCCTTTGCACGTCGCTGGGTATTGTCACCCGCAACCAGGCTCGCTGATATGCGCGCCGCATGGAAAGAGGAACTTGCTGCATGAGTACGCGAATTCAATCACTACAAGCGCGACGTATCTGGGATTCGCGCGGCCGACCTACCGTGGAAGTGGATGTGCATCTGGAAGGTGGTGCGATGGGACGCGGTATCGCACCCGCCGGTGCATCCACCGGCAGTCATGAAGCCATCGAGTTGCGTGACGGTGGTACGAATTTCGGAGGCTATGACGTACAAAAGGCATTGGCGAATGTCGTGCGCGAGATTGCACCGGCCATCATCGGTCGCGATGCGCTTGATCAGCGCGGGGTAGATGACATCCTGATTGCGCTGGACGGCACATCGAACAAAGCGCGTCTGGGCGGTAACGCATTGATTGCGACCTCCATGGCCGTCTTGCATGCAGCGGCTGCTTCGCAGCGCTTGCCTTTGTGGCGCTATCTTCTGAACACGGCTTCTGCGCCAGAGGGTCAATCAGTGATCTTGCCGCTGCCGGAAATTCAGATTTTTGGTGGTGGTGCGCATGCGGGTCGTCGGATTGATATTCAGGATTTGCTGGTCATGCCTGTTGGTGCGCAGAGCATGGCCGAGGCATTGGCCATGGTGGCGGAGGTCTATCGCGCCGCCGGTGATCTGATGGCCGATGCCGGTCGTCGTGCCGGTGTGGCCGATGAAGGCGGCTGGTGGCCTGATTTTGCGAGCAATGAAGAGGCGCTGCAAATGCTCACTCGCGCCATTGAGAAAGCAGGCTATCGCCATGGCGAGGTGATGATTTCGCTGGACATTGCGGCGTCTGAATTCGGCAGTGGTGGTGTCTACCGTCCGGGTCTTGAGAAGCAGACCTATGACACCGGTGAGTGGATTGAAGTATTGCTTCGCTGGTTGGCGACGTATCCGATTCTGTCCATCGAAGATCCGGTGGCTGAAGACGATACGGCCGGCATGATTGCCTTCACTGTGGCGGCAGGTCACAAGGTGCAGATCATCGGTGATGATTATCTGGTCACCAATGCGGCGCGAGTGCGCGACGCAGCAGCACAGAAAGCCTGTAATGCAGTGCTCATCAAACCCAATCAGGCTGGAACCATCAGCGAAACCTTCGATGCACTGCAGGCGGCGAAGGCCTGTGGTTTTTCGAC
>JAJTGC010000097.1 GCA_021298975.1 Oxalobacteraceae bacterium
CTGGCAATACCGGCGCTGGCCGGGCCTTCTGCGCTGGTAACGGTGTTGCTGTTCTCGTCACGTGGTCAGATGGCCATGCCGGTTTATGTGGGCGCCCTCTCGCTGGTGGCGGGCGTGTGGCTGGTGGTTCTGCTGTCAGCCGAGTATCTGCAGCGCGTGCTCGGCGCTGCGGTGATGATTGCCTTCGAGCGCTTAATGGGCCTGATCCTGACGGCGATCGCAATCGAAATGCTGCTGGGCGGGGTGCGGGATTACGTTCAGTCTCTCTGAGGCGCCCCCCCACAGCAGGTCGAAATCAATCAAATTAGGCATAAATCAAGGCTTGATACGGATTATTATGTCGCCTTGGTCATAAATCAGCGTGTTTCATGGATCAGTTCAAGCAAATTTCTACCTTTGTTGATGTTGCGGCTCGAGGCAGCTTGTCTGCTGCGGCACGGGCCGAGGGCATTGCACCGGCCGTCATTGGACGTCGTCTGGATGCGCTTGAAGCCCGGCTCGGCGTGAAACTGCTGCAAAGAACCACCCGAAAGATTGCACTCACCCATGAAGGTCTGGCATTTCTGGAGAACTGTCAGCGCATCCTGCTTGAACTGGAAAACGCTGAATCGCAGGTGTCGGAGCGCAGTGCGCGACCGAGTGGACATCTGCTGATCTCAGCCCCGGCGGGATTTGGTCGGCAGCATGTGGCGCCCCTGATCTCCTCATTTTTAGCCGAGCATCGCGATGTCACGCTGACCCTGAGTTTGAATGACCGCGTGGTCGACCTGATTGGCGAAGGCATCGACGTGGCGATCCGTATTGCTGATCTGTCCGACTCCAGTCTGGTCGGGGTAAAGCTGGCGGACAATAAGCGCGTTGTCGTCGGATCACCCGACTATTTCAAAAAACATGGACGGCCACTGTCGCCGGATGAGTTATCGCATCATAACTGTCTGGCGATGTCGAGTGACGGTAGTCAGCGGGGCTGGACCTTTCGCCAGAACGGCAAAAATTTGACGATGAAAGTGGCCGGCACCCTGGGCTGCAATGACGGCGCGGTGCTGCACGACTGGGCACTTGCAGGGCGCGGGCTTGCCTGGCGATCCATGTGGGAAGTGGGTACCGAGATTGAATCCGGTCTTCTGGAAACCGTACTGGATGAATTTGCCGCACCGGGCAATGACATTTACGCGGTATTTGCGCAGCGACAGCATTTACCTTTGCGCATACGAGCCTTCGTTGATTTTTTGCGCAGAGCATTCACGCAAACCGATTATTGGCGAAAGGCCCAATAAAAAAACCTCCTGACTCTTTCAAATCAGGAGGCTCTTTTGCCAACTCGTCATCAAGACGGTCAGCGAGTCATGCCAGGTTCAAACCAATCAGATGGGCTGAATGTTCGACGCTTGTTTGCCTTTAGGGCCGCTCGTTACATCGAACTGAACGCGCTGATTTTCCTGCAAGGATTTGAAGCCGTTGCTCTGAATCGCGGAAAAGTGTGCGAACAGATCTTCGCCGCCTTCGTCCGGTGTGATGAAACCAAAACCTTTAGCATCGTTGAACCACTTGACTGTACCAGTTGCCATTGCATTTCCTATCTTAGTAAGTGAGGCAGAATATCCGCCAGAAGAGCGTCTCAACCAAGTAAGGAATTACAGACTGATACTGCACCACTGCTACTCGAATCTCAACGTGGGTGCAATTATACTTGAGAAGCTGTCCACAACCGACTTATGCAAAAAGAATTTGACCCAGATCGAAAGTTATGGCTTTAGGCGTCAGGACGCGCCGCTTTCTGCTTCATTGGCGCCCTTGTGCGGAAGTTTCCTAAATCGCCTATAGTCCCCCTTGTACCCCTGAAACCCGCATTTTTACCCAATTTCCCATGAAATTTGATGTTGCCATCGTCGGCAGTGGCCTGGCTGGCCTGTCCGTTGCCCTGCACCTCGCCCATACCCGGCAGGTGGTGGTCATATCCAAACGTGCGCTCAGAGACGGCGCCAGCGACTGGGCGCAAGGGGGCATTGCGGCGGTGCTGGATTCCCATGACAGCCATGACCAGCACGTGGCCGACACGCTGGTGGCCGGGGCTGGCCTCTGTGATGAAACCGCTACCCGGCACATTGTCGAACAAGGGCGCGAGGCAATCGAGTGGCTGATCGCCCAAGGTGTCCCGTTCACCCGGGATGACCAGACCGAGCTTGGCTTTCATCTCACCAGGGAAGGCGGGCACAGTCAGCGACGCATCATCCACGCGGCAGATGCGACCGGGCATGCGGTACAGCTGACGCTGGAAGAACAAGTACGAAAACATCCGAACATCACGCTGCTCGAACACCATTTCGCCATTGATCTGGTGACCACCGACAAACTCGGCCTGACCGAATCACCGCCCCGCTGTCTGGGCTTGTACGTGCAGGATGTCAGCACCGGACAGGTCATCACCATTGATGTCGATCAGACCGTGTTGGCCACCGGCGGCGCTGGCAAGGTGTATTTGTACACCACCAACCCTGACACCGCGACCGGGGACGGCATTGCCATGGCTTGGCGCGCCGGCTGCCGGGTTGCGAACATGGAATTCATCCAGTTTCACCCGACCTGCCTGTATCACCCCTACGCGAAATCTTTCCTGATTACCGAGGCGGTGCGGGGCGAAGGTGGTTTGCTCAAGCTGCCTGAAACGGCCGGTCAGGCTGCGGGGCAACGCTTCATGCCCTCGCATGACGAGCGTGCAGAACTTGCCCCGCGCGATGTGGTCGCGCGCGCGATTGACTTTGAAATGAAAAAACGCGGTCTCGATTATGTCGATCTCGATATCAGCCACAAGCCTCCCGAGTTCCTGAAATCGCATTTCCCGACCATCTATGCCCGATGTCTGGAGCTGGGCATCGACATCACCCGGCAGGCCATACCCATCGTGCCGGCCACGCACTACACCTGCGGCGGCATCGTGACCGATCTTGCAGGTCGGACCGATTTACAAGGCTTGTACGCCGTGGGCGAAACTGCCTACACGGGTTTGCATGGCGCGAACCGGCTAGCCAGCAACTCATTGCTGGAGTGTGTCGTCCTCGGTCGGGCAGCGGCGATGCACATTGCTGACCAGCCCAAGGTCAGCTCTTTATCGCTACCCGCCTGGGATGAAAGCCGCGTCACCAATGCAGACGAAGAAGTCGTCATCACCCAGAACTGGGATGAATTGCGCCGCTTCATGTGGAGTTTCGTGGGTATTGTGCGCACCACCAAGCGGCTCGAAAGAGCGCAACACCGGATCGGCTTGCTCAAAGAAGAAATTGACGAGTATTACGCGAATTTCCGTATCACCCGTGACTTGCTCGAACTACGCAACCTTGTAGAAGTGGCGTCGCTGATAGTCGGTAGCGCACTGTCCCGACGTGAAAGCCGGGGGCTGCACTACAGTCTCGATTATCCCGAGACCCTGCCCAAAGCCTTGCCCACCGTACTGACACCCGCACGCCGCAGCGCGGTTCGCGCCTATATCCAACGTGAGCAGTGATGCATTGACGAATTTGGATGCGGCTCAGATGACTCTCAGCGAGTAGTCGACCGCCCGGACATCCTTGGTGAGACTGCCGATGGAAATGCGATCAACACCCGTTTCCGCTATGGCTCTGACGGTGTCGTGTTGTATGCCGCCAGAGGCTTCCAGCAATGCCCGTCCTGCAGTGAGTGCAACGGCGGCTCGCATCGCTTCTACTGAAAAATTATCCAGCAAGATCGATACCGCACCGGCATCGAGTGCCTGTTTCAGCTCGTCTGTATTTTCTACCTCGATCTGAATCGGTACACCGGCATGCAGCGCTTGCGCCGCCTGCAGTGCTGAGGCAATACCGCCGGCGGCAGCAATATGATTTTCCTTGATGAGAATACCGTCATACAAAGCCAGCCGCTGATTCTGTCCACCGCCCACGCGCACCGCGTATTTTTGCGCGAGACGCAGCCCGGGCAGGGTTTTTCGGGTGTCGAGAATAGCGGCGCGAGTACCCGCAACCAGCGTCACATACGCGCGGGTCACCGTGGCCACACCCGACAGCAATTGCAGAAAATTCATTGCGGCGCGCTCGGCCGTCATCAACGAACGTGCCGGCCCGGTGATCTCGCAAACGACGCTATCCGCCTGCATCTGATCACCCTCGGCATAATTCCAATGCAACTGCAAACGTGGATCAAGCGCCGCCATCACCCCTTCAAACCAGGGCGCACCGCATAACACTGCGGCTTCGCGGACCGTCAGCCTTGCCCGTACGACCGCAGCTGCGCCGAGCAGCTGCGCCGTCCAGTCACCTGCGCCGATATCTTCCGCCAGGGCGGTCGCAATGTTTTGCTCAAAAGCAGACGCCAACGCTGTATCGAAAGGTGCAAAGCGATTGCGCAGTGTGCTCATGCCGGGCCGATACCCGAGAAAAGTTTTTGCTCCGCCGCCAAATCTGCCGAGGGCCGGGTGTTGGCTTTGCGTGCAGCGGCAAAATCCAGCATGCGCTGTATGCAGGTCACGGCCTTCTCGCGTTTGGCTGCCTCTACGTGAACCTGATTGCGGCCTGAGGTCAGAACCTCCGCCAGATTTTGCAGACCATTCATGGCCATCCAGGGGCAATGTGCGCAGCTCTTGCAAGTCGCACTGTTACCCGCCGTCGGTGCTTCGATGAAATGTTTACCGGGCGCTGCAGCGCGCATCTTGTGCAGAATGCCGTTGTCAGTGGCGACGATGAATTCCGGTGCATCCAATGCGACCGCGGCCGCAATCAGCTGCGAGGTCGAGCCAACCACATCCGCCAGAGCGACGACCGCCGCTGGGGATTCAGGATGCACCAGCACTTTTGCAAGCGGATGGGCCTCGCGCAGCAGCTCAAGCTCGACACCTTTGAATTCATCATGCACCAGACAGGAACCCTGCCAGAGCAACATGTCGGCACCGGTTTGCTTTTGTATGTAAGCACCCAAATGACGGTCAGGCGCCCAGAGAATTTTTTTACCCTGCGCATGCAGATGCGCAACGATATCCAGACCAATGGACGAAGTCACCATCCAGTCAGCGCGCGCTTTGACTGCCGCGCTGGTGTTGGCATAAACCACCACGGTACGATCCGGATGCGCATCGCAAAAGGCAGCGAATTCGTCTGCGGGACAACCCAGATCAAGGGAACAGGTCGCCTCCAGATCCGGCATCAGCACGGTCTTGTCGGGTGAAAGAATTTTTGCCGTCTCGCCCATGAAGCGCACACCAGCCACCACCAGCGTCTTTGCTGCATGATCACGACCGAAGCGTGCCATCTCCAGCGAATCCGAGACACAGCCGCCGGTTTCTTCGGCCAGATCCTGTATGTCCGCATCGACATAATAATGCGCCACCAGCACCGCCTGCTTTTCCTTCAGGAGACGACGAATCCTGTCTTTGAGCGCTGCGCGCTCGCTCGACTGCAACACCTCGGGTACCTTGGCCCAGGCCGAGGCCACGCAGCTGGCGCCATCACCCGAGGGGCGTTCAAATTCAACCGTTTTGATTTCCATGGCAGTGGCTTCTTCGTCAGTCCGCGTTAACAGTTACTCAATACCCTGCGTTGCCAGATACTCGTCATAGCTACCCTTGAAATCGATGATCTCGCCCTGCCGTATCTCGAGCACGCGATTGGCCAGCGAAGACACGAATTCCCGGTCATGCGAGACGAATATCAGGGTACCTTCGTATTTTTCCAGAGCGATGTTGAGTGACTCAATGGATTCCATATCCATGTGGTTCGTTGGTTCGTCCATCAACATCACATTGTGTCGACCCAGCATCAGCTTGCCGAAGACCATGCGGCCCTTCTCGCCACCAGACAACACCTTGACGGGTTTTTTGACGTCATCACCCGAGAACAGCAGACGCCCCAGAATCGAGCGCACGGCCTGATCATCATCACCTTCACGAGTCCAGGCGGTCATCCAGTCCGTGAGCGTCTTGTCGACCGCGAATTCCTCGGTAGGATCCTGCGGCATGTAGCCGACATCGGCATTTTCCGCCCACTTGACCGAACCCGCATCCGGCATGAGTCCGCACAGATCGCCACCCAGACAGCGCAGCAAGGTCGTTTTACCGGCACCGTTTTCACCAATGATGGCGATCTTCTCACCCGCCTCAATGGAGATACTCAGGTTCTGGAACAGCGCCCGGTCGTACGACTTGGTAATACCCTTGGACTCCACCGCGAGGCGATGCAGCTTTTTACCCATTTCAAAACGCACGAACGGATTCTGTCGCGACGAGGGCTTCACATCCTCGACTTTGATTTTCTCTATCTGCCTCGCGCGTGAGGTTGCCTGACGCGCCTTGGATTTGTTGGCCGAGAAGCGACGCACAAAATCCTGCAACTCGGTGATTTTTTCTTTCGCCTTGGCGTTGACTGACAGCTGCTGGGCACGTGCCTGGGACGAGGCCAGCATGTAGTCATCGTAATTGCCCGGGTAAACCTTCAGCGTCCCGTAATCCATGTCCGCCATATGGGTGCAGACCTGATTGAGAAAGTGGCGATCGTGCGAGATGATAATCATCGTCGAGTTGCGCTCATTGAGCACATCTTCGAGCCAGCGGATGGTGTTGATATCG
>JAJTGC010000022.1 GCA_021298975.1 Oxalobacteraceae bacterium
GCGTCTGGGTGAGCTGGTACAGGTCTTCAAGCCGGGCAGCAGCATCAACGAACTCACGCTCGCCGGCGAGCGCGTGATGCTGCAAAATACGAATTCTGTTGGTACGACCAAGCTGTTTGATACGAGTGCGATATCGGATGCACAATTGCAGAAACGGGTGTTTGATTATGCGGGGGAGCTAAGTGGTGGATTGATTTTGACGCCACACCCAACGTCTGTCGGAGTTTGGTATTCCAAACTTTCTGATGGATCGACAATTAACGTTCGCAGTGTGTCGACAAGTGGAATTGGACGATGGACTATTGATATCCAAGAAAATACTAAACTTGGGATCGTCAGGCCAAGTTATAGGGAAAATCGGTATGAGCTTAAATTTAAATAAAGAAGACATTTCAATCCTTAATTCAGAGATTTTTAATACTGTTTATGAAACGCTTGATAACGGCAAATCAATTTATGGGATTGACTATGTCGACGGACAGTCAATTACTGGTCTCTGGTACACATCAAATAGAGTCCGTGGCGATAATTTTTTAAAACGTCGCGATGCTTTTTTATGGATATTGGAGCGACTTCTCCGAGAAGGTCGCATAAAGCTTCATAAAAACGGCATATTTTTTGACTCGTCGATTGAGGACCAAATCAAGGCTTTTAGACAAGCCTGGCCGGAAACTGACAATCCATACCCGGATCATCCCGATGCTGATTTTTATTTGTGGTTTTATGACCCAGAGTGTCCTGCTGGTATTGCGTGGCGTAAAGACGATGGAAGCTACGAGATCGCCGACTGATAGGCAAGGTATAGGTTCGAAAATTTTCGATTACTTGAATTTTTGAGATGCATTTACGGCAAGCCTGATCGGCATTC
Organism: Oxalobacteraceae bacterium; assembly: GCA_021298975.1. GTDB lineage: Bacteria > Pseudomonadota > Gammaproteobacteria > Burkholderiales > Burkholderiaceae_D > Pernthalerella. The sequence goes on from JAJTGC010000022.1 coordinate 869, forward strand.
GTAAATGAAAGTTAAGACAGCCGAAAAGCAAGATTTTTATTTGTTGTTCTCTACACCTTCGCGCTGGGACTAGGTCAGTCGACTACTGGTAAGGCGAAAGCAGTAACAAGTACATCCCCCCAACGGTCTGCAAACTAGCGACCGCGCATCAGGCATGGTCGCATTGGCCGGCACGACCCCGGTGCTGGCTGGTTGGATACTCGCCAACCCGGACAAAGCGATCCAGACCGGCTTGATCACTGCCGAGACGGGCGCAGCGATTGCCAGTGGCGCGATCACGCCGGGCTCAGTGACGGAGGGACTGGCCAGCGGCGTCAGCCGTCAACTCACTGCGGCAGAGCGAGCGGCGCTACAGGAATTCAATGCTGTACTGAGGGGCGTTGGGCAACAGAAGATACTGGCCCAGCAGGAGCAGCGTCTGGGTGAGCTGGTACAGGTCTTCAAGCCGGGCAGCAGCGTCAACGAACTCACGCTCGCCGGCGAGCGCGTGATGCTGCAAAATACGAATTCTGCTGGAACGACCAAGCTTTTTAATACCAGCGCGCTGTCGGATGCAGAGTTGCAAAGGCGGGTGTTTGATTATGCGGGGGAGTTAAGTGGCAATGCCCCAATTGAGAAAGTCTTGAAAAATGGCGTGCCACTGGAGGGCCGGTGGTCAGCAAAAATGCAAGATGGCACCACTATCAACATTCGGAGTGTGTCGACTAGTGAAACTGGGAGATGGACAATTGATCTTGTTAATAAAAAGAAATTTTTATTATTGATCGGTCGTGACAGAGTAGAGGTTAAGTTCAAATGAATTCAATATTTTCGGACAAGCTTTACGAAGTTACTTTTCCTAAAGTAACTGAAGGAAATTTAGTCGATTTTTGGCTGGCAACTCACTACGATGAAGACAATAAAGACATAGAGGAAATAATTAATTTTTCTGATCGACGTGAGATTTTTTTATGGGTTCTTGAGCGCCTTCTTCGGGAAGGCCGCGTGAAACTTCATAAAAATGGAATATTTTTAAAATCTTCAATTGAAGATCAAGTTGAATTATTCAAAAAATCTTGGCCAGAGAGCGAGGAAGCTTCAGGTTATGAAGATTTTTATTGGTGGTTTTTTGATCCAGAGTGTCCCGCAGGTATCGCGTGGCGTAAAGACGATGGAAGCTATGAGATCGCCGACTGATAGATGAGGCGTAGGTTCAAAAATTTTCGATCGCTTGCGTCGGCGAGGCGCATCCACGGGAAAATCTGATCTGTATTCAGAAGTGAAAGATAAGCCGGCCGAAAAGTAGAATTTATATTGTTGTTCTCTGCAGTCTCCTGACAAGACAGGGGACATCGAGTACCGGTCAGGCAAAAGCTACGATGGGGTCGCTGCTGTACTGCTTGGTGATGCCGTGCTCGTCAATGCTGACGTCACCGGCTTTGACTTCAAGCAGGACTAGGTTGCCTTGGGGTGAGAGGACGACGAGGTCGATCTCACCGAAGCGCCGGTTGTGGTCATGCAGGCTGGACCACTGGACGCTGTGGCAGGCGTCGAAGCTATCGGGAAGGCCCTGCTGGAGCTGCTGAAGTATGTCGCGCTCGCGGTAAGCGCCGGCGGTGATGAGTTTGATGTCGGGCAGGGGCGGGTGGATGGTCGCCATGGGGTTTCAACATAAAAAAAGTCTGTGATTCTGCGGCAAACGACACTGGATCCCGGCTTTCGCCGGGATGACGGCGGGAATTTTATGGTCGCCTCAATAAGTACCGTCATCACATGCAGGTGATGACCCTGTTCAGCCTTACGACTCTTCAAACGATGCGTGTTACTTGCCATTCCCCTTTACATCCAAGCAAAGCAAACTGTAGACAGAATTTTTTACGCCACCATCATCAGCCGCCATCCATTCCATGTAAGGTTCAACCACCCCATGGATGAGATCTTGTCCCATTTGTGTGAAATCTACGGAGGCAAGCAATCGGACTTTTTGGGAGGTGCAGTTCGCTTCCCATAAAAATTTGCTTGCGCGCCAGGAGAACCGCGGTTTTGATTTGGAAAAAATCACCATGACCGAGACTTTGGGTTTGTCCAATTTGTGTGGGTTTTTGGGCTCGTATCGGGTAGCTCCCATAATCAGACTATCGGGCTCGTAATACAAGACCATACTCAGATCATTGTCACGTCGCTCGGCGAATTGGTGCCACTCTGCAAAAGCTGCGGGGCTCATCAGAAGTAGTGCGAGTAGAAGTAAGGAACGCATCATGCTCCGCCTGAAGATAGATCCGGGTTGCGCTGTTCTAAGCAACTTGATCATGGTTCATGGTTCATCGAGAAACGAGTTGAAGCAGCGGGGTAGTGCTTAACGCTATTTTTTACCGGCGCCATCAGCAGCCAAGATACTATGCCAGCATTTGGTTGTATTTGCTTTGTCGCGGGGACGGTCCGGCCGAGCTGAAAAGTCGTCGGCCTTTGGTGACTCTTTATAATCGCCCCCAGTTGCAACTGCAGCGCGTTTCGAGTTTTCATTTTTGCAAAACAATTTTGCGAACTGGTGAACGCGCCACATCACACAGAGATGAACATCATGCTGCTGAAAGACAAGGTCGCCATCATTACGGGTGGTGCAGGGAGTAACGGTTTGGGTTTTGCCACTGCCCGCCAGATGGCCGCCCAAGGGGCTCACGTGGTGATTCTGGATCTGGAGCCCGCCGATCCCGGTGCTGCCGCTGCACGTTTGGGTGAGGGGCACGTGGGCCTGGTCGCCAATGTGACCGACAAATCGCAATGCGACGCTGCGGTGGCAGCGATCGTCAAGACATTTGGTCGCATCGATATCCTCGTCAACAATGCCGGTATCACGCAGCCGGTAAAAACCCTCGACATTACGGGCGCCGATTACGAGCGCATATTGGATGTCAGCCTGCGCGGTACTTTGTACATGTCTCAGGCTGTGCTGCCGACGATGCGCGCACAGAAATCGGGCTCTATCATTTGTATTTCTTCGGTGTCAGCGCAGCGCGGCGGCGGTATCTTCGGCGGTCCGCATTATTCGGCAGCCAAGGCGGGTGTGCTGGGTCTGGCGCGTGCGATGGCGCGCGAATTTGGCGCTGAGGGCATTCGGGTCAATTGCATTGCGCCGGGTCTGATTGAAACCGACATCACCAAAGGCAAGCTCAGTCCCGAACGCAAGAAGGAGATCGAGGACACGATACCGCTCGCGCGCTTGGGCCGCGCTGATGACGTGGCGGGTGCTTGTGTATTTCTTGGTAGCGAACTCTCGGCCTACTGCACCGGTATCACGCTGGATGTGAACGGGGGCATGCTGATTCACTGACTTTGCAGTCACTCTCCACAACAAATAAAAGAAAAAAATGACTCAATCAAAGTCTCGCATGACGCGCCGGCAAATATTGACCGGCGCTCTGGCTTTGCCGCTGTTGTCAATGGCGCATCGGCCTGCGCGCGCTGCCGAGTTCGAACTCAAGTATGCGACGGGGCAGGATCCTGCACATCCAGTCAACGTGCGAGCCAAGCAGGCGCATGACCGGATTCGCGAGGCGACCTCGGGGCGCGTGGATATCAAGCTGTTTCCGGCGAACCAGCTAGGTAGCGATACTGATTTGCTGTCTCAAGTGCGCAATGGCTCGGTGGATTTTCTGAATCTGTCGTCGCTGATTCTTGCGACTTTTGTGCCGATCTCGGGGATTTCCAGTGCGGGATTTGCGTTCAAAAGCTATGACGATGTCTGGAAGGCGATGGACGGCGAGCTGGGCAGCCTTATTCGTGCGGAGATTGCCAAGACATCGATTTTTACGGTGTCAAAGATCTGGGATAACGGATTCCGGCATATTACGTCGTCAGGGCGGGAGATCAAGTCGGCCAGTGATTTGAAAGGTTTCAAGATTCGTGTGCCACCCGCACCACCGCTGACATCGTTGTTCAAAGCACTCGAGGCTGCGCCTTCACCGATCAATTTCAATGAGGTGTATACGGCACTGCAAACCAAGGTGGTTGAAGGTCAGGAAAATCCGCTCGCGATCATCTCCACGGCGCGTCTGTACGAAGTACAAAAAAGCTGCAGTCTGACGAGCCATGTCTGGGACGGTTATTGGGTGCTCGGTAACAAGCGATCTTTTCAGCGATTACCCGTGGATGTTCAGCAAATCATTCAGCGTGAATTGGATAAATCAGCGAGCGATCAGCGTGCCGATGTGGCGCGGCTCAATGGTACGTTGGCGACAGATCTGAAAGCCAAGGGCATCAATGTGGTGAATGTGCGGTCGGAGGATTTCAGAGACAAGCTGCGCGCGAGCGCCTTTTACGCCGAGTGGAAAGCCAAATATGGTGCGGCGGCATGGGATTTGCTGGAGAAGGTATCGGGCAAGCTGGGGTAATGGTGTCTTGCTCAAAAAAATCAATCTGAATGTCCATTCCCTCTCAATCAGATTTGATTGCCGATTCGGCGCGCGGTGCCTGGTACGGTCCAGATACCTTGCAGCGAGTGCTGGCGTTGCTGGTCGAAATTCCTGCGGCAGCTTTGGTGGTGGCTGAAGTGTTGATCTTGCTGACCGGTGTGGTGCATCGCTATTGGTTGCATGATCCGCTGGTGTGGTCTGACGAGTTGGCATCGATTCTGTTTTTGTGGCTGGCGATGCTGGGATCCATTATGGCGTTTCAGCGCGACGAGCATATGCGCATGACAGCGTTGGTGGTGAAGCTGGCGCCGCGAACGCGAGCCATGCTTGATGTGATGACCGCGGTAGGGGCAGTGGCGTTTTTGGTGTTTGTGATTCAGCCAGCCTTCGAGTTTGCGCAGGAGGAGATGATGGTCACCACCCCGGCGATGGGGCTGGTGAATGCCTGGCGTGCAGCGGCACTCCCTGTGGGTCTGGGTTTGATGCTGATCATTGGCGTGCTCAAGATTGTGCGGCTGAGTAATCGTAAAGACGCACTGTTGGCAATCATTGCTGTTGGGCTCATTGTTTTGGGTTTGTATTTCGCAGGGCCGGTGCTGAAAGCTCTCGGCCATTGGAATTTGCTGGTGTTCTTTGTGTTGGGTGTGGGTGCGCTGGTGGTGTCGGGCATGCCGATTGCATTTGCGTTCGGACTGGCGACGCTGGCCTATATAGCGCTGACGACGAGTACACCAACGATTGTGATCGTCGGCCGCATGGACGAGGGCATGAGTCACTTGATTTTGTTGGCGGTGCCGCTGTTTGTGCTCCTGGGTCTGCTGATGGAGATGACGGGCATTGCGCGGGCTATGGTGAGTTTTTTAGCCAATCTGCTGGGGCATGTGCGAGGCGGCCTTTCGTATGTGTTGATCGGCGCGATGTATCTGGTGTCGGGTATTTCAGGATCGAAAGCGGCGGATATGGCGGCGGTAGCGCCGGCCTTGTTTCCGGAGATGCAGCGGCGCGGTGCCAAGCCGGGCGATCTGGTGGCGCTGCTGTCGGCGACGGGTGCGCAGACTGAGACGATCCCGCCTTCGCTGGTGTTGATTACGATTGGGTCGGTCACCGGTGTTTCGATTGCAGCGCTGTTTACCGGTGGCCTCTTGCCGGGTGTGGTGGTGGGTATCGCATTGGCGGCCGTGGTCTGGTGGCGCTATCGCGGCGAAAGTCTTGCGGGCGTTGAGCGCGCAAGCGCATCGGCTATTGCGCGCTCGTTTGTGATTGCATTACCTGCGCTGGCTTTGCCTCTGGTGATTCGCGCTGCCGTGGTGGAGGGTGTAGCAACCGCGACCGAGGTGTCGACGATAGGCATCGCCTATGCGGTGCTGATGGGACTGTTGGTATACCGACAGTTCGACTGGCGTCGTTTGTATCCGATGCTGCTGAAAACCGCATCGCTTTCAGGGGCGATTCTGTTCATTATTGGCGCAGCAACCGGCATGGCGTGGGCGCTGACACAGTCGGGTTTTTCGGGTGCCCTGGCGGAGGCAATGAAGACTCTACCGGGAGGTGCGTTCACCTTTATGGCGGTATCGATTGTCGCTTTTGTTATTTTGGGTTCGGTTCTGGAAGGCATTCCGGCAATTGTGCTGCTTGCGCCGCTGCTGTTTCCTATCGCACGACAAGTGGGCATTCATGAAGTGCATTATGCGATGGTGGTGACGTTTTCGATGGGCATAGGATTGTTTGCGCCTCCCTTTGGTGTGGGCTACTACGCTGCCTGTGCGATCAGCCGCATCGCACCGAGCGAGGGGATGCAGCCTATCGTCGGCTATCTGATTGCTTTGATCATCGGGGTGATGGTGGTGGCTGCCGTTCCCTGGATTTCGATTGGATTTCTTTGAAGCAGAAAGCATTTGTCGTCATTATTGAATAACGGAGAATGTCATGTCTGATCTCTCGGCACTCGAGAAGCATGCGTATCGCATACGGCGCTTTGCGCTGCGTATGGGCGAGGTGCAGGGCCAGGGTTATATTGGTCAAGCGCTTGGTTACGCTGATGTGCTTGCAGTTGCTTATTGCCATGCGATGAATGTGCGCACCAAAGAACCGGAGTGGGAAGGTCGTGACAGATTTCTGCTCTCGCACGGTCATTACGCTATTGCGCATTATGCGGCCCTCATCGAGGCCGGCATTATTGAAGAAAGCGAACTCGACACCTATGGCGGCGATGACAGTCATCTGCCGATGTCGGGCATGGCGACCTATACGGCGGGTATGGAGATGTCTGGTGGCTCACTGGGTCAGGGTTTGGCGATTGCGGTGGGTATGGCGCTGGGTCTGAAGCATAAAAAAAACCCTGCGTTCGTTTACAACTCGATGTCCGATGGTGAGCTGGATGAAGGTGCGACTTGGGAAGCGGCGATGGGTGCAGCGCATCATCGGTTGGACAATCTGATTTGTCTGGTCGACATCAATAATCAGCAAGCCGATGGTCCCTCAGGCAAGGTGATGGGTTTTGAGCCGCTGGTGGACAAATGGGCGGCTTTTGGTTGGCATGTTCAGCGTGTCAATGGCAATGACCTTGGTGCGGTGGTCGCTGCATTTGACGCAGCGCGTAGCTGTGCTGAACCCAAGCCGCGCGTGATCTTGTTCGATACGCTGATGGGCAAGGGGATTCCTTTTCTTGAGCAGCGCGAGAAGAATCACTTCATCCGTGTCGATCCACCCGAGTGGCAGCAGGCGCTGGCCGTGCTCGATCAGTCCCAATCTTGAGGAGTCTTGGCATGAATGCCCCTGTTGTTGATAAAAAGCCCCGCTTGACTACTTCGGCAATGATCGCTTCCATCGCTTCCGAGGGGCAGCGTGTGACCGCTGCGCCATTCGGCAAGGCACTGGTGGCGTATGCAGCCGATCATCCCGAGGTGGTGGGTCTGACGGCGGATCTTGCGAAGTACACCGATCTGCATCTGTTTGCCCAAGCCTTTCCTGAACGCTTTTACCAAATGGGTATGGCCGAGCAATTGCTGATGGCCGCCGCCGGTGGCATGGCCAAAGAGGGCTTGACGCCATTCGCAACGACTTATGCTGCGTTTGCTACACGTCGCGCACACGACTTCATTCATCAGGTAATCGCTGAAGAAAATTTGAACGTAAAGATTTGCTGCGCATTGCCGGGGCTGACCACAGGCTATGGACCGAGTCATGCAGCCACTGAAGACATTGCGATGATGCGTGGCATTCCCGGGCTGACGATTGTGGATCCCTGCGATGCGCTGGATCTGGCGCAGGCGGTGCCGCAGATCGCGCAGCATGAGGGGCCGGTTTACATGCGACTTCTGCGCGGTAATGTGCCTTTGGTGCTGGATGATATTGAGGGCTATCAGTTCGAGCTCGGCAAGGCCAAGCTGCTGCGCGATGGCGCTGATGTGTTGATTATTTCGTCCGGCTTGATGACGATGCGCGCGATTGAGGTGGCCAAAGTGCTGGCTTCCGACAAAGTGGATGTCGCGGTGCTGCATTGCCCGACGATCAAGCCGCTGGATGAAAAGACGATTGTTGATGCGGTGCGCAGCAAATCACGCCTGGTTGTGGTTGCGGAAAATCATTCTGTCATTGGCGGACTTGGCGAGGCGGTCGCAAGTGCGCTGCTGCGTCATGGGGTGCAACCTGGGGGTTTTCAGTTGGCGGGTTTACCGGATGTGTTTCTTGATGCGGGTGCGCTGCCGACGCTGCATGATCGTTACGGCATTAGCTGCGAAGCGCTCTCAGTACGCATCAAGGCGTGGCTGAAATGACGACGACGATGAAGGCGCAGGAAACCCAAATGAATATCACCTTCATCGGCGTGGGCGCTATCGGATTGCCGATGGCACTGCATATTCAGCGTGCAGGCTATCGGGTCACCGGTGTTGATGTATCGGAGGCGGTCGCGGCCCATGCGACAGCCAACGGTATTGTGACGGTGCGCAGTTTGTCTGAGGCACCACCCGCAGCGATGGTGGTGGTGATGGTGGCTACGCCGGCGCAGTTGGCGACCTTGGTTGGGGGTATTGCCGAACTTCCGTCGGGGCAGGTGTGGGTGATCATGTCCACGGTCGGGCCGCAGTCGGTGCGCGCGCAGGGCGATATCTTGCGGCGACTGGGCGCGCGTATCGTGGATGCGCCTGTGACCGGTGGTGTCGCGCGGGCGAAGACGGCCGAGCTCGTTATCTTCGCTGCCGGAGCGGCAGAAGATGTGGAGACAGCAAGGCCTGTGCTCGACACGATGGGCAAGGTGCATATCACGGGTTCGCAGCCGGGTGATGGACAAAGCATCAAGGTGGTGAATCAGCATTTGTGTTCGGTGCATCTTGCTGCTGCCGCAGAAGCACTGAGTCTTGCGCGTTCACTGGGGCTTGATCCGGCTGCGGTGTTGTCGTTGGTGGAGAAGGGCGCTGCGGGTTCCTGGATGTTGTCGGATCGCGGGCCACGCATGATCGCGGGTACGGATGTGCACGTGACGAGTGCGATCAATATTTTTGTGAAGGACAGTGGACTGGTGGCAGAAGCGGGTGCGTCTTGTGGTGCGCAGTTGCCTTTGCTGGATATCGCGCATGCACGTTTCTGTCAGGCGGCGGACATGGGTCTGGGGGTGCGTGACGATAGTCGTGTGATCGAAACCTGGGGTTCAGGCGCGATATCGACCCTATCTGCCTAGCGACTCGCCCGCCGTTGTAGTGGCAGGCGGGGACGTGACTTTGGGGGCCGGGCACGGCGGACTTTGGGGCGCTTTGGTTGGCAAGTGATACGCCCTCGACGTATACTATGCGTCAATTACACGCCTCCAATCAGGCGCCTTTCGAGAGAATTACGCGGCTAGCCCGCGTTTTTTTATGGTGTTCACGGTCGACATTGGATCGTCTCACCGCAGAGCAGGAGTACTTCATGGTTTCAGTTCGACTTCCCGATGGTTCGCAGCGTCAGTTCGATGCTGCCGTTACTGTGTCGCAGGTTGCTGCATCGATTGGCGCGGGTTTGGCCAAAGCCGCCCTCGCTGGCAAGGTCGATGGCAAGCTGGTCGATACCTCGTATCTGATCGAGCGCGATGCCGATCTGGCTATTGTGACGGACAAGGATTCCGATGGTCTGGAAGTGATTCGCCATTCGACGGCGCACTTGCTGGCTTATGCAGTCAAGGAGCTTTTTCCGGATGCGCAGGTGACGATTGGCCCGGTGATTGACAATGGCTTTTATTACGATTTTTCATACAAGCGTCCTTTTACGCCGGAAGATCTGGAAGCGATCGAAAAAAAGATGGCCGAGCTCGCCAAGAAGGATGAGCTGGTGGAGCGCAAGGTGCTGCCGCGGGATGAGGCAGTGGCGTATTTCAAATCAATTGGCGAGGCTTACAAGGCTGAACTGATTGCATCGATTCCAGCGGGCGAGGACGTGTCGCTTTACAGCGAGGGCAAGTTTACCGATCTGTGTCGTGGCCCGCACGTGCCCTCGATAGGCAAGCTGAAGGTCTTCAAGCTCATGAAAGTCGCTGGTGCCTACTGGCGCGGCGATTCCAAGAACGAGATGCTGCAACGAATTTACGGCACGGCCTGGGCGAAGAAGGAAGACCAGGACGCCTATTTGCACATGCTCGAAGAGGCCGAGAAGCGCGATCACCGCAAGCTGGGACGGCAGCTGGATCTCTTTCACTTCCAGGATGAGGCGCCGGGGCTGATTTTCTGGCACCCGAAAGGCTGGACGGTCTGGCAGCAGGTGGAGCAGTACATGCGCCATGTGTATCAGGACAACGGCTATCAGGAAGTAAAAGCACCGCAGATCCTGGACCGTACGCTGTGGGAGAAGTCCGGTCACTGGGATAACTACAAAGACAACATGTTCACCACGGATTCGGAGAACCGCCATTACGCGCTCAAGCCGATGAACTGCCCGGGGCATGTGCAGATCTTCCGCGCCAATATGCACTCGTACCGTGAATTGCCGCTGCGCTATGGCGAATTCGGGCAGTGCCACCGCAATGAGCCGTCGGGTTCGCTGCACGGGATGATGCGGGTCCGCGGTTTTACTCAGGATGACGGTCATATTTTCTGCACCGAAGACCAGATCCTCGACGAATGCGTGGCCTTCACCGCCTTGCTGCAAAAGGTCTACCGGGATTTCGGCTTCAATGAGGTAATTTACAAAGTGGCAACCCGGCCCGAAAAGCGGGTCGGCTCGGATGAACTCTGGGACAAGGCGGAGCAGGCGCTGATCGCCTCGCTTGAGCGGTCCGGTTGTGCCTACGAGATCACGCCGGGGGAGGGTGCGTTTTATGGTCCGAAGATTGAGTACACGCTGAAAGATGCAATCGGTCGGCCTTGGCAGTGCGGCACGATTCAGGTGGATTTCTCGATGCCGGTGCGTCTGGAGGCCGAGTATGTGGCCGAGGACAACACCCGCAAGGTGCCGGTGATGTTGCACCGAGCCATTCTCGGTTCGCTGGAGCGCTTTATTGGCATGTTGATCGAAAACCATGCCGGGGCCCTGCCTTTATGGCTGGCGCCGACCCAAATTGCCATTTTGAACATTTCCGAAGGGCAGGCCGATTATGCGCAAAAACTCGAGCAAAACCTGAAAAAACAAGGGTTTAGAGTACATGCTGATTTGCGCAACGAGAAAATAACCTATAAAATACGTGAACACTCTGTCCAGAAACTGCCCTACATCATTGTGGTCGGTGACAAGGAAAGAGATGCGAACACCGTGGCCGTGCGTGCACGTGGCAATGTCGATCTGGGCGTCATGTCCCTCGACAGTCTGGTTGAGCGACTCCAGCAGGAGCTCACCAGCAAAGCCTGACGGATCTGCCGTCAGGTTTGCCCGCTGCAGAAGCACGGCTTAATTATTGGATTTTTTAAGGACACTGCAATAGCTACTGATAAGTCGCACCGCATTAACGGTGAAATTACGGCGCCAGAAGTGCGTCTCTCGGGTGTTGAAAACGAGGTTTTGGGTATCGTCAGTCTGGCCGAGGCATTCAAAATGGCCGAGGAAGCTGACGTTGATCTGGTAGAGATCGCACCGACCGCTGTTCCGCCTGTTTGTCGCCTGATGGACTACGGCAAGTTCAAGTATCAGGAGCAAAAAAAGGCCCACGAAGCCAAGCTCAAGCAGAAGGTGATTCTGGTCAAGGAAGTCAAATTCCGGCCCGGCACCGATGATGGCGATTACACCATCAAACTGCGCAATCTGATCAAGTTCCTCGACGAGGGCGATAAAACCAAGATTACCTTGCGTTTCCGGGGGCGTGAAATGGCCCACCAGGAAATCGGTATGCGGATGCTGGAGCGACTCAAGGTCGACCTTGAGCCGTATGGTCAGATAGAACAGTTTCCAAAAATGGAAGGCCGGCAGATGGTGATGGTGCTGTCGCCCAAGAAGAAGAAGTAATCGGCACTGAAATTTGGTAGAATCCGCGCTCCGGTTTTCGGACGGGAGTGCAAGATACGACGGACTCGATTTCGTCGTTTACAAGAAGCGAGAGCAGGCATCCAAGCGCAGGTTTTTCTGCCACCTGTCATCGTCCAATAAAGGAGCCACCCCCAATCGGGTGGATATGTGCATGCCAAAGATGAAAACCAAGAGCAGCGCGAAGAAGCGTTTTCGCGTTCGCCCGGGCGGTACCGTCAAGCGTGGCCAGGCTTTCAAGCGCCACATTCTGACCAAGAAGACCACCAAAAACAAACGTCAATTGCGCGGGGCAGTCCAGGTCCATGAGACCAATATGGATTCCGTTCGTGCCATGATGCCTTTTGCTTAACCTCACACTCAAGAACAGGAGCGCACTATGCCAAGAGTCAAGCGTGGGGTCACAGCAAGGGCCCGTCACAAGAAAGTCCTCGATGCCGCCAAAGGCTATCGTGGTCGTCGCAGTAAAGTCTATCGTATCGCCAAGCAGGCAGTCATGCGTGCCGGTCAATATGCGTACCGCGACCGTCGCAACAAGAAGCGCGTATTCCGCGCACTGTGGATCACCCGTATCAACGCGGCTTCGCGTGAACATGGCCTGACCTACAGCGTGTTCATCAATGGTTTGAAGCGTGCCGCGATCGGTCTGGATCGTAAAGTGCTCGCTGACATGGCGGTGATGGACAAGCCAGCGTTCGCTGCGATTGTCAATCAGGTCAAAGCAACCATCGCTGCGTAATACAGGGGTGATCAGGCATCGTTGATGCGGTGCCTGTGCAGTTTCATGGCGGGGCAGAGGTGAACAGCCTGTGCCCCGTTGTCGTTTTAAACGATCTATAGCGTCTACACCGCATGAGCTCTCTGGAACAAATCGTTGTCGCTGCAGAAGCCGATTTTCTTGCTGCGACAGATCCTGCCGCACTCGAGAATGCCAAGGCAAAATACCTTGGCAAGACCGGGCAGATTACTGCCCAGATGAAGGGTCTCGGACAGCTTGATCCGGATGCGCGCCGCACCCAGGGCGCCGTGATCAATCAGGCCAAAGAAAAAATCGAAGCGCTGCTCAATGCACGCCGCACCGCCATGGCGGATGCGCAGATGCAGTCACGACTGAATGCGGAAGCGATTGACGTGACCTTGCCGGGTCGTGGTCGCGGTGTTGGCGGCATTCATCCGGTGATGCGCAGCTGGCAGCGCGTGAGTGAAATTTTTTCTTCCATTGGTTTTCAGACGGCAGACGGGCCGGAAATCGAAAACGACTGGACCAATTTTTCTGCATTGAACAGCCCGGAAAATCATCCGGCGCGCTCGATGCAAGATACCTTTTATATCGACGCCAAAGACAGCACGGGCAAGCCGCTGCTGCTGCGCACCCATACCAGCCCAATGCAGGTGCGTTATGCACGCATGCACAAGCCGCCGATCAAAGTCATTGCGCCGGGTCGTACTTATCGTGTGGATAGCGACGCCACGCACTCGCCGATGTTTCATCAGGTTGAAGGCCTGTGGATCGATACCGATATCAGCTTTGCTGATCTCAAAGGCGTGTACCTGAATTTTGTGCAGGCGTTTTTCGAGACGGATGATCTGCAGGTGCGTTTTCGTCCGTCGTACTTTCCTTTCACCGAGCCATCCGCCGAGATTGATATCGCTTTTGGTACAGGGCCCCTGAAAGGTCGCTGGCTTGAAGTCTCCGGTGCGGGGCAGGTGCATCCCACGGTGATTCGCAATATGGGTCTCGATCCCGAGCAGTACATCGGTTTTGCTTTTGGCTCCGGTCTGGAGCGGCTGACCATGCTGCGCTATGGGATCAATGACCTGCGCCTGTTTTACGAAGGCGATCTGCGTTTCCTGAAACAATTCAACTGAGTCTGACGCGATGCAATTTTCTGAACACTGGCTGCGCACTCTGGTGAATCCGGATATCACCTCGGAAGCACTGTCGCATTTGCTGACCATGGCCGGGCTGGAGGTCGAAGAAGTCGAACCCGTCGCGCCACCGTTCACTCACGTGGTCGTGGCACAGGTGATGGCAGTTGAGCGCCATCCGAATGCCGACAGGCTCAATGTTTGTCAGGTCGATGCCGGTACTGGCACGTTGCTCAATATCGTGTGTGGCGCGCCGAATGTGCGTCCGGGTTTGAAAGTGCCTTGCGCACTGGCGGGTGCGATGTTGCCGCCGGGTGAGGATGGCAAGCCGTTCGAGATCCGCGTGGGCAAACTGCGCGGTGTTGAATCGCAGGGGATGTTGTGCTCGGCGCGTGAGCTGCGTTTGTCGGATGAGCATGCAGGTTTGCTCGAGCTGTCGGAAACGGCAACGGTGGGTCAGAATTTCCGGGATTTTTATCAGCTCGATGATCTGAAATTCACTATCAAGCTCACACCGAATCGTGCGGACTGTCTGTCGGTTTTGGGCGTGGCCCGCGAAGTCGCAGCGCTCACCAGTACGCCACTGACAGCGCCAGCTTTTTCTATCGTCACACCGGATTCGAATGAAATACTGCCGGTAAAAATCAGCGCTAAAGATTTGTGCGGACGGTTTTCCGGGCGCGTGATTCGCGGCTTGAATGCGCGCGCAGCGACGCCCGAATGGATGAAGCAGCGCCTTGAGCGCAGTGGCCAGCGTTCGATTTCGGCGCTGGTGGATATCTCGAATTATGTGATGCTTGAGCTGGGCCGTCCGACGCACGTATTTGATCTCGACAAAATTCATGGCGGTCTGGATGTGCGCTGGGGACGCCAAGGCGAACAGATCAAGCTCCTGAACGGCAATACCGTTGCGCTGGATGATTGGGTCGGTGTCATTGCTGACGACAAGCAGGTTGAGTCTCTGGCCGGCATCATGGGTGGCGACGCGACCGCCGTGTCACTGGATACCGAAAACATTTATCTCGAAGCAGCTTTCTGGTGGCCGCAGGCGATGCAGGGCAGGGCGCGTCGCTACAATTTTTCTACGGATGCTGCGCACCGATTCGAGCGTGGGGTGGACTATGCAACGACGGTTGAACATATCGAGCGCATCACTGCATTGATTGTCGAGATTTGCGGTGTGCCGGGTAAAACCCGCGTGGGTCCCGTCGATGATCAGCAAGTGGATCTGCCCGTTCGCAAACCAGTGGCGATGCGTCTGGCGCGTGCGGTAAAGATTATTGGCATACCCCTTTCGGTATCGGTGGTCACCGATATCTTCACGCGACTGGCGCTACCCTTCACGCTCGAAGCGGATGTGTTTTTTGTTACGCCACCCAGCTATCGTTTTGATATCGACATCGAAGAAGATTTGATTGAAGAAATCGCGCGGGTGTATGGCTTTGAAAATATTCCTGCCTTGCCGCCGGTGGCGGCGCAAGCCATGCACATTGCGCCGGAAAGCAACCGCTCGCCTTTCCTGGTGCGCAGACAGCTTGCCGATCTCGATTATCAGGAAGTAGTGAATTTCAGTTTTGTTGATGACGATGCCGAGCAGGATTTTGCTGACAATACTGACCCGATCCGTCTGCTTAATCCTATCGCCAGTCAGATGAGCGTGATGCGCTCGCAACTGTTGAGTGGTCTCGTGAGCAATGTGCGCTACAACCTCAATCGCAAGGCAAGTCGTGTGCGTGTGTTTGAGTTGGGCGCGGTGTTTCGCAAAGATGCTTCCATTGCCGACGGCCCCCTGTCGGTCGCTGGCATTAGTCAGCCAACGCGCGTGGCGGCACTGGCTTATGGCCCTGTGCTCGATGAGCAGTGGGGTCAGCCAACCCGCGCGGTGGATTTTTTCGATCTGAAGGCTGACCTCGAGGCCTTGTTTGCGCCACTTCGCCTGCGCTTTGAACCGCTGGTCCATCCGGCGCTGCATCCGGGTCGCTCTGCCCATGTCCTGATGGATGGCGTCGCGGTGGGCACGATCGGCGAGTTGCATCCGCGTTTGCAACAAAAACTCGATTTGCCTTTGGCGCCGGTCATGTTCGAAATCGATGCCGTCGCACTGGGCCGCCGCGATCTTCCGGTGTATCGCGACATTTCGCGTTTCCCGGCAGTTGTCCGTGATGTTGCGCTGCTCGTGAAACACGCGGTGAGCGTGCAAAACCTGATCGATGTTTTTCAATCGGAGACTGTTAATAATCCGGCATGTCGAATCATGCAACACATTGTTTTATTTGATGAATATCGCGGTAAAGGACTTGCCGACGACGAAAAAAGTCTTGCTTTCCGTATTACCATGCAAGATACTGAAAGCACGCTTCAGGATGAGCCGGTCGATGTGGCAATGGCGGCGTTCATCCACGCAGTGCACCAGAAATTCGGCGCGATTTTAAGAAAATAAGACGGCCCAGGCTGGTCCAAAGACATCATGAATCAAAGTAATCCTGCCGAAATGGAATCCGTTCTCGCTGCTGATTTGGGAAGAGCCGTCATGGCTTCTCAGGCTCGCTCGCGTGCCGAGAAGGAACTGCCGACCCTGACCAAGGCGGAATTGGCCGAACTGTTGTTTGAGCAGGTTGGGCTCAACAAGCGTGAGGCCAAGGATATGGTGGAGACTTTTTTCAGCGAAATCCGTGATGCGCTTGAGCGCGGCGAATCAGTCAAACTGTCTGGTTTCGGCAATTTTCAATTGCGGGACAAGCCACAGCGGCCGGGGCGCAATCCGAAGACGGGTGAAGAAATTCCTATCAGTGCCCGACGCGTCGTGACATTCCATGCAAGCCAAAAGCTCAAGGCCATGGTTGACTCGGCCACCCAGCGTAATTCCCCCCAGCAAGCTGCCTGATTTTTTGCTAAATGAACGAGCGCGCAGCCAAGCCGGTGCTGGTGACCCTGCCCCCGATTCCCGCCAAACGGTACTTCACGATTGGTGAGGTGAGTGAGCTGTGTGGCGTCAAGCCCCATGTGCTGCGCTACTGGGAACAGGAGTTCACGCAGCTCAAACCCGTCAAGCGTCGCGGTAATCGACGCTACTACCAGCATCACGAAGTCCTCCTGATTCGCCGTATTCGCGAGCTGCTTTACGAGCAGGGTTTTACCATCAGCGGCGCTCGCAACAAGCTTGACGCACGTGCGGTGGCGGAGCTCAGTCAGCCACAGTCCACCGATCAAACGGTGACGGACCTCAGTCGTGTTCGCCAGGAGCTGGAACAGATTCTGACCGTTCTTGCCATCTGAAAAACAGCCTCCGCGCGCTGGCATTTTCAAACCAGTTCATTCCCTGCGAAGCACTGATTTCATCAATCCCGAAATTTTTATGGCTGAGAAAATCTTGGCAAGTTCCTGATTTTTCTGCGTTTTGCGCCGCGCAGCTGGCCTGACTCGCCACGAAATGTGGATTTATGCAGTGTTTTTCAGGTAAAAAAAAGCCCGCTCAACGAGCGGGCAAAATCCATATCCGAGGAAAAGACATAGAGGAGACAGTCAGATAATGCCGCTAGGCCACATATAAATCTAATTCTAAGTTCCAATAACTAATATAAATTATTCATATATCTTGGTTGGTTCGTGACGATGTGCGGCTGGAAATGGACTTGGTTGTATTAAGTTTCCTTAAAGAAAAATATCATTATTGAAATTAATTCAGAAAATATTTGTTTTACGGTAATTATTTTTGGGATTTTTGAATGTTTCACCGTATAATTTCCTTGCGGATATAAATGGCAGGATAGGAACGTTGGCCGCACCAAATCGAACGACAGTGCGATTTGGCCATACCGATGCAGCAAGTTGACCATTTCTCGACCTGAAATCTTGGAGGCAGTGTTGGCGGACTCAAACCAAAGCGGATGTCTGACGGTAGGCGAAGGTGTCGTTCTCAACGGCACATTTGTTGTCCCTGATATTGCCTCAATCTCCGGCAGCATCGAGGGAGAAATTACAGCGCGCGAACTGATTGTTGCCAGCTCCGGCGTTATCAAAGGCAAGGTCACGGCAGAAATAATCGATTTGCGTGGCGAAATTCATGACACGCTTACGGCGAAAAAATCGCTGTTCATTCGCTCGACGGGTAAAGCGCTGGGTTCAGTCCAGTACGCGGAAATCGAAATCGAAAAAGGTGGCGATCTTCAGGGCTCCTTGCAGAAGATTGATGGCGAGGGTGGACCATCCTCGGGCTCCTATTGATATCAGGGCATTGACACGTGTTCAATAAGCGACGAAACGACGAGCGAGACAAGGTTGCCATGACTAACGAGACCAGTCAGCCTGTGGCTGAGCCAGTACTGAACGAGCCAGAGATTGTGATACCCGATCCCGAGCCATCAATGAATGGTAATGGCAATGGTGCAGGCAAGCCTGCGGGCAATAATCTCAAGCCTTCGATTATCAGCGAGGGTTTTGAATTTATCGGTGAGATTCGCTCCAGCGGCTATTTGACCATCGATGGTACGGTGCGCGGCACGCTGTCGCTGCATTCCATTCAGATCGGCGCTACCGGTGTTCTTGATGGCAACGTGACGTGCGATACCATGAATGTGAAGGGCAATTTTTCGGGCGCGCTCGATTGCCGTGATCTGACCATTGGCAGTCGCGCGGTGGTAGACGGCAAGGTCAGTTTCAAGAGCATCACCATCCAGCGCGGTGGCGTGGTCAAGGGCGAACTCAAGAAAAAAGCCTGAGCGTAGTCACGTTCAGGCTTTTCGGCAAAAAGGCTGCTCTGGCAGCCTTTTTTGTTTCCGTTTATTTTTTCTCTTGTGCCATCTTGATGACTGCCTGTGCATCCGTGGTGCTGCTGACATTGTTTTGTGCCTGGATTACCAGACCGAGCAGTTTGGCACCGTGCTCGACGCCGATCGTGCCATAGGTAATATCGCCCCGTACCTCGGAATCCTTGTGGAATTCGGCACGTTCGGTTGCGTAGATATTGCCTTCGATTTTTCCGGCCACCATCACCCTATGGGCAGTGATATCGCCCGAGACCTCGCCTGAGCGACCGATGGCGACAGTGACTTTCTTGTCTTTTGCTGTCTCGATGTTGCCAATGACCTTGCCATCGATTCTCACACTATCAAGCAGTACGAGACGTCCGTATATTTCGGTCGTCGCACCGATCAGGGTATCGAACTTTTCCTGAGTCGGTAACAGCTTGTTTTGTTTCATCTTGCGGAACATCGCATTCTCCACAGCGCTTGTCATTCACACACAATATAGCGCGATATGTATCCGTCGGGTTTTGTTTCTTTGTTCGTGAGGACGAACCCATGCCTCAATGATATCGCCGGGTCAGCGATGCTTGGTCAGGTTTTCTCGCCACTCAAATGGGGCAGTACTTGCAGGGGGTTGATGACGCGGCCCTGATGAAACACCTCATAGTGCAGATGAGGACCGGTTGAACGGCCCGTGTTGCCCACGTCGGCGATACGGTCACCGCGCTTGACGCGCTGTCCCTCGGTCACGCGCCGGGTGCTGATGTGTGCGTAGCGGGTCACAAAACCTTCCGCATGCGTGATTTCGATGATATTGCCGTACGTGTCTTCCCAGCCGGAGCGAGACACCGTGCCGTCTGCGGTTGCGAGGATCGGAGCACCAATGGTCGAGGTAAAGTCGAGACCGTCGTGCCGGCCGAGCGTGCCGGTGAAGGGGTCCGTCCGCATGCCAAAGCCGCTCGAGAGCCTGAAACCACCAGCCAAAGGCATGCCTGTCGGGAAGGTTCTTAATCGATTGAGTTCGCGTGACCAGTTGTCGGGCAGGTTACCAACCGTCTTGTGAAACTGGCCGAATTCCGTGAGCACGGCATCGAAAGTGGCATCCAGCGGTTGTCCTTGCAAGGACATTGAGCGCATTGTGGGAAGCATGGGGCCGCCCTTGCCGTCTTCCGAGGTGCTGCTGCGCCGCTCCTTGACGGATGCGGGGGTTGCCAGATCCATGAATTGATTCTTGAGGGTTTCGAGATGTCGCACGTCCTGCGCTGTCGCATCCAGCATGCCCTGCAGTTTTGCGAGACGCTCTCGATACACCGACTCCATGCGCTGCTGTTCGGCTTGCGTGGTAATGCCACCGAGGCTGCGAGCGAGTTCGGGTCTCACCTCGATCGCGATCTTGAATCCCACCAGATACAGCAAGAAGCCAAGCGTCACCAAAGCAATCGCAACGACGCCCATGCCAATCAGCATTTTTTTCGCCGTTATCGAAACTTTGCGTACGTTGCCCGTCGGGCCTGATACCCACATCAGCTGCATGTAGCTCGCCCCCCATTATTATTTTGTGTTGCAATGAAGCAATCGAGCTTCAGAACCCTGAATTATATGGACTTTTTCTCAATAATTCACCAAAAAGAGGCTCCAAGTTTTCTATAGAGAAACTAATATTTTCGTATCTTGTCATTCTTATTAGCTTGACTGGCGCCTGTCTGGAGGAATGCGTCGCCTAGTGGGTGAGAATGGGTGCTTATCCGATGTGAATTCTCTCCATTGGAGGGGAGTTTCAGGCAGACATATCTGAAAGAAAACTTTTTTGAACATCGCGATCCCACAGCGATCATTCACCACCGCTCATCTCAAACCCGCCGTGCCAGCACGACAGCGGCGGCCGAACCGGTACCCACCACCCAACACCATGCCCGCAGTAGCCAGGGTACTTTCGCACCCACCATCGCAGCGGCTTCGTCCCGATGCGCTTGCTCGTCGGATTGGCAGCGTACCAGCAAGGGAAGCAATCCCTCGGGGCCGCCGTGACATTGCAAGTGATCGATCTGCTGCTGGTAGTGCTGATCGACGAAGGTCTCGACTGCTGCGATGGTGGCATACACGGAGCGGCGCCCGAACAGCGCAGGCAACGCGCCAGTGAGCCAACCAGCGACTCGCCAGGGTCCGAGCAAGCGGCTGCGTTGCGCAGGCGGAAACCATGCCTCGATCAGGCGTAGATGTTCGGCTTCAGTCTGACCGTGGTGGAAGGCGAATTCGACCAACTCTGCGTCGCCGCGCCAGCCCGCAACCGCTGCTATGCCGTTGTAGATTGCCACCGCACCAGTCTCTCCCGCGTGGTCGGATCTCAACTCGCGTTCCAGATAAACGGACAGGCGTGCAGC
The DNA here is from genome assembly GCA_021298975.1 of Oxalobacteraceae bacterium. Classification (GTDB taxonomy): domain Bacteria; phylum Pseudomonadota; class Gammaproteobacteria; order Burkholderiales; family Burkholderiaceae_D; genus Pernthalerella. The sequence continues at coordinate 21,677 of JAJTGC010000022.1, forward strand.
GGTCGTATGCTGCGATGCGGATGGCAGGTTGTCCTGTCGTTGCGCAATCCTTTGCAGTGATGGTCGCACGACAAGGAAACCTCGATAGGCAAACTCAAGCAGTGTCAGGACACCCGGCAACTGGGCCAGTCTTGCCAGCCAGCGCCAGCCGGGCAGGCGCTGCCACATTGCGACAAAGGCCGCAGCACCGTCAATCCGCGAGCCATCAGCATGTTGCACATGAAATCGTGCGAGCAGCGCAGCGCGCTCTGCAGCAGGGCGCGTATCGCCCTCTGCTTCGCGACTAATGTCGACAAAGCACAAGCGGCTGTCGCTTTGACGTTCGGCGAGACCCTTTACGTGCGCGATTTCTCGGCGGCACAGCGGGCATGCGCCGTCATAGAGCACGGTGAGCGTGTCGGAAGTGGCGGGCGAATTCATAGGGGTACCTTGAGGTGAGGCGCGGGGTAAGTGCATCGTTGGTCATCTAAAGAACATGGCGTCTGGTCGGCCGCAATCCTGTTCCTTGATATCGGTTTTGATTCTAACGGAATGGGCCAGAGCCTGCTGCCGCTCTATTCGCTGCGGAAAAATCAATCGACACCGGTTGATCTCGCCCTGTTTTTCAACGACCGCAGTTTGCGGTGTTATTGAATCAGCGCTTTATTGGCCCTTTGGCGCCGGGGACTTTTTAATTGATCGCAATTCGATGATGCAGCGGGTCGCATGTGTGGACTTGTTTAACAAGTGCACAGGTATTGACATGTCTGCCTTCGGTTTGCCATGGCCTTTCGGGGAGGGATGCGCAAGGCATCTCAAAGCAGGCAAGCAATTCGTCACAGATGGCGTCAGGCCGCGTGGCGCAGTGGCAGCCCTTGCGGGACCCGCTTACGTACTAAGATGGGCAATGAAAAACCCCAGAAGGGTGATACCACCAAAAATAATGACAAATGCGGCTGTTAAAATAAGGTACGCCACGGTTGTTTTTTTTCTTGCTTGTTTTGCGCGATTTTCGTTCATTAGACTATGCGATGAGTAGGGTTTTGAATAAAAACGAGAGCAGCTTACGGTGATGGCGAGAGGTATTCAGCCTGCGCTGCATGTGCGAACTGAAAACACACCATAAAATCAGTTTACCCTATTAAAAACGAACGGAGATTATCATCGAAGATCCACGCTGCTGCGGTACGGGTACCTGCATTATCAATGACGAGGGCTTTTGTTGGTGCGGCCAAAGTTGGGATGGCACGCGCATGCGCTTCGCCACGGCCGACACCGACAAGACGACTGGGGAAGATGCTTCGGGAACCTCAGCGCCATCAGCAGAGGACTGATGCGCTGTCACGATCGCCCGCGATGGCATGACGTCGCGAGAGACGGCCTTCTTTTCTATCGAGTTTTATTTGCAGAGCCGGGAGGCTTTCTGCTTCAGACTACCGCTGGCGGGAAATAAAAAAGACCAGTCGACAGACGGGTCTTTGTTATTGATTCTATTGGTCGGGGCGGCGGGATTCGAACTCGCGACCCCTTGCACCCCATAAGGGTAATTTAAACTCCAAGACTGTCCGCAAAAATCCGACATAAATAAGTAAGTCATTGTTTTAAATGGACTAAATTTATCCTCGCATCCAGACTTGTCCGCTATAATCCAACCGGAGCCAGCCAATTTGTTGGGCACTTTGTTGGGCACTTTTTCGGGGGCGAGAATGGCGAAGTTGACAGTAAAGAAACTTGAGAGCCTCACCTCGATCGATATTGGTGCTCGTTTAACGGACGAGAACTCGCTTTACGGACTCGTTAAGAGAAGCGGGGAAGGCGTCGCCGTCATGTTCCGATGGCGCTACCGCTTCGATGGCAAATTGAATGACTACACTTGCGGAACTTGGCCGACAAAGTCGCTGAAGGAAATCAGAGATCGTTGCGACAGAGCTCGACAACTACTCGCCGCGGGCAAAGATCCCAATAAAGAAAAACAGATAGCTCAGCTAGACATAAAGGCAGAGCAGGCAGAAGCCGTCGCCAAGGCTCAGTTACGTATTGCCCATGTTGAGACTCAGCAATCGCGCATTACCGTCTCCGATCTCTTTGAGCGCTGGGCTACGGTCGAGCTTATTCGGCGCAAGGATGGCGGTAAGGAAATCCGGCGTATGTTCCAGAAGGATGTCTTGCCTCAAGTCGGGCACTTAGCAGTTGAAGATGTGCGGAAGGGGCATATCACCGCAGTCACAGATGCGCTGCTAGCGAGAGGCGTCAAGCGAATGGCAAAGCTGATTTTCTCGCTCATCAGGCAGATGTTCCGCTACGCCGTTGATCGCGACATAATTGAACACGATCCGACCTCTTCTATCCGAAAGGCTAGGATCGGTGGCAAGCCTACAGAGCGTGACCGCGTGCTTAGCGAGGAAGAAATTCGTGATCTAAGCCTACGATTGCCGTCGGCAAATATAACCAGCATCACAGAGTGCGCGCTATGGTTGGTGCTTGCGACCGGTTGCCGAATCGGTGAGCTACTTAGCGCTGAGTGGAAACACGTGAACTCTGAATCGGGTATATGGATTATCCCTGCAGAGAACAGCAAGAATGGCAAGCCACACACAGTCTACGTGTCAGATTTCGCGCTCCGGTATTTCAGAGAACTTCAAGCCATTAACGGTA
>JAJTGC010000098.1 GCA_021298975.1 Oxalobacteraceae bacterium
GCGATCTGCTGGATTTCCACCGGCGCATCACCAAGCCGCAGTGGTGGGCGGTATTTGATCGGCAATCCAAAAGCTATGAAGAGCGAATCGAAGAATTGGATTGCATCGCCGGCGCCACCCCTGTCGCGGGTAGTTTGCCCGTCCCGGAAAAGGAGTCGCTTCGTTACACCTATGAGTATCCGCCGCAGGAAGTGAAGCTCAAGACGGGTGACAACGTCGCGCTGGTCGATAGCCTGATGAGCTTGACCGACTTCACCATCGATCCTGAACAAAATTTGATCACTTTCAAGCTGGGGAAGCGACGTGAAGTGCCACCTGGCCCCATCGACATAGGCGCCGGCACACCCATCGACCACGGACCTCTTCAGAATGCCTTGTTTCGCTACGCCGAGAGCGTGATAGTAGCGCTGAGCGGTGCAGCCCCCAGTCTTTACCCGGCCATTGATGCGCTGCTGCGCAAAGATTTACCCAGCATTTCCGGACTGTCATCAGGTCAGCCGCTTTTGCCGAGGGATGCTGGCACCAAAGACATCATCTCGGTGATTGAACGATTGAATCAGAGCGCGATCTTCATTCAGGGGCCGCCGGGTGCTGGCAAGACCTATACCGCATCCCACGTGATACTAGCGCTGCTCAAAGCGGGTAAGCGGATTGGGGTGTCGTCTAATAGCCATAAAGCGATCGTCAATCTGTTGCAGGCCGTTGAAAAGGATGCCAAGACTGTTGGCTTTACTTTTAAGGGGGTCAAAAAATCTGACCCGAATGAGCCTTCCCAACTCGTCAACGGCGAGTGCATTCAAGACATCAAAGACAAAAAGGGCGTCATTAATGCGGGTGCGCAGCTGGTGGCTGGGACGGCATGGCTATTTGCTGACCAGGCTCTGGATCAGCAATTGGATTACCTGTTTGTTGATGAGGCTGGTCAGGTGGCGCTGGGCATGCTGATCCCCATGGCGACATCCGCAAAAAATATCGTCTTGCTGGGCGACCAGATGCAATTGTCGCAGCCAGTGGAGGGGATACATCCGGGGAGCTCGGGCGACTCGGTACTGGATTATCTGCTGCAAGGCGAATCCACCATAGCGCCAGAAAGAGGCATTTTTCTGGAAAAAACCTGGCGCATGCATCCGGAAATTTGTTATTTTATTTCAGACGCTATCTACAACGGGCGTTTGAATGCGCATCCAAAAACCAGTAAACGATTCCTCATTCTCAATGATCAGGCAGATCCTGCGCTGCAATCATTTGGGATTCACTTCGAGGCTCTGGAACACGAGGGATGTTCGCAAGATAGTGATGAAGAAGCAGTTCGGGTAAAACAAATCTATGACAGCCTGCTGTGCCAAGAATTCATGGATGATAAGGGCCTAAAGCAGCGCATAACCGAACAAAATATTCTTGTGGTTTCACCCTACAACATGCAGGTGAATCTGCTCCGGCAGCACTTGGGCAGTAACGCAAGGGTGGGGACTGTAGACAAGTTTCAGGGACAGGAAGCCGAGGCAGTCATCATCTCCATGGCCACGTCCAGTGGTGACGAGATGCCGAGAAATATCGACTTTTTATTCAGTAAAAACCGATTGAATGTAGCTATCTCGCGTGCCAAGTGTCTGGCGGTATTGGTGGCCTCACCCAAGCTACTGGCGGTGAATTGTCGGACGCCTGAGCAGATTGCATTGGTGAATACCTTGTGTTGGGCATGGCATGAATTTACGCCGTCTCCCAAGGGTTGATAATTTCAACACCAGAATTCACAAAATCGCGCACATTGCGAGTAACCAAGTGATAGCCATGGGCTAACGCAGTCGCTGCGATCATTGAGTCCAGAGCCGCCATGCTCTTGCCTTTGGCTTCAGATTGCGCGGTCATCTCTGCCCAATGATGGGCGACCCCTATGTCAAACGGCAGAATCCGATCTTTGAAATCGCTTTCTATTTGTTTGAGCCAAATAGTCAAATCTGATCGGCGTTTCGATTCTGGCAGTTTAGCAACCCCGCGCTTCAGCTCCGCCAGGGTGATTGCACTGACAAACGTCTGATCCGCTTTGCGTTCCTTGAGCCACTGGACTACGAGTTCTTCAGGCGCAGTTTTCACTAGTTCCGAAAGTACGCATGTGTCCAGCAAGTACTTCATAAGTCCAAATCTCTGATGGGCTCCATGGATCGCGTTGTTACGAGTGCTTCGCCCCGGGGAGCATTGAGAAGGTGGTCGATCAGGTTAGGCGCGTCGCCAACGAGGCGGTGGTAATCCTCAGCCGCGAGAATCACGACGGCTTCCTCACCGCGCCGAGTAACCAGCTGCGGGCCCTCAGTCAGCGTGAGATCAACCACCTCGCTGAAACGGCTCTTGGCCTCTTGAAGTTGCCATGTATGCATTGATTTTTACCCCAATCTAGTCAGACTAGTCGCTAGTATTGCGGGAATCTTTGGGGCTGTCAAATCATTGGGTTGTTGTTTGCAACCGCCTCTAGTTACGTATTGAAGCGCGGTGCTACAATTGTAGTAAATCATCGTGGGAGACACTATCATGGGAATGCCAGTTCGAATCGACGATCATCTCTATGAACAAGCCAAGGCGCATGCGCAGGCTGAGCGTCGCACTATTGCCGGGCAGGTCGAGTTCTGGGCAATGGTTGGCAAGACCGCTTTGGACAACCCAGATTTGCCAATCGACTTTGTGCGGGATTTGCTAGTGGCCAGAGCAGAGGGCCCGACATTGGCGACACCTTTTGTCCCGCAGGGCAGCGACTGATGCCCGATCACGCTATTCAGGTGCTGCAATCGGCAGCCTTTTCACGTGCTTACAAGAAGCTGCATAAAAACCAGAAAGTCGATGTAGACGCCGCCGTGGAAATGATCGTGAGGTCTCCGGAAGTCGGTGAACACAAGCGCGGCGATCTTGCTGGTGTGTATGTCTACAAATTCAAGAGTCAAAATCAGCTCATGCTGCTGGCGTATGAATACGACCCGCACACCCGCATGTTGTTGCTACTTGGCAGCCATGAGAATTTTTATTGAGATCTGAAGCGCTTACAATTTCTTCTGAAACATACTATTTTTTATGCTGATGAGCATAGGGAATTAGTGTCGGCGCACGGACACCCTGCCGAGCCGCCTCCAGTATCGCTTCCGACTTGTAGTCTGGTTCAGTAATCTTTTCCAATATCTGAATAGCGCGGTCAAACTGTCCAAGCTCGCGATACAGCTCGGCGATCGCAGTTGCGCGGTAGCCTCCGTCTGCAAACTCGAGCAAGGCGAGTAGCGTTCTCATATTGTCGATTTGGGTCTCAGTGGGTTTGAAAGCAGAATGCGGTTCCTGGCCTTTTTCAACCATTGATTTGGCAGTATCGCGATAGGCATCGTTAAGATAAATCCAGTTAAGAATGCGTGCAGCCTGAATCAGGTTCACAGAATATTTCTCCTGATTTTCGAGAATGCCGGCCAGGTCGCCGTGACTGGCAGTCATCATGCGCGGGTATTTTTTAGATGGATCTTTGTTCTCCCCTGGGGGATTATCTGTGGGTAGTAGGTAGAAAGGTTTTCCAACCCACCATTTTTTTAGCCAACGTATCCAGAATTGACCAGCATGGGCCGAGTCACTGTTGGTATTTGCCGTCGTAACGTCGTCACTGCCTGCTCGGCGAAGAAATGCAGGTATGTAATCGGGCGGGACTGCGACCAGACGCGATGCTTGAGCGCTGGTGAGATGACCTATGTAGGGTGCTTCGCTCTGAAGATAAAAATCATGGCAGGCAGTGCATTGCCTCAGCCCCTGCCGGCTTTCAAACAGTGATTGAACACTGTAAGTGTCAGACCAATGCTCAGTGACCATGAAGCCAAAGGCGACCATATGCGGCGTGGCATGCACGGTATGGCATAGGGGGCATGCCAGCAGGCGGTATGCGTCGGATCGGCTCATGGGGGTGGTTGGGGCTGAGTGGTTTGGTGTTTTTTTATTGGATACGCGGTGGGCGGTGGAGGATCTTGGTTTTGGGCTGATGGGAGTTGCTTAATCAATGAGGCTGCTTGTTTGCCAGGAAAGACACTGGATCCCAGCTTTCGCTGGGATGACGGTAGTTGTTAAGACGACCGTAGAATTTCCGCCGTCATCCCAGCGAAAGCTGGGATCCAGCGTCGTTAGTCGTTGCGCGGATGGCTATAACCCGCGCGGATAAGCACTAACTCAAATACGCTGCCGAGCAATCAAAGCCTCAAAATCCACCTCATCATCACCCGCAGCAAGCATCCCCCAGCCGTCTTCAGTGACCCCCGGCAGACGCTTGCGCAGATCTCGCTGGATATCGTTTTTCACATCATCCATCACACCCGACAGCGTATGCTCCAGCAACCGTTTCACCTGACGGGGCGCCGCCTTGTACTGATTAAGTGCTTTCATCAGCCATTCCAAAAACACCGCCCACGCCAGTACCCGATCGCTCAAGGTATCAGTCACCGATTGAATCAGATCATCAATTTCCGAAGGCAGATCGCAATTCAAGAACCGCGTCATCGCTTCTTCAAAATCCGTGCACGACAGCGATACATCCTCCAGCACACTCAGCAAAGCCATAGGCTCCATGCCGAGCATGTCAGGTTCATCAGCGCGACGGAGATAACGCGGTACCTCCGCTATCCGTGAATACTGCGCACTAGCGGTACTGCGCAAAAGCGACGAGCGCGACAACGAGTACATCACCCGACCAGCGGCTGCCCGCGAAGGTCTGACCGAACCCATGCCGTGCCAGCCGGCAGCGACCATCTGCTGTATCTGATGTGGCGCCGGCAAGCCCAGTGCCTTGTCGTCAGCGGCGCGGTGTATCACCATGAAGAGATTCGTGTGCTCGGTTACGAGCTGGTACTTCACTGCCAGCTGACCTGCAGCCTCGGTCGTTGCTGCATCGCGCACGCGTTTGGCACCCACCATGCGCGTTAGTGCGGATAGCGACGTGTTCGATGCGCTAACAGCCAGCGAGCTTTCCAGCATGTCAGCCACAGCAGGTGCGAGGCCGGATGACGGAGCACTGGATGCGCTCAAAGCCGCTGAGTCTTTCACCATGTCAGCCACAGCAGGTGCGAGGTCAGATGACGAAGCACTGGATGCGTTCAACACCACCGAGCCCTCCGCCACATCCGTCACTGCAGCAATAGAAACGGTCGACACACTTGCAGAAAGTGCAGGTACTTGCGTGGGTTGGCTGCCCAACACCGCAGCAAGATGAATCGTCTCTCCGGGATAAATCACTTTCGGTATCGGCGCATGCCAGACCACCGGCGCATGCCAATCCACAGACACCCCGGCGACTACGCCCTGACGCATGCGCGTCACCATGCGATGTATGGCGCCGGACATGTCTTCGTTGGGGGAGACCATCTCGCAAGCACCATCGCTGTGCTCGGCGATCTCGCGCAAAAGACTCTCTGCCGGCGAGCTGCCCACACCAATCGCAAAAATCCGGTGGTTGGATTCTCTGGCGGATTGGATGGTGTTTTCAATATCCCAGACCTCGCCATCGGTAATCAGAAGTACATTCACCGGGCGCTGGCTGCCATCAGCCACAATCTCAAAAGTATCTTTCAAAGCCGCGTGCAGTTCTGTACCCCCGAGATCGGCGGTGGTTTTAGCGATCGCAGGTGTCAATGAGCGAGCCTTGAATTCAGGCGTAGCGGCAGTCATCCGGCCGATCGCTCGCTGTGTGTGCGAGCCAAACAAACTGTACGACACCTTGTCGGCAGAGCTCAACAGCGGCAACAGCGACTTCAAGCCCCTGCGGGCGAGCTTGATGCTGTCACCCTCCATGGAGCCTGAGCAGTCCACCAGAATCTTGAGCTCGATTTCGGTGGCTTGCTGACGTACCTCTGCGCTGGCCTCAGCCGTGAAGCTGAGTAGCGCCGGGTACTCGCCACCATCGTCAGCCACAGCAAACACACCCGCGCTCGCCACACCATCGACCACCAGCACGAGATCACGATCCAGATAGCCATCACGGCTCAAATGAACGTGCGTCTTTCCTTCATCTGAGCGAACACTGACCTGATGGCTGGGGCAAGCAACGGTACCTTTGGCGAGCGGCCCACTAATGTCGAGAGCAAGCGACACGGGATAAGACACAGCCAGGCTGGCATCGACCGAGGCGGGTTTTTTGAGCTTGCCGGTTTTGACAGCATCGCCATAGCGCGGCGCGACTGTGGTGGGAATGGCGAGCCGCACCTGTCCTTGTTCAACGCGTAGCAATTGCGCGTATTCGATCTCGATGATCGCTTCCTCATTGGGCTTCAGATTGCCCATGTGCGCGGTATAGAGACCCTTGCCAGATTCCTCGACCATGATGGGCGTGTCACCGTCTTTGATGGCTTTTTCGTAGCTTTCTTCGGCTTCGGATTTGGGTAGCACCGTGCCTTGCCAGACCTTGCCAGCCATCGTCGCCGTCAAGCCCAGCAGCGTAGCGCCCCAGGCCAGCGGGAAGGTGTAGATGGTCTCGATATTTTTGTCAGTGGTGTTTTTGTAGAACTGACGT
>JAJTGC010000099.1 GCA_021298975.1 Oxalobacteraceae bacterium
TCAGTAGGCATTATGGTCGGTCCATCCCTTGAAGGCAGTCCAGAGAATGATCTTCAGATCCATCGAGAACGACCAGTTCCGGATGTAGTGCAGATCAAGTGCGATGCGGCGAGCCATTTTTTCTTCCGTGTCGGTTTCGCCGCGACAGCCGTTAATCTGGGCCCAGCCTGTAATACCTGGTTTGACGCGATGACGCTGCATGTACATCATCAGTTTGTCTTTGTACAAATCATTGTGAATTAGCGCGTGCGGTCGCGGACCGACGACTGACATGTCACCTTTGAGAACATTGAGAAATTGCGGCAGCTCATCCAGACTGGTTCGTCGCATGAAGCGCCCGATGGGAGTGACGCGATGATCATCACGGGTGGCCTGAGTGAGCTTGCCGTTTCCTTCCTGATGCAGTTTCATGCTGCGGAATTTGATGACATCGAATCGCTTTCCATTCAGGCCGAGTCGCGGCTGTGTAAAAAATACCGGGCCAGGGGACGAATATTTGATCAGCACTGAGAGAACGGCAAACAGTGGCAGGAGCAGGATCAATGCGCACAACGCGAAACCACGATCAAAGAGCCTCTTGCCCAAACCACGCATGCCTGCGCTGACCGGATGATTGAGGTCGACCATAGGTATGCCCAGGAAATCACGGTAGCGCTGACTGAGTATGCTCATGGCGTCTGTGTCGGGCACCCAGCGCAGGTCAACGAAGAGCTGGCACAGCAGGGGCTGCAGTTGCTGCCATCGTGATATCTCAGTGAAAGGCAGCGTGATCCAGACTTCACTGATGGCATGGCGAACGATAGCGTCGCTGATTTGCGCTGTGTGATGCAATCGCTCGATATCGCTGTCGATTACACGCGTTTCATCAGGTTCGTAAATGGCGGCGATGCGGAAGGCAAACCGACGCTGCTGCTTGAGGCGTTGATGAAGTGTTTGCGCAGTTTTCCCGTAGCCCACCATCAGGATGCGCTTGGTTCGTGTGGCGGTCGCTTTTCGCTGGAATACATGATCGTGATGTGATTTTGATGAAATCGGGTGGATCGAGAGCGCGGTATCGTCTGCGGCAATATTAGGCATGGCAGTAGAGTTGTTTCTGATGACGCAGTTCGGTTAATTTCAATCCGGTCAGCGGCTGCTGCTGGCAAGAGAGAGTGCTGATATTGGACTGTGAATGAATGAAGACGACACAATACGCATGTACGATCTGGTCGGTGGCGATGAGAAACTGCGCGAACTGGTTGACCGATTTTATGATTTGATGGATCTGGAGTCCGGGTTTGCTGAACTACGCGCGATGCATCCACCCTCACTGGAGATCTCCAGAGAAAAACTGTATCGCTTTCTGTCCGGTTGGACGGGTGGGCCGGATTTGTATACGCCGCAGTACGGACAGGCTTTTCTGCGTGCGCGGCATTTGCCTTTCCCGATAGGGACGTCAGCGCGCGATCAATGGCTGACGTGCATGTTGATGGCGATGCAGGATCTGGGTTTTGACGAAGACAAGCAGGATGTGCTGCTGCAGGCTTTTTTCAAGACCGCGGATTGGATGCGGAATCAGGCGTCTTGAAAAACGCCTGCAGCAATCTCCAATTCAGACCAAGCCCTGAAAAGGAATCACATCCACACCATCCCCCGCATGAACATCCCCCTGATCATGATGCAGTATCACCATGCAATTGGCCTCCGACATGGAGCTGAGTATGCCCGAGCCTTGTGAGCCGGTGATGCGTACGCTTTGCAGACCCTTTGCATCGACACTCAGTATGCCGCGCTGGTATTCGGTGCGTCCCGGTTTCTTGCGCAAACTCTGACTGCTGGTTACCCTGACGGTCAGTAGCTCAGGCGGGTTGGCGCCCATCAGGCGGTACAAGGCCTCGCGTGCAAAGAAATAAAAGCTGACCATGGTTGCGACCGGATTGCCCGGCAGACCGAAGAGTAGCGCGCTGTCATTGCCACTCGTAATGCGTCCGAAAGCCAGCGGTCGGCCGGGACGCATGTCGATTTTCCAGAACAGCACCTCGCCCAGACGCGTCATCATCTTTCGGGTGTAATCGGCATCACCTGCAGATACGCCACCGGAAGTGATGATGACATCCGCATCCATGCAGGCGCGACGCAACGCCGTTTCCAGTGACGCGGGTTCATCCTTGATCACACCCATGTCGATGGGATCGCAGCCCATCCGCAGTAACATGCCGTGCAATGTGTAGCCATTGCTGTCGTAGACACAGCCCTCATCCAGAGGCTCGCCGGGAGAGCGCAATTCGTCACCCGTCGAAAAATAAGCGACACGCAGTTTGCGCTTGACGCTCACTTCACCGATACCCAGCGAGGCAATCAAACCCAGATCGGCGGGTGTCAGAATTTTCCCTTGCGTGACTGCGGCGCTGCCCATTGCCAGATCCTCGCCGGCCAGACGGCGATTGTCGCCCGCGCGTATTTTCCCGGCGGGCAGGGTCACGTGGGTATCCGTTTCAGATAAAACGAATTCACTGGGCACGACCGTATCGCAGCCTTCGGGCATGACTGCGCCTGTCATGATGCGAACGCATTCCCCTTGCATCACTGGAGGGCTATAGGGTCTCCCCGCATAGGCGGCGCCAATGACATGCAAAGTACACGGCTGGTCACCCAGATCACTGCCACGCAATGCGTAGCCGTCCATGGCCGAGTTGTCATGCGCCGGGACATTGATGAACGAGACAACATCACTTGCCAGTACCCGACCCAGAGCCGACTTGAGGCGCAGAGTGTCTGTTTCAGTGATTGGACGGATGAAACGGTTGATGAGCTGCTGCGCAACCGACACCGACACGCTGTCGGCGTTATAGCCCGGGAATTGGCTGGCGAGATCAGACAGGCGGGTTTCGGGCACGGCGAGAGGGGACTAGCCGCCGATGTAGGACATTTCGACTTTGCGCACCGGCCGTTCCAGACCATCGGTTTGCTGCGTGCGCAGTTCCGAGTAGCGGTCTTCACGTTGTGCCCACAAATGTCCGATGGCAGAGGTGATCTCGTCGTCGCTGTGGCCCTTGCGCACCAAGGCGCGCAAGTCATGACCGCCGGTGGCGAACAGACAGGTGAACAGCTTGCCTTCGGTGGAGAGTCGCGCGCGATTGCAGTCGCTGCAAAACGCCTGCGTGACACTTGAGATCACGCCGACTTCGCCGCTGCCGTCGGTATAACGCCAGCGCTCCGCGGTTTCACCGGTGTAGTTGGGTTCGATCTCTTGCAAAGGCATGGTGTCGTTGATGCGGCGGATCACTTCAGCCGAAGGGATGACTTCATCCATCTTCCAGCCGTTGGAGGCACCGACATCCATGTATTCAATAAAGCGCAGAATCACCGGCGAGCCTTTGAAGTAGCGTGCCATCGGCACGATCTCCTGATCATTCATGCCGCCTTTGACGACCATATTGACCTTGATGGGCCCGAGTCCGACTTTTTGCGCCGCTTCAATGCCATGCAAAACATCAGCGACCGGAAAATCGACATCGTTCATGCGCTGGAAGGTGGTTTCATCCAGTGAATCCAGCGATACCGTGACGCGCTTGAGGCCGGCATCTTTGAGTGACTGTGCTTTTTTGGCCAGCAGCGAGGCATTGGTCGTCATCGTCAGGTCCAGCGGCTTGCCGTCGGGGGTGGTAATCACCGCGAGCATTTCGATGAGTTTTTCGATGTTCTTGCGCAGCAGTGGCTCGCCGCCGGTGAGGCGAATTTTTTCCACGCCATGCGCAACAAAAATTTTGGTCAGGCGCGTGATTTCTTCGAAAGAGAGCAGCAGATTCTGCGGCAGGAATTCGTAGTTATTGTCGAAGACTTCCTTGGGCATGCAGTACACACAGCGGAAGTTGCAACGGTCAGTCACCGAGATGCGCAAATCGCGCAGGGGGCGTGACAGACGGTCTGACAGCAGACCGGTGGCGGGCACAAGTTGCTCGGGTATGTGCGGTACCGCTTGCAGGTAGCGCAGGTCGGCAACAGGAATGATGCGTTCGGTCATGGGGTTCCGGTGCAGCGCGGACCATCGCCGGCTGTGTAAGGGGTTTATTTCAAAGGCAAATAAGATACCACGAGGCCGGTGATCGCACAGACTAGGATCAATCGTATGGTGCCGACTTTGAATCGCAACAATGCGATGGCCGCAAGCGCTGCGATGCCGATCGCGACCCAATCCCAGCGTGCGAGCGGCTCGGCGAGGTGGAACACATGCCAGGCAAAAAACACCGTCAGGCTGGCAATCACGCCGACGACAGCGGCGGTGATGGCGGTCAGGGGGGCGGTCAGTCGCATATCGTTGCGGGTCGCCTCGACGAAGGGCCCGCCGGCGAGAATGAAGATGAAGGACGGCAGGAAGGTGAAGAAAAACGCCACCAGTGCCCCGGCCGTCCCGCCCGCCAGCAAGGCCATCGGCCCGAACACTTCCCGCGTCCAGCCACCGACAAAGCCGACGAAGGCGACGATCATGATCAGCGGCCCGGGTGTCGTTTCGCCCAGCGCGAGACCATCGACCATCTGCACCGCCGAGAGCCAGCCAAATTGATCCACCGCACCCTGATATACGTAAGGCAGCACCGCATAAGCGCCACCAAAGGTCAGCAGCGCGGCTTTGCTGAAGAACCAGCTCATCTGCACCAGCGGGCTGTGCAGGCCCAGCGTCATGGCCAGCACCGACCAGACCAGTGCGGCGATCGCGACGCCCGCCAGCACGGTGAGGATGAGTTTGCGCCAGCTGAATTGCGCGTGGGCGGGTGGGGGCGTGTGATCATCGATCAGTGCTTGTCCGTAGGAGGGCGTCTGGCCCGGCGCGTGACCGCCGAGTTGAAATGCATCAGGCAGCAAGCGCCCACCAAGAACGCCAGCGATGCCGGCCGTAATGATGATGAGCGGGAAGGGCAGATGTAATACCGCGATGCTGATGAAGGCGAGTACAGCGATGGCGATCAGCCAGCGATTTTTCAGGCTGCGGCTGCCCACTCGCCACGCAGCGGCGAGCACGATGGCGACCACCGCGGGCTTGATGCCATACAGCACACCGGCGATGACGGGTACATCACCAAAAGCGAGATACACCCAGGACAGCAGGATGAGGATCAGCAGCGAGGGCAGGACAAACAGCAAGCCTGCGATGATGCCGCCCACCGTGCGATGCATGAGCCAGCCGATGTAGATCGCGAGTTGGGTCGCTTCCGGTCCGGGCAGCAGCATGCAGTAGTTGAGCGCATGCAGAAAACGTTGTTCCGAAATCCAGCGCTTGCGCTCCACCAGATCGGTATGCATCAGCGCGATCTGTCCGGTTGGGCCGCCGAAGCTGATGAAGCCGAGTTTCAACCAGTACCAGAACGCCTGCGACAGCGAGACAGCTTCGGGTGCGCTCATTTACATATTCGGATAGTTGGGTCCGCCGCCGCCTTCGGGGGTGACCCAGACGATATTTTGTGTCGGATCTTTGATGTCGCAGGTTTTGCAATGCACGCAATTTTGGGCATTGATTTGTAAACGTTCTTGTCCGCTTTCGCCGACATATTCATAGACACCCGCTGGACAATAACGAGATTCCGGACCCGCATACTGGGCCAGATTGACTTGTGTGGGCACGTCCGCATTTTTCAGTGTCAGGTGTGCGGGTTGATGCTCGTTGTGATTGGTATTGGAGATGAATACCGAAGACAGCCGATCAAAGGTCAGTGTGCCATCGGGTTTGGGGTAGACGATGGGTCGGCATTCTGCTGCCGGTTTCAGACATTCATGATCGGCATGCGTGTGATGCAAGGTCCACGGTGCCTTGCCACGGAAGATCAGCTGATCAATACCGACCATCAGCGTGCCGGTGTACAGACCTTTGCTCATCCAGGGCTTGAAGTTGCGTGCGACATGCAGTTCTTCATGCAACCAGGATTGCTCGAAAGCTTTTGAGTAGGCACTCAGTTCATCCTGCGCGCGCTCAGCCGCAATCGCATCGAACGCAGCCTCGGCGGCAAGCATGCCGGATTTCATGGCGCTATGACTGCCCTTGATGCGGCTAGCGTTCAGGAAGCCGGCGTCACAGCCAATGAGCGCGCCACCGGGGAAGGTGAGTTTCGGCAGGGACTGCAGTCCACCCGCGGTGATGGCGCGCGCGCCATACGACAACCGTTTGCCGCCTTCAAAGAAACCGCGAATCGCGGGATGGGTTTTGTAGCGCTGGAATTCTTCGTAGGGCGAGAGATAGGGATTTTCATACGCGAGCCCCACCACGTAGCCGACCACCACCTGGTTGTTTTCCATGTGGTACAGGAAGGAGCCGCCGTAGGTGCTGTTGTCGAGCGGCCAGCCCGCAGTGTGAACGACCAGTCCTGGCTGGTGCTTGGCGGGATCGATTTCCCACAGTTCCTTGATGCCGATGCCGTAGGTTTGCGGATCGCGTCCCTTGTCGAGCTGGTAGCCTGAAATCAGCTGCTTGCCCAGATGGCCGCGTGCCCCTTCGGCAAACAGGGTGTACTTTGCGCGCAGTTCCATGCCCAGCTGGAATTCGTTGGTGGGTTTGCCTTCTTTGTCCACACCCAGATTACCAGTGGCCACGCCAACCACTGCACAGGCATCGTCATACAGAACTTCTGCAGCAGCGAAGCCCGGGAAGATTTCCACGCCCAGATTTTCGGCCTGCTGCGCAAGCCAGCGCACCACATTGCCGAGCGAGATGACGTAGTTGCCGTGATTCTGAAAGCAGCCGGGCAGCATCCAGTTGGGTACGGCGGTGGCGCTCTGCTCGGTCAGGAAAAGAAAGCGATCTTCCGTGACGGGCGTGAGCAAAGGCGCACCCGCCGTTTTCCAGTCAGGGAACAACTCCGTCATCGCACGCGGATCCATCACCGCGCCGGACAGAATGTGCGCGCCGGGTTCGCTGCCTTTTTCCAGCACACAGACGCTGATCTCGCGGCCTTGTTTTTCAGCCAGTTGCTTGAGTCGTATCGCCGCAGACAGCCCGGCCGGGCCGGCACCGATAATGACAACGTCGTATTCCATGGCCTCGCGTGGGCCGTATTGTTCGAGAAAGCTGGGATTTTGGCTGGGGTTCATGGTCGGCGGCGATCAGGTTTTCTGCAGGTCGATGGTGACTG
>JAJTGC010000100.1 GCA_021298975.1 Oxalobacteraceae bacterium
TCCGCCATATGGGTGCAGACCTGATTGAGAAAGTGGCGATCGTGCGAGATGATAATCATCGTCGAGTTGCGCTCATTGAGCACATCTTCGAGCCAGCGGATGGTGTTGATATCGAGGTTGTTGGTCGGCTCGTCCAGCAAAAGGATATCCGGATTGGAGAACAGCGCCTGCGCCAGCATTACCCGCAGCTTCCATCCCGGGGCAATGCTGCTCATCTGACCGCCGTGCTGCACCGTGGGTATGCCTGCGCCCAAGAGCAATTCGCCGGCGCGCGCTTCGGCCGTGTAGCCGTCATATTCGGCGAACTTTGCCTCCAGATCAGCTGCCTTCATGTAGTCATCATCAGTGGCGTCCGGATTAGCGTAGATCGCATCGCGCTCGCTCATCGCTGCCCACATTTCGGTATGGCCCATCATCACCACATCCAGCACCCGCATGGCTTCGAAGGCGAACTGATCCTGACGCAGTTTGCCCAGGCGCTCGTTGGTATCAAGCATCACGGTGCCCGACGAGGGTTCAAGATCACCGCCAAGAATTTTCATGAAGGTAGACTTGCCGCAGCCATTGGCGCCAATCAGGCCGTAGCGATTCCCATCGCCGAACTTGACTGAAATGTTTTCGAAAAGCGGCTTGGGGCCGAACTGCATGGTGATATTAGCGGTGGAAAGCACTGCGGAAACCTCTGAGATGCGGACAGGAAGAAAAAGACTACGGGCTTCGTTGCCAATGACATCGATGTCAGGACGTCGATTCAAGCCCGTGATTTTATCATTGAGACCGCCCCGGGGACGCCTGCTCCTCCGTCTTGCCTCCCTGTCGCACGACAGGCAGCCACACCCGTCCCGTTTATGGCTGCAGACCGGGATAGTCGCTGCAGACCAGCTGCATACCCGCCTGGTCTGACCGCAAGCGACACAGCGCTCCCACAGGCAAGGTCAGTTTGTGGGGCGTGTGGCCAAAAGGCAGTCCGTGCAGCAAAGGTACGGGCAGCTGAGCCCGCAGGCAGGCCAGCATCGCATTGAAGTCGTATCCATTGTCGTAGTCACTAAGGCGATAACCCGAGAAATCGCCCAGAATTACCGCCTGCTGCCGCGCCAGCACACCGGCATGCAGCAGCTGCAACAACATCCGTTCTATCCGGTAAGGATGCTCATTCACATCTTCAATAAAGAGAATGCCGCCCTCCACCGCTGGCATCCAGGGCGTGCCGATCAGATGCGTCATCATCGACAGATTGCCGCCCCACAGTTTTCCGACCACATCGACCGCGGGATTATCAAGCGCCGTCATGTCCACCGTCATCGACCCGTTCAGGCATTGCCAGAAATGCGACTCGGTGAATGCGCTGATATCCGGGCGGCTGAAATCATCACAAATCATGGGCCCGGCAAAACTCACCGCGCCGGTGGTTGCCAGCAAACCCAGATGCAAGGCAGTGAAGTCGCTGTGCCCGACAAAACGCTTGCCGCTCTCAGCCAGCAATCTGAAATCAATTGCCGGCAGCAGGCGCGACAAGCCATAACCACCCCGCAGCGCAATCACGATCTCCACCTCGGGATGTCGGGCTGCATCATGCAGTTGCTGCAACCGATCTGCATCAGTGGCTGCAAAACGTTGATATTTGTCGTAGGCGCTGCAGAAGTCATGCACCTGATGACCCTGCGCGCGCAGCCGCGTGGCGGCACGACGCAAGGCCTCAGGATCAGCCGCATAGCCACTGGGGGCCACAATAGCAATGTGTCGTGATGAGAATGTCATGGTCGCAGGCTGCAAAATGTCGTGATGTAGTGCGTAATGTGGGGTGTGATGTGAGGCGTCATGGTGGATGGCCTGATGATGTCATTCAATCTGAGTCATGCTTTCTCTGCGCGGCTTTGCAGCCGTCGCTCTGCAAAAAATGACGACAGCATCAAACTGCACGCATCGCGCAGCACACCGCTGGTCACCGTCGTGTGATGGTTGAGCTTTTCCTCGGCAAACAAATTAACGATCGAGCCACAAGCGCCGGTTTTCGGATCCGAAGCGCCATACACCACCCTGGCCAGCCTGGCGTGCATCATCGCGCCTGCGCACATGGCACAGGGCTCCAGCGTGACATACAGCGTGCAGCCCGGCATGCGGTAATTGGCCAGCGCTTTGGCGCCGGCGCGCAGCGCAGCGATTTCGGCATGCGCGCTGGGGTCGTGCTGTCCTATCGGCTGATTGAAGCCGGTCGCAATCACCTCGCCCTCACGGACCAGAACAGCGCCAACGGGTACCTCACCCAGGGCTTTTGCCTGACTGGCGGCAGACAGGGCCATGCGCATGAAATACTCGTCACTCATGGTCAGGTATCCGTGATCTCTGCCCAGCAGTTCGGCGTTTCATGCAGTACCAGCTTGTGCAGCCGCAACCCCGTGCCATAGCGATCTTGATACACGATACGCAGCGCATCGAAGGCGGTACGTGCCAGATTTTCCACCGTCGGTATCTTGTCGATAACCACCGTTTTGTGGTCTGGAATCGTCGACAGAAAATGACGCACCGCCGTGTCCTTGGCGTACACCAGAAACGCGTGATCCCAGACATCCACCAAATGCGCTTTGGCCAGCGCCTTGACGTCGGAAAAATCCATGATCATGCCGTTGTCCGAGCTGCCCTCTTCTTCGATGACCTCGCCCACCAGCGTAATCTCAAGTGTATAGCGATGGCCATGCAAATTGCGGCACTGACTTTTGTGGTCTGGAATTCGGTGGCCGGCATCAAATTCCAGCTTGCGGGTGATGGTGATCATGCGTTTTCAGTCGTCAGGGTATGTGCAGCAGTTTATGGGTTTGCAAGGACAGTCGCCATTGCGGATCAGACTTGCAGAGATCAATCGCCAGGCGGGTATTGTCGGCGAGCTGGGGGCCATCCATCGGCTGCAGAAAAAAATGGGTAAATGCCAGCGCGGTATAGGACGACAGATGCTGGCCTTGCTGAGGTATCACCACCTTGAGCTCATCACCGCGCTCCACGACCAGTGGCGCGTGGGCTTTGGGGCTGACGCAAATCCAGTCCACGCCCGAGGGTACCGGCAAGGTACCGTTCGTTTCGATGGCCACCTCGAATCCGTACCCATGCAACGCATCAATCAGAGGCGCATCGAGTTGCAGCAGCGGCTCCCCACCGGTCAGCACCACGTATTTTTTTCCTGCACGAACTGCCGGCCATTGGGCATTGATCATCAAGGCCAGCGCGCCGGCATCCGGGTACTTATCCCCCAACACACCATCCGTGCCGACAAAGTCGGTGTCGCAGAAACGACAGACCGCACTGGCACGATCCTGCTCCCGTCCCGACCACAAATTGCATCCGGAAAAACGGCAGAAGACAGCCGGACGTCCGGCCTGCGCGCCCTCGCCTTGCAAAGTGTAGAAAATTTCTTTAACGCTGTAAGTCAAACCGCGGTCCGTAAAAAATCTGCTCAGACCGGATTATCGTACATATTGGCGGCGATACTCCCATCAGACTCAGGGGAAGCGGACCACAAACACGGTTCCCTTGCCCTCTTGGCCGGGGCTCAACTCGATCACCGCGTCATGATCACGCGCAATGTCGCGGACGATGGCGAGACCCAAGCCCGTCCCCGGCTGCGACTGGTCCAGTCGGTAAAAGCGATTAAACACACGCTCTTTTTCCGACTCCGGTATGCCGGGACCGCTGTCCTCTACCATCAAGATGCCGTGCCCATCGACGGTAAGACAACTGACCGTCACCGAACTGCCGTGGGGAGAATAACGAATCGCGTTATCCACCAGGTTATCGATCATGTCACGAAGCAGAAACCGGTCGCCGGCTACCCGCGTGGGCTGTAAATCAAAGCCGATATCGATATTTTTTTTCAGCGCGTCCTCGACAAATTGCTGTACCGATTCAGCCACCAGTCCGTCCAGCGATAACTGCTCAAGCCGATGCCGCTCAAAATCTCCCGGCTCGGAGCGCGCCAGCGCCAGTAACTGATTCGCCTGGCGCGCCATTCTTTCGGTTGAGGCCAGCATCAGTGAGGTCGACTCCGTGGTTTCCGTGTCATGGCGGTGATGCCCGCGCAGCCATTCGAGTTGTGCCCTGAAACCTGCCAGTGGCGTGCGTAACTGATGCGCAGCGTTCGCCAGAAAATCCTGCTGGGCACGTGCACTGCCCTGAACACGATTAAGTAACTCATTCATTGCACGGATGAAGGGTACAATTTCTGCAGGCGCATTCTGCAACGGTAATGGCGACAAATCATCGGAGCTACGTTTTTCCAGATTACTTTCGAGGTCACGCAACGGTTGCAAACCTCGCTTGAGAACCAGCCAGACCACAAACGGAATCAAAAGCACCAGCAATAATTCGAGTGCGATCAGGGACAGCAATATTCGAAGGCGGATCTCCTGCCGCTTGACGCGCGTCTCGGCCGCACCAATCAAAACCGTCTCGCCGCCAACTTGGGTACGCAGCGAGATCACGCGCACATCCTCACCGCGCATGCGGGCGCCGTAAGCAATCCATGGTTTACCGCTATCGGGTATTTGCATGACCGGAAAATCCCGATCGCCGGCAATCGTCTTACCGGACAAGTCACGAACCACAAAAAAGACTTCGTCCAGATGGTCGACGCGCAGAATCTGTTCGGCCTGCTGTGACAAGCGCAGCTCGACCGATGTATCCGTTTCTTTGACATGCGGCACCAAGGCCCAGGCGGCATCGGCCAGGCTCTGATCCAGTGCGGACTGCGCAGGCATCCAGGCAAGCCAGTAGGCTGCGGCCGCCGCAGCCACGTTGACGGCCATGAGCGTGATGACCAGCCACTGCAGCAGTTTGGCTCTGAGGCTCATCCGCTTGATTGCTCCAGCATGTAACCAAATCCGCGGATCGTTTTGATGGAAATACCGGCCGAGTCGATCTTCGAGCGTATGCGTGACACATAGACCTCCACGGCATTGAGTGTGACCTCTTCACCCCAAGGAAGAATCGCGTCAATGATTTGCTGCTTCGAGACGACGCGTGACGAATTTTGCATCAGGTGCTCAAGAACCGCCCACTCGCGAGCAGATAAATCAATCACCTGACCATCGACCGTCGCACGACGGGTGAATGGGTCGAGTTGCAAGCCGCCCATGTGCAAGTGAACCGGCCGCGGGTTACTGCGTCGTACCAGCGCTTTGAGACGCGCCACCAGTTCGGGCGCGGCAAATGGCTTGACCAGATAATCATCCGCCCCCAGCTCCAGACCCCGTACACGGTCCTGCACATCATCGCGTGCGGTCAGCAGCAGCACAGGCAAGGCGCTGCCCCGGGCACGCAGCCGACGCACGACCTCAAATCCATCGATACCGGGCAAACCAATATCCAGTACAGCCACCGAAACAGCGCGTGACATCAACGCGTGATCTGCTTCCTCACCATGGTGGACGACTTCGACTGCCATCGCGTGCCCGCGAAGAATCCGTGCGATGCCGTCAGCGAGAACCAAATCGTCTTCTACCAGCAGCACATGCATCGTCAAATCCGTCTTTGGGCAATAACCTGACCATTCTGCCAGAAGCCTGGCGCGGATCGTTGGTTAGAGTGCTGAAACATAAAAAAACACCGGGCCTGAGCCCGGTGCTTTATCTGCAAAAACTATCTTTTATTACGCGGCTTCAGGCACACTCGGCAAACCCGAGAGCGCCATTGCAAGCTCATTTTCGTCATAGTTCTCATCTTTGAGGCTGCCGGCAAAATAGCTTGAATAGGCCGTCATATCAAAGTGGCCATGACCACAGAGGTTGAACAGAATGACTTCGCTCTTGCCCTCGCGCTTGCAGCGCAGCGCTTCTTCAATCGCCCCTTTGACGGCATGATTGGCTTCAGGCGCGGGCACGATACCTTCGTGACGTGCGAACAGCACACCCGCTGCAAAGCATTCAGTCTGATGATAAGCCGTCGCCTCGATCAGACCCAACTCTTTCAGGTGCGAGACCAGCGGTGCCATGCCGTGATAGCGCAAACCACCTGCATGGAAGCCGGGCGGCGTAAATGTGGAGCCCAGCGTATGCATCTTGGTCAGTGGCGCCATATGGCCGGTATCACCAAAGTCATAGGCGTATTTGCCGCGCGTAAGCGAAGGACAAGCGGCCGGCTCTACCGCAACGATACGTGGCTTGGGACCGCCACGTAGCCCGGCACCGATGAAG
>JAJTGC010000101.1 GCA_021298975.1 Oxalobacteraceae bacterium
CGCTTTGCTGGTCAGTGGTGTTGGCTGGTGCTGATGGCGGGATGAGCGCCGGTGGCGTCGGCGCGTCACCGGGTGGCGGTGGTGCTTCATCAGGCGGTGTGAGTCTGAAATAAGCCCAGGCCGGATCGTCACGCAAATACAGTGCGCCCGCCAAGGGGGTGCAAGTTTCTTGGCCGGCGCGTTCTTCACAGAACTCTTCGCTCACGCCCGGCAGGGGTGTCTGTCCCGGAATGCCATCAGTGATTTGAGACGGGTCGGTTTTCCATCGATAGCGCCCAGCGCGACTCCAGCCCTCCCAGCGGAAATTTGATAGAGGACTTTTCTCGCTGCTGCCCTGCGGCTGAAGGTAGCTGAGTGTTGTGGTGTCGCCGAATTTTCGTTCTTCGGTCACGACGCCCTTGTTCAGGTTGCGGAGCTTATCCGCATGAATCGTGATGGACCCTATGGATTCGATCGTGGCGTCCGCATTCGTCAGCGATAGAGCAGAGCCGACGGCCCGATTACTGTCATCCAAAGCGCCACCGATATGGATATCGCCAGCTGAAAAAATCAGCGCCTGATCGGTATTGAGGATTTCTTTTGCGCCGATTTCCAGACGATTGTCTGCAGCGATGAGCGGTGCAGCATCAGGATGTCCTGCGTTGCTCAAGCGCTGCGTACCGATGGCAACATCTCGTCCCGTGATGCTGCCGGTGGCGAAGTTATTGACTTCGGTCGCGTGCACTACGACCTGATCAGCATCCAATCGCCCGACGTTATCCAGAATGCCATCGAGGCTGAGTGTCAATTTGGTTTGGGCAGCGATAGAACCGGCATTGCGAACACCGAGTCCATGTGGCGAACCGATGAGCCAGATTTTTCCGGCGTACATGCCACCCAGTGCGGCGACATCCAGCGCAAAGACCGGTGCGGTATTGGGCGCACCAGCAGTGGCACCATCGGTCGCAGTGCGTGCGAGGTTTACGCTCAGGTCTTTTGCCCAGAGCCCCGCATTGATTGCTATGGCTTGCGACAAGACCGTGACGGCATCAACACGTTGCCCGTCGAGACCCTTGCCTTCGATGCGCAGTCCGCCTGTGCCAGCGGTAAAGCCTTTCAGCTCTGCTCCCTGAAAGTCGGGTGTGCCGGTGATCAGATGGGCGCGTGATGCGTGTATGAAGCCGCAGCCATTGCAGGTAATGCCGGCGGGGTTGGCAATGACCAGTTCGGCTTTGCTGCCGGCGATCTCGAGATAGCCTTTGAGCTGACTCGGATGGCTGCTGTGCACTTCATTGAGAATCACGCGAGCGCTGCCGGCGGCCATGTTGGGGTTGGCGGCAACCCAGCCGCCTAGCTCAGTGAGCGAGGCAGTGCGGCCGTTATTGATGATCGCGCCGCCGGCATCGATATCGAACTGCTTGAAGCTGTTCCGTGACACGCCCGCCGCCGTGGGCGCCGTGATGTCGATTTGCGGTAATCCGTTCGACGTCTGCAGCACGATGGGGCGCTGGTTGGCAGGGGCATCTGGTGCAGCGATTACTTGTGCTGCGACAGGCAACGCAGGCACAACAAACCACACGCTGGCCAGCGCCAGTGTGACAAGACGTAGCGTCATGGGGTGTCTTTCAGAAATTGAGACCGAGGAAAAAGCCGGCCGTGGTACTCGAGGTACGGAATCCTTCGGGTTTGTCCAGGGGACGAGCAAGGAAGAGATCCCAGGACACGCGCGCCGCACTGCCGCGCAAGCCGATAACGGCACCGGTCAGGCGGTTGCCGAGCAGCGTTGTGGTCGATCGACCGCCGACTTTGCCGGTATCGACACCTGCATAGAGTTCGCTGGCGATGGGTGTCAGAGAAAGTCCAAGCTCCTGACGTAAAAACCAGCCGCTATCGCCACTAAGGAAGGATTCACCATCAAAGCCGCGTACGGTGTAACGACTGCCGATGGCGAAACGATCCTGCGGTGTCAGTGGCGTGCCGTTCCACTGTGCGCGCCAGCCGGCACCATAGCGAAGGCGCTGCGACGCCAGACGAAATGGTACGGAGAGTGTCGCGTCCGCACGCAGGATCTGCATACGGGATGTGCCCTCGTCGAATGCCTCTTCGGGTGCGGTTCGTGATCCAAAGGCGCCCGTACCGCGCCGCGCAGCGAGATTGGCATCGATCGACGCAGTGCCAATTTGCAAGCGGTGATTCAGTCCGAGTTCCCAGCCACCGGTGTCGCGTCGCTGAGGACGGACTTCGGCATCGTCGATGAAATTGCGTGATTCGCGAGACCACCAGCGCAGGCTGGCACTGGTCTTGCTGATGCTGTTGCGAGAGAGCAGACGCGTGACCGCCAGTTCATGGTTGTTACCGTTACCGTGGTAGTTGTAGTTCTGATTCAGACCCGGCATCATTTGGTAATACTCGAATTGGGTGGCGGTGGCTGACATCAGCCATTCTTTCCATGGCACTGAATAATGAATCGTTTGTGCTTGTGAACCACGATCACCGGGTAAACCACCCCCCACGGCTTGATTGACGCTGACGTAGAAAAGATCATTGAGCGTCCACCAGTGGTCATAGGCGAGTGTCAGGGCAGCCTGATGTTTGCCGGTGTATTTGCTGCCCGCATCATCAAGCGAGAGATTCAGTCGAAACGGCAGTGCTTGTTTCCACTCGATGATCACATCACTTTCACTGCGTACGGCATCAGCGTCTTGTACCGAGTTGATTCGCAGATTTGCGTCAGCACTGGGCAGTCGTTTGAAGTTGTCGAGTCCTTGTTCCAGCTCGCGCACATTGAGAATATCGCCCGGCTTTGCCGGCATGGCATTCCACAGGGTGGCGCGTGATGGCGTGCCGTCTTCAAAGCGGATATGGCGAATTCGACCGGGCAGCAGCGTGAGCGTGAGCGCGCCGTTGCGAAGGTCCTGCTTTTCAGCCAGTACGCGCGTTGTCACATAACCGCGGTCGAGTATCGCTTGTTGTATTCGCTGAATGACCACGTCGATACCCAATGGCCCCAGGCAGCGACCGCGCGCCGGATCATTGTCTCGATCAGCGGCTGCCAGTGCCCACTGAAAATGTTCGCTCGCATCGCCTTGCAAGATCAGCGTTTGAATGACTTGACAGGGTGTTTCTTCAGTAGGGAGCAGGAAAGCCTCTAGCTTGGGTGTCGGCAAATGTGAGGACTTTTGTATTTCATTCTGCTGACGCAGTTCACGTTCGCGCTCTTGCTGACGCAGCAGCTGCTCGGTTTCCGGGGACTGAGCAGTACACAGAGCCGGTGTGATCAGCGCTGCAATGAAAAAAATAAGGGTGAAGCGATGAAGTTGTTTGGCCGACATGATCATTAACAAAAAGTTAAATCAAGGCGGCGGAGTTTAGTGGCAGCTGTGGCTCGCTGTCAGTTCAATTACGTGAGATGTTGCGGAGATGCTGAAGAAAAGACGCAGAAAAAAGCGTCTCAATGAAATAAAACTACCAGCGCGTGCAGGCGCTGGTTCGGTGATCAGTACTGACGTTGATGATCGTCGTCTTGCGCCAGTGTTTGCCGTTGCGGCGTTCGCGTTTCAACCCGTGCGATGGCGCTTGGTGGCGAAATGCGTACAGGATGATTCAGATGTCCACTCGTCGACAGTACATTACTCGTCGCTTCCGGTGCGGCATTCCACACGGGATCCGGAATACTTTCAAACACAGATCTGAGCTGCTGTCCCCAGGTGCTGCGTATCATTTGAAAATACTGATTTTTTTCATCAATCGTAACGAAACGTCCGATAGACAAACTGTCTGTGCCGTAAACCAGCAGATCAAGCGGGAAGCCTACCGAAATATTGGAGCGCAGAGTGGAGTCCATGGAAATCAGTGCGCATTTCGCTGCTTCATCGAGTGGCGTGACGGGAGAGATGACCCGATCGACAATGGGTTTGCCGTATTTGGACTCCCCGATCTGGAAGTAAGGATTTTCATCATGCGACTCGATGAAATTCCCTGCCGAGTACATCTGAAATAAACGACAGCGTTCACCGCGGATTTGTCCACCGAAAATCAGGCTGACGTTGAAGTCAATGCCAAATTTTTCCAGGGACTCGGCATCACGCTTGTGTACGTTGCGTATGCACTCGCCGACGATCTGCGCGGCTTCAACCATGGACGAGGCGGTCCAGATGCTGGTGCCGTCAGGCGAGAGATATTCGGCAACCATTTGCCGGATGGATTGGGAGATCGATAAATTACCGGCGCTCATAAGCACCATCATGCGATCCCCCGAGTTTTCGAACACACTCATTTTTCGGAATGTACCAATCTGGTCGACACCCGCGTTCGTGCGTGAATCCGAGAGAAAAACCAGGCCCGCGTTGAGGCGCATCGCGATGCAATAAGTCATGACCACTACCCAGAAAGGCAAAGCTGCATTTTAACTGAGCGATTGGTTGCCACGCATCGGCCGATCTTCCTCACAGCGGGCTGATATCCACGCGCACATCCATTAACTCGTCTCCACCACCGCGCCTTATGCCACGCACTGGCGCGGCTGATTCATAATCCCTGCCCACGGCCAGCCG
Source organism: Oxalobacteraceae bacterium (assembly GCA_021298975.1). Taxonomy (GTDB): domain Bacteria; phylum Pseudomonadota; class Gammaproteobacteria; order Burkholderiales; family Burkholderiaceae_D; genus Pernthalerella. The sequence continues at coordinate 4,533 of JAJTGC010000101.1, forward strand.
GCAGTAGGCGGCAGTTTGAAAGCGCGCATGCGTGACATCAATACTCACCCAGCCGGAAAAATCAACCTCATCTACCCAGACATCTACCCAGGCATGGCTGGCGCTGTGGGCAACCTCGCCCGGATCAATATAGCCCGACACATACCGTACGGGTATTCCAGTGCTGTGGCAGCTGGCGATGAAGAGATGGGCGTGATCCTGACAGACGCCCCTCCCCAGTGCGAGCGCGTCACTGGCGGTGCTGCTTGAGCCCGTTGCGCCCGTCTCGTAATGGATGGCCTCACAAATGGCCTGCGAAAAATCCAGTAACTGGTGACTGCTTGGCTGCGCTGGTAGATTGTCTGCCGCAAAAGATCGCACCGTATCAAGCGGTTCGGTGAGTCGGGTCGGAACGGTGAAGGCCAGCGGCGAGAGAAGCATTTTTTCCATCAGTCTGCCGCGGTCCGGTGATTGAATCTCAACCACGCCGCTGGCAACGATGCGGACTTCCTGGTGAGGCGTGATGATGGTGAGTATCTCACTGCTATTGCCAAATGCATCTTGCGCTGCCTGTTGCTTGCCCGGTGTCGCAATGTGCCAGTGGTTGATACGTTGCAGCAGCTCGCTGCGCGGCTTCAGTCGCAGCTGCTGTATCGAATATCCCACCGGCTTTTCGTAGCGATAGATCGTTTCATGCCGAATCGCGAGCGTGGTAGATTTCATGCGGCAAGCGGCAGCAGAAAATCGCGGCTGACCCGATCGCCCAGATCGTAAATCTGTTCCAGAAAGTCAGTCAGAAAGTCATGCAGACCATGATGCATGATGTCCTCGATGCTGTTGAAGCGCAGATCGGCATGCAGTCGTCCTGCGAAACGCTCTGTCTCGCGCGAGACATCATTGCGTACCTGTTCGAGGTTGTTCACGACTTCGGCCAGACAAGCCATCAAGGAGCGAGGCATGTCACCCCGAAGAATAAGCAGTTCAGCCACCCGCTCAGGCGTGATGACATCTCGATAGGCTTTGCGGTAAGTTTCAAAAGCCGATACCGAGCGCAGCACCGCAGCCCAATGATAAAAATCCATGTCGGTCGCTGTGAGCAGCTCGCGGTCTGCGCCGTGGAACTTGACATCGATCAGACGTGCGGTATTGTCAGCACGCTCAAGAAAAGTACCCAGGCGAATGAAATAGAAAGCCTCATCCTTGAGCATCGTGCCTATCGTCACGCCGCGTGACAAGTGAGAGCGGTGCTTGACCCACTCAAAGAATTCACCTGGATCGCGCTCGAGAATGCCTTCTCTGAGCAGATGATTCATTTCCAGCCAAGTGGTGTTTTGGGTTTCCCAGACTTCGGTGGTGAGCGTGCCCCGTACCGCGCGTGCATTTTCTCGTGCATGTGTCAGGCAGGCGGCGATTGACGACGTATTCTCGGGATCGCGCACCATGAAATCGATGACGTCCTTGCGCGTGAGAAGTCCGTATTTTTCATCGAAAGCTGGCTGCAGTTCGGAGATGCCCAGCACAGCGCGCCAGCCTTGTTCGCGTGCCATCCAGTACAGATGATCGGCGGTGCGGCTCAGCATGTCATTTCTCCAGTACCCAGGTATCCTTGGTGCCACCACCTTGCGACGAATTGACCACCAGTGAGCCTTCTTTCAGTGCCACGCGCGTGAGCCCACCGGGCACCATGGTGACGGTTTTACCGGACAGGACAAAAGGACGCAGATCGATGTGGCGCGGTGCGATACCGGACGCCACATAAGTGGGGCAGGCCGACAGGGCCAGCGTGGGTTGTGCGATGTAGCCGTCAGGTTTGGCCAGCAGTCGCTGGCGAAAATCTTCAATCTCGGCACGCGTTGAGGCAGGCCCGACCAGCATCCCATAGCCGCCTGCACCGTGTACTTCCTTGAC